>JADGIS010000080.1 GCA_015233825.1 Erysipelotrichaceae bacterium RD49
TTTTGAGTTGAGTCAGTCATTTTTGATTCAATTAAGCAATCGTATAAGGCAAATATATAATTAACAGCTTACAGCGCCGCTGTCCTTCTTTTGCAAAAAATTGGATTTGATCAGCATATACTATTTAGATGATAATGATTTGAATTAGTCGAGATCGAATACGTCATCGTCATCGTCGTCATCTGCTTCAACAGCCTGACGTTCCATAACTTTATCGTTGACCTTAACGAATGGCATATAGATCAGGACGCCAAGGATCAGCACGACAGCCTGGACAACAACAGCCATGAAGTCACCGCCGGTTGCCAAGAAGCCAGAAAGCAGAACTGGAGTGGTCCATGGAACCAGGGTTACACATGGATGCATCAGACCCGCTACAGTTGCCAGATAGGAAATCACGATACCCATAACTGGAACCAACAGGAATGGAATAGCCATGGTGATGTTGTACACGATTGGATAACCAAACAGTACCGGTTCATTGATATTGAACAGACCTGGAACGATGGACAGCTTGGCTACGTTTCTTGTTGCGGCGTTGCGGCCAACGATAAAGGTTGCGATCAATAAGCACAGGGTGGATCCAGATCCGCCAAGCAGACCGAAGGAAGTAACCTGGGATACGTTGATTACGTTAGGGATTGCAGTGCCAGCTGCATAGGCAGCGATGTTTTCCTGAATGTTGATGATCAACAGTGGTTCAAGAATCGAGGAGTAAATGACAGACTGGTGAATACCAAATAACCACAGCAGGTTACCCAGGGTATACAGAATAATCGTGCCCCAAAGGCTTGTACCGATGGATTTCAATGGAGTCTGGATAAAGTTCTTGATCAAAGTAATCAAATCGGTGCCGCAAAGAGCGATCAGTGTGGCAAAGATTGCGAAGATTGCCAAAGAAAGCATAACTGGAATCAGGACGTTGAAGGATTTTCCAACGGCTGGCGGCACCTGATTGCCAAGGTTAATCTGGAGCTGTTTCATGCTGGATAATTTGATGTAAAGCTCAGAGATCAAAAGACCGATGAGGATACCAGCAAACATACCGCCGGTTCCTAAGTTGTTGTAAGTCAGGACGCCGCTGAAGATATCCGCATTTGCGCCTTCGGCAATTGGCGTTAATTCCACCTGCATCGGCATCATGACAACGACGCCGGCTACCGCAACGACTGCAGTGGACAGAGGGTTGTCAAATTCTCTGTTGACAGATCAGCAATAACCGATGGTTGCTGCAATGAGCAGACCGGAAATATTTAAAGTACCATTTACCAGTGCGTTGCCCCAGTATTGAACATTGGCAAGAGCGTCACCGGAGAAGATCCAGGTAAAGACGGTGTTGTTTAACAAAACCGCGATACCAGCCAGAATGTAAAGCGGCATGATCGTCGCAAAAGCATCACGCAGCGTGCGCAGATAGAGCAGGTTTCCAAATTTAGCAGCGAAGTCTGCAAATTTTGTCATGAAACCATTAGAAGATGTCTGTGTCATATAAACCTTTCTATAGACGTTTTTTATTGTCTTCTATGATTATTTTTATTAATCTTCTATTTCGAATTAGTCTTCTGTTTCAATGATAACTGCATTGGCATCAGCCACCTCTTTAAACCAGCGGCCGGATTTTTTGATCGTGCGCTTCTGGTCATTCAAGTCGATGCCGATAAAGCCATAGCGGTTTTTGTAGGCATTGTTCCAGCTCCAGCAGTCAAATGCGGTCCAAGGATGATAGCCAAAGCAGTTCGATCCTTCTTCCATCGCTCGATGAAGCTGAGCCAGGTGTTCCTTATAGAATTCGATGCGGTAATCATCATCGATTGATCCATCTGGATTGCGGTATTTTTCTTCGCCTTCAACACCCATTCCATTTTCAGAAACGAACCATTTGATGTTTCCGTAATTGTCCTGAACGTTTTTTGCGATGTCATACATCGCTTCCGGATAGATTTCCCAGCCGCGGTATGGATTGATTCTGGCTTCTGGCCATTCCCATTCTTCAAAGTACTTATCAGGCATCCAGTCTGGATACTTATCAGGGTTAGCGGGGGCTTTGACCCGTTTGGGGTGGTAGTAGTTTACACCGAGGAAATCGACTGTGTTGTTTTTAATCGTTTCAAGTTCTTCAGAGGTTTCATCCCACTTTACGCCGTCTTTTTCGATCACTTCAACCAGATGTTTGGGGAATTCTCCTTTAACCGCTGGATCTAAGAAGCTGTTGTTGAAGAAGTCATCCGCAAAGGCAGCAGCTTTGAGATCTTCTTCACTTTGGGATTTGGGATAACTTGGGGTGAGGTTGAGGATAATACCGATCTCCCCCTCTTTTTTAAGATCCCGATAGGCCTGAATGGCTTTAGCACTGGCCAGGTTGATGTTGTACATGATCTGCAGGGCTTCTTTTCCCTTGCCAGTGTACTTTGGCCAATGGAATCCATACAGCCACCCCGCTTCCGGAATGACCATCGGTTCATTGAATGTGGTCCAATACTTGACGTCATCGCCAAACAGCTCGAACGCTGTACGGGCAAATTTTTCATACAGGTCCACAACATGCTTGTTTTCCCAGCCCCCGTACTTTTCTAACAGTTCAGCAGGCAGGTCGAAGTGGTGAAGATTGAAAATCAATTCGATTCCATTCTTCTTGGCTTCGGCAATGACATCGCGGTAGAACGCAACGCCTTCGGGATCGGGTTCACCAGTCTCGAGGTCTTTAATTAATCGGGTCCACTGGATGGAAGTTCTGAAGGTATTCAATCCGATCTCTTTCATCAGCTTGAAGTCTTCAGGATAGTGATGATAGAAGTCACTCGCCACGTCAGGCCCGACTCCATCAAAGAAGTCATTGCGCTGCTTGCGATACCAGATATCCATCACATTTTCGTGGCGCTTTCCATACCAGCCTTCGGTCTGAGGTCCGCTGCTCGCAGCTCCCCACCAAAAGCCTTCAGGAAACTGAAGTTTTTGCTCCATCTTTTCTCGCTCCTTTTCTTGATGTGTCTTTAGTCTATCCAATTCACTTCTAATTGTCTAGTCATTTCTCACATCTTTTTCAACATTTCTCTTTTTTGACATATACAATTTGTGATTGTACGAGGACTGAATACTTTATAGATGTCTAAGTGAAATCGGACAGATTTTGACTGCGCATTCTTCCCTTTTGCATCCAACGCTCTTCAAAACGCCTTGAAAGCTCTGCCATTTCGATGTCCGGCCAATACTTCGGTCAGACGAGATAGAAATGGGCCCAGCAGGTTCTAAGATTTTTAGGGGGCTGGTCCCTTCATGTCAGAGACTGACACGGGAATTTTGAAAGATTATGGGATTTATACCCATATTTTATCAACAATTCTTCAGTTGTCTAGACATATAATCTATAAAGTTAAGGGATTGAAAACGGTTTGTCTTGACATGAAGATTCTTCATCCATTGACATAATAGAAATAATATGCTTAGATTCCAGGATATTTCTTTCAGCAAACAGGCATTCTCACTTTGCTTTTCAAACAGTCAGTCTTTGTGCTGACTGACCAGATCGAAAGCTGTGCGGGTTTTGAGGTGAAGTGGCTTCAACAAATGTCTATCCCCCGTATTGCAATTTTTTACTAAGAATAAGAGATAAATCTATATATTTTGAAGCAGAAGCCAGTCATTTACGGTACAATGAATGCGTTTAGAAAGCGAGAAGCAAGCTGGATGTGACCGTATCTGTGCGGACTTCCCGATCCATTTCCGATTTGTGTGTTCAAACAACATGTTTCGGAAATGTACAGACAAATACTTGCATATTGTAAATATTTTTCGAATCCTATTGTCTATATTAAGAGAAAAGGGGTATAGTAGACCCGTACAAGAATCCGGCTACAGAATGCGAATATGAAAACCAAGTACAGAACGATTTACGAAGAAACGAAAAAGAAAATTGAAGATGGCGAATATAAAGTTGGAGAAATGATTCCTGATGAACTGTCGATGTGCGAGATGTACGGATGCTCCCGCATGACAGTGAAAAAAGCCTATGACATGCTCGTCCTTGAAGGTTTGATTTACAGACGCCAGGGACAAGGCAGCTTTGTTCTTTCAAGGACCAGCTCCAAACGCGAAGTAGAAATCTTCGAACGCGAACTGAGCGGCTTCACCCGCGCAACCGATGGCAAAGGCAGTTCCAAGGTTTTACGTTTTCAATTGATCTTTGCGACTGAAGAGATCGCTAAAAACCTTAACATCCGTGTTAACGATCCGGTCTATGACATTCTGCGTGTAAGACGGGTCAATGATCAGCCCTACGTCATTGAACAGACCTATATGTCCCCTGCAGTGATTCCCGGCGTCACCGAGGATATCCTGCATAAATCGGTCTACAACTATATCGAATCAGAACTCGGCTACCGAATTGGAGCCGCGCAAAAAACGACAAGCGCAGATATCTCTTCAGATCTCGATCATAAGGAGCTGGGATTAAAGGATATTGAGCCTGTGCTCGTTGTTGAGCAGATTGCCTATCTGGACAACGGCACGCCCTTTGAATATTCGATTTCCCGTCATCGTTATGATTTGTTCAGGTTTTCTGTGTATTCCCTGCGCCGCTAAGGCCAGGCTCAACCGGCAAAAGGAGGAAATACCATGGAAGGTATGGAAATGATTTGCTTCCAGATCATCGCAAACAGCGGAGGCGCCAAAACTGCTTATATGTCTGCTATTGAAGAAGCAAAAAATGGCAACTTCGAAAAAGCTGACGAATACATCAAACAGGGGGATGACTACATGAACGAAGGTCATGGTCCTCATGCTGAACTCATTCAAAAAGAAGCTGCTGGCGAATCAACCCCTGTTTCCTTATTATTGCTGCATGCAGAAGACCAGATGATGGGCGCAGAACAATTCAAAGCACTTGCCACTCAGATGATCGATCTTTACAAACGTTTAGAAAAAGCTGAATAAATAAGTCTAAGAGATCTCTTCAGTCCCTCTTTGACTTTGCCCGTCCATTGACGGGCCTTTATTTTTGCCTCCCAATTGATTTATTAATACTCCAGAACGCTTCCAACACTATAATTCTCGATTGCCGTATAACGGTAAATCCGTTCCAACTTCCATGTTCGAAAACCTTCTCAGCTTCCCTTTTCCCAAACTTTCAAACGCAAAAAGCTGCCATCAAGCGTTAGACGCTCAATGGCAGCTTCAAACATCTCAATTGCATCAAGCAATCTTGATCAGCTTTGCGGCATTCAATGTCTTATTGAATCAACTCGCTGATTTTCGATTACTTTAAGCCATACCAGCCGGTTCCTTCATCTTTCCAGCCAGCTTTAACCAGCATATCTTTTTCGGCTTTGCTATTGGTGTAGTGGTGCTGACCGACTTTAGCATTCGGATTGTACAGACGGTAAATGACTTCTCCATCATCATCAGCCGAGTACATTCCAATTCCTTCATCTTTCCAGCCATAACCAATCAATGCATTCTTTTCGCCCTCACTCAAAGTGTAGTGATGGTCACCAGAATTAGGGTTATAGAGACGGTAAATCGGATAATTCGGCTTCGTTGGCAATTCCCAAGTTCCAGATTCAGAATTCCAGCCCACACTCTTGAGCATGTCATGTTCAGCTTTATTTGTCGTATAGAAGTGTTCTCCGGTATTTGGATTGTACAAACGATACGAGATTGTTGGCGTGGAATCGCCTGTTGGCTCAGTTGGTTTGCTTGGCTTTGATGGCGTAGAAGGTCTCGATGGTCTATCGGGACCAGGATTCACTGAACTTTCTTCTGAGAAGTAAATATCAATTAGATCTGTATGGTTTCCATAAAAATCCGTATTGCGAAGAGCGTACCCACCTTCAGACTCTGGGCTGAAAAGTCCATATAAAGTGGTTTCATTAATCACACATGCTACACCCGCAGCTTCAGTACTTACTTCTTCTCCAAATCCTTTTCTTTGGGTAATGGTTACTTTATGGCCTGTCTGCTTTTCAAGGTATTCAGTCAGAATAGTCAACGGGATTTTGGCTCCAAGCTGGCGCGGGGCAGGCAATCCTTCATCTGGGATTGCTGTGAAACTATAAAACTCTACCTCTGCATCCAGATTAGTAAAAGTAGGTGTATAAGAATGCGATGAATCTGTCTCTGATTTAAGACTTAGTTTTAAGCTATCCAATTTTACGTTCTTAGGACCCGTAAAAAGAGTAAGAATATGGTTTTCGGTCCATTTAATCGGTTCACCACCAGCATAAGTAACAACATCCCTTAATTTCCAGCTACTTTGCTCAGTATCAGTATCATATACATAGTCAAAATCAAAATTCAGAGAACTCGAACCTACGTTATTCCCATCTACATTTTGGCCGGTCTGCCCATAATAAGTTATCGACTTATCTTCCAAAGGAGGCTTAACATCTACTACCAATCCATACGACCAGGATGAGTGTTTTCGCACTGTTAAACTGTAGCAATCAGTATTTTCTTCAGTTAGCACTGTAACCTCACCCTTTTTTAATGATGCACCTTCTTCGAAATTCCAAACCTGATATTTTATGCAAGGACCTTCAGTAAAAACCATTTTTTTCATTTGGTCCTCAGATAATGGTTTGGGCGTAATTTCTGTAAACCCACTATCTGCAAAATCATCATTCTCCGTATTAGGGGTTGCCAGAATCATACTGGTTCCATTTCCCAGCGTCAGAATAGCAGCTAAGGCAATACCTAAGAGTTGTCTTCTTTTCATCATGTAACTTGTTGCAATCTCCAATTAATGCAACTTTCACCTTTCTTTGACGCTTTATCATCAAAACATTTCTGCTTTATATCGCTTAAATATATTAAATATATAATTATATAATTTAATTTAAAGTAATATTTATTTCACTCCATAAAAACCAACACCCTCGAACTTCCATCCAAGGCTTACCAAGCGATCTTTTTCAGCTGCGCTGGTGGTGTAATGATGAGATCCAACTTTTGCATTTGGATTGTACAGACGAAGAACTGGCTGACCATTCTGGTCTGCAGAAAACATGCCAATTCCCTCATCACGCCAGCCGAGACGAACCAAAGCATCACGTTCCCCAGCATTCATCGTATAGTGGTGGTCATCTGTATTGGGATTGCACAAACGGTAAATTGGATAATCCGATTTTTCCGGCGTATTCCAGGTACTTGCTTCTGATTTCCATGTTCCGCTTCCAGCAAGCAGATCATGTTCCGCTTTGTTGGTGGTAAAGAAATGTTCTCCAGTCGCAGGATTATACAAACGGTATGACTGTTTAGAGGTGGTGCTTGTTGGAGGAGTTACGGGTTTTGATGAAGGCCGCGATGTGGATCCTGACCCAAAGGTTGAGCCAGAAGTCGTATTCGCTTCATCAAAGTAGATTACAGTCTTGTATTTTTTTCCAAATCCCCACTCATATCCGTCTGTATCATTTCCATAAAAACCTGCAACTAGTTTGTTTTGTCTAACCATATCTTGAATAGATGGTCCTCCTGCTGCAAGTTCATTTGCCGTTGGAGTGTTAGAAAATTCTACTGTCTGATATCCAGTCAGCGTGATTTTTTTGCCAACTTGCGATTCTAAAGCATTGATAAAAGGACTAAGTGGAATACTGCAGCCTATTGTTCTGTTGGAGACTCCACTATTGGTAAAACTGTCCCAGTCTTCTACAATAGCTTCCATTCCTCTAACTTCACTAACTAGGCAATCATTTAGTTCTACATCAATGTAGTCGTTAGATCCTTTTTTCTGGCAACGGATAGTAACCTTAGACAATTTTTCAGGGGATGTCCCAGCTACATAATCGTCATACGTTACATTCATCAAAGAAACAATATGGTTTCCGGGTTGATTAAGCATGTGTAACTCGTATTTTTTGACATCTTCATCAGTAAGAAGCTTGATTACTGATTGGCCATCTTCAGTCACTGTTTCAATAAAGTTTCGCCAAGTGACACCTGTAGAGTACAAATAGTTATTCCCTTTGATATTTTCTGGAAGAAGAGGAACTTCATAGAGATAAACCCCTTTTTCCTTATTGGCACAGACAGATGGATCGCGTACTAATTCTGCTGAACTGAAATCTCTGGTTTCGGTAGAAAGATGTTTTCCAGCTCCATCTACATAATGGAGTTTGTAAGTTAGTGATTCATTACTTTGAATTGCAGGCCAAACAACATCCTTGAAATGCTGCACACGTTCAGCTAATAACTGTTCACGCTCTTGTTTTTGTTCTTCTGTTTCAGAATCAAGGTCTTGAAATCCATTGAATTCATTCGTTTCAAAGGAATCTGCAGCAATCATCAAATTGGTATTTCCCAACATCAACAATGCAGCAAGACTAGCTGTTACTAAACTTCTCTTTTTCATATTCGTTCGTTTTTACTTTTTTTCTCTTTCCTTTCTATCTCGGGTCTATTAGATAAACAGAATTTTCTATCTAATGCTTGGCATTAGAGATTAATGGAATCCTTTATTTGCACTCTATCGTTTATCAACTATCTAAAAGACCACCTTAGATACTTTTTCGCCTAGTATTTAATATCCGTACGATGTCAAGGTTGTATCAAATTTATATGTACGGTAAATTTTGGTACAAGACCACTTTCACATCATAAGCACATAATTATGTCGTCTATCCATTAAATTGCCGAACGCGCTGAAATCATGGACTGAACGGTATTTTTGTTGAGAGAGATTATCATAAGATTGAATTATGGTCCGTCTTATCCATCTTTTTGAGTGATGGTGAGTTGAAGGTGATGTGATAGAAAGCAGTTTGGTAAGAAGAAAGAAAATCAAAGGGAGATAGGAAGATATGGATTTAAAACAGCCGCTGCTGATTTGTGATGATAGCGGAAATCAGATCCGGAATGTTGAACAGCTGATTGAGACGTTTTCTGATTCATACGATATTCAAGGCTTTACGAATACAGAAGCATTGCTTGAAGAGCTTGCAACATTTGGTCAGCCGGCAATTATATTGTTAGATATCGTTTTGAAAAATGGAGAAGATGGCATTGAAACCGCCAAGCGGATTCATGCCCTTTCACCAGATTCGCCAATTATCTTTATCAGTGCGTATTTGGAAAAAGTATTTGACGTTTATGAAGCGGAACATTGTTACTTCGTTTATAAGCCGATAATGACTGAAAAACTTCCAGCCGCACTCGCAAAAGCGCAGCGCATTTTGAGTCAATCGTCATTTATGGTTCTTCATGAAACCAGCCAGTTAGTCAGATTGCGAACAGATGAGATCTTATGCATCGATCGTTCCAGGCGGATGAGCATGGTGACGACTGCCACAAAGGTTTACCAAGTGAAGGAAAGCCGCAAAGAATTGGAAGAGCGCCTTCCTGTCGATTCATTTATTCAATGCCATCGCAATTATACTGTGAATTTAGCCAAGATTCGGCAGCTTTCCTCCGACCAGATCGAATTGGAAAACGGCTTGCTTGTCCCTGTATCTAGACGCAAGCATTCATCCGTGGCAACTGCCTTTCATTCTTGGCTCAGTCGATTTGGAGAGGAAATTCTGTGAAAAAGATTTTTATCTATAGCCTGTTTTTGCTTGGACTTGAAGCCTTGCTGCTGGCGATCCTCCCCTTTCTCTATCAGCAGTTTTCCCAGTCCCTTTATTCAGGGGTGTTGTTTTTGATTCCGTTTATAGCGGGAATCTTATTTCTTGTCTATGCCCTTCTTTACCGAACGGAGAATGTCATTGAACTAAATGCGAAAAAGAAATCTGCCAAGCTTTGTCAACATTTGCTCGAAGAAAGACAGGGTTCTTTGAAAGCAGAAAGAGAAGAATTGCTGCGTTTGATCAATACTCTGCAAACTGGAAACAACGTATTGACTTTACCTCTTGAAAGTTACCAACGGTATTGCCCTCATCCTTTATCAGATGCGATCTTGCGTCATAAGGTTTTGCAGCTTCAAAAAGAGGGGATTACTTGTTCTGTCTCAGCAGCGCTGCCTTGTACTTTAGGTATTGAAGATTCTTCCCTTCTAGCAGTCTTGATCAATCTGATCGATAATGCTCAGCAAGCAATATTGGAAGCCAAGCAAGTGGATCCAATTTGTCCAGTTAAAATGAACATCAAATTATTTTGCAGGGCGAATCGTCTTGTCATAAAGGTAGAAAATACAGCCCTTCACGGACCAACCATTGGAAAGACGACTAAGGCAGATCCAGGACATGGATTGGGTTTATCTATTATTGAACAGACATGCAAAGAGACTGGTGGTTCCTACTTGGCAGAATTTGATCAAAATGCCCATCTCTGTAAGTCTACTGCCATTTTATGCTTAAAGGAGAATCAGCCAATATGACACCAAAGCAACTGTTGTTCAACCTCATTATTCAATCGGTCATGCAATCCCTATTCTTGGTTTTTTATTTTGAATCACAACACCGAAAACGCGATTTCATGATCTTTATGCTCGTATTCGACGTATTACTTTTTCCAATAAACCAGTGGCTTACTTCAATGGGAATTTTTATTCGCAATTTTTTAAATATGGTTGTACTGGTGATTACCGGACGGATTGTTTTCTATAAGCTTTCCTGGAAGAAAATCCTCATTGGGATATTACTTTACGAAGTATGTCTTATATTAGCTGAAATGCTGGCTATCTTTCCAACAGTTTCATTTCCAAGTTTAATGGCTGACCGGATGGATGTTGTTTACCTAATAGCGAATTGTACCCTTGCCATCATTATGTACCTGATGCTCTGGCTCTTTTCATCCCCTTTTCGACAAGTAACGAAAGCCGCTCCTGCCGTAAGTTGTTTACTATTGAATTTAATCAGCACAGGTTTATGTATTCTAGGAAGTATTAACCCATTAAACGTTAAACGTTTTGAAATCGATTATTTCATCTCATTGGCTCTTTTGGTTGCTATCAATGGTTTTACCTTATATCTCCTGATTAAGACCATCAAAAGTTCTTCCCATCAAAAAGCTATTGATGAAATTCGTAAAGTCTATCAAATGCAAGTCGAAGACTACCTGATCAACCAAAAAGAAGAGGAGAATTTACGCAAACTTCGCCATGACCTTCTCAATTTTATTCAGTCCGCTGAGGATTGCAGCATCCCGTCTGTGACAGCCCATATCATAAAAGATCCAAACAGGACTGAAGAAAAAACTGTGACCTTCCATTGCGGGGAGTGATTGTGACGCTCCTCCTTTTTCATTTCGACGATGATTAAGATGCCATCTCTTTGGATCTAGTCTTCATAAGCGATTTAACTTTGCTGCCGTAACCGTATAAGGATGTTATTCGTTCCTGTTCGTCCATTTGAATCTCTTCTATATTTGAAAAGTCATTGCCTACACCCGCCCTACATCTATATCAGATATTCCATATTTATTTATCTGTAGTTCCCAGATCTTTTCTAACGAGGAGATATTGTTGGAATCCAAGCGTTAGGTAATCCCCTTATCTATCAATGTTTTTAATCTCTAGGTTCATCTTCTATCAATAACTGGAGTGTATTCTCGGTAGAAATAATTCTAACGAGAGAAAGTCGCCAAATATTTGGTTATGGTACAAAAAGAGAAACCAAATAACTTGATATTTACTGTTCATATTAAGCAGACAATATAGATTAAATAGATCTCTATCAAGCTTAAAGTAATTCAGAGAATAAACTACCATGCATAAATATTTAAATAGTATTTATACCGACATTTATAGCTGTTTAAATTGCTAAATGACGTGATGTAATATCTCTCTTTACCATGATTCAAGGTGTTCCTATTGTATACCGCATTAACACATATTCGAGCTGGTGGAGCATACTTCATAGCTAATAAAGAATATGAAATGCTCGAAAAAGAACAACTACATGAACACTAAATTTCCCCTCGGTAGAATTAATACTGGGAACTACAGTTTATATAATTTGAAATTTAGCCATTAAAACTATTTATCAAACATTTGAAGCAAAAATATACGTCTTCTATTTTCCTTCCCTATAAAAATCGGCTTTTCCATTCTCTACGTCTTTTACAGTATATTTGGGTTCGTTAATGTATATTTGCGAACCCAAACTTGATTTCCACTTATAGATTCTTATTTGCTTCAAATCCTTGCTTTTGTCCTAAAATATGTAATTTATTTTCTATAATAATATTTACATAATCGGAACTATAAGAAGAACCTCATACTCTTATCTAAACTACTTGCTATGAATTAGGTCTGTCTCTTATACACATCT
>JADGIS010000081.1 GCA_015233825.1 Erysipelotrichaceae bacterium RD49
TCCTTTATTCGCCTTGACTGCTTTGACTGCCGCTTCAATATTGGCGTCATCCAGTAAGAAAGCGAGAGGGCTTCTTGGTCCCAGCTGGGATAAGATTTGTTTTAAGCTCATTGTCTGTCTCCTTTTCTGTCGTCTTTAAAGCAGGCGAATGATCCCACCTAGTTTTGCAGCTCACCTTCCGGCATACGTTCTTTCTGGATGTTGCATCTAGGTTTACAGATTATCGTTCTGCTTATCATACATACTTAAGACTGTTTTATCTGTTCAGCCCTTCAGCCTTGCGGCCTACTATGGCTTCTGCTGACTTCCTGTGATAAACCTTTTTCGACCAACCGCACCGGCTTTGAACCTGGCCGCTTGGCTGATTCACGAAGTCGCGATGGAATTGTCCACAGGATCTCCCGGGGTAAGATGCATAACTGTCATTCCGTGGCCCCAGCGATTTACCGCTTCGGTTTACGTTCATCTATAGGGTTAAGGTACAGTTGCGCCCTCTCCCACCTACACGGCCTTAATATCACGTTCTTGTTCATAGGCTCGGAATTTTGATACGTGCTTCCTTCACGACCCCCCTTACGGCTGGACCGCTTGCACTTCTCTACTCTTGGCGATGACTCCCGAGGCTGGACTTACCAGCAAGCTATGCACCATGCCCGGCACACAACAAAAAGGCGTGCTGCAAACACGCCTGATTGATAACCTGATTGATAAAACGAGAGGGAAAAACATCCGTTTGACTCATCCAAGCCAAGCTGGATCGGCCCTGGTTTCTGGTCAGCCAGCTCGCTTGAATGGCCCGATTTTAAAACCTGCTTTTTATTCCACTGCCTTGAGCGATTCAACCATCTGAATATGGCGCAGGCTGTATTTCATGATGAAGTTGACGATCAATGTGAAGACCATCGTCAAGCCAATAGAATACGCATAAGACTGCCATAAGATCGTGCGGCCAAAACGGACACTATCCAGTTCCGCCATGGAAATAATCAGATCGTGCAGATAATAGCCAAGCACCAGGCCGACCACGCTCCCGATCAAAGCCAGAATCAACGTTTCGCGGTTAACATAGGCATTGACTTCTTTTTCGGTAAAACCAAGGACTTTGATCGTGGCAATTTCGCGCATACGCTCTGAAATATTGACGTTTGACAGGTTATAGAGCACAACGAAAGCCAGCATCGCCGCACAAAGGACCAGAACGAAGACAACCAGCTTGATGGATGTCAGCATTTCCATGAAGTTTTCCTGCATGCTCGAATAGAAGGTAACGGAGCGGACATCGTCATCAGACATCAAGGCATTGCCAAGATCTGCTTCAAAGTCTTTATCGACACTTTCGTTTTGGAGCAGAATCGTCGCCGAAGGCTTCTCTTTGATGCCAAGGGTATCGAAGTAAGCGTGGGTAACGTAAATTTCCTGGCCAGTGTATTGCTCGAAGATTCCGGTTACTTTGACTTTGACTTCCTGGTCATATTCGCTGGTCGTAAAGGTCAGCTCATCACCAACCCCGACACCCATTTTCTCCGCGGTCTGCACCGAGATCAGCGCACCATCATCGCTTAAATGGTCGGCTGAGTCAGCAGTCTGCGGATGGAAGGTCGTGAAGTCTTCAAACGCTTCTGGATCTGAAATGATGTTTAAATTTGCCGAAACATCCTTGCGGTTATAGTGAACGGTAATCGGCAGCACCTGTAAAGAAATGGTCGCATTAACACCCTCAACAGTTTGAAGGCGCTGCGCCAGTTCGGCAGCTTCCTGCTCATTCATGTAGTTTTCGGCTTTAACCATCGCATTGTAATGGCTGATGGCCTCATACTGGCGGGGAATGATGTCTTCGAGTGAATCATTCAAGCCAAAGCCGGCCAAAAGCAGGGCCGAACAGCCGGAAATCCCAATGACGGTCATGAAAAAGCGCTTCTTGTAGCGGAAGAGATTTCGCATGGTGACTTTATGCATGAATGATAAACGGCGCCAGAACCAGGGAATACGTTCCAGCAAGATCCGCTTGCCGAC
This sequence comes from Erysipelotrichaceae bacterium RD49, assembly GCA_015233825.1. Lineage (GTDB taxonomy): Bacteria > Bacillota_I > Bacilli_A > Erysipelotrichales > Erysipelotrichaceae > Allobaculum. The sequence continues at coordinate 2,014 of JADGIS010000081.1, forward strand.
TTTGGCTGCTTTCGGACGCATCAGCTGGGCTGGAACCTCGTGCATTTCTTTAGAAATCGAAAACCAGGTAGCCGCCAGGACAACCAATGTGACGATACCCGAAGCCGTCAGCATCAGCAGCGGCTGGAACTTGTACTGGATCGATTCCAGGTTATACATCAAGTTCCAGGAGTTGTAGATAATGAGCGGGAACACAAACATCCCCACAGCGCAGCCAAGAATCGAGCCCAATAGAGAAGCAGATCCGGCATAGAGCAGATACTTGGCGGCAATCTGCATACGCGAATAGCCAAGCGCCTTCAGGGTCCCCATTTCATTTCGTTCTTCATCAACCATGCGGGTCATGGTCGTCATGCACACCAATGCGGCGACAAGAAAGAAGAACACGGGGAATACCGCGGCAATGCCATCCATGCGTTCAGCACAAGCCTGGTAGTCGCGGTAGGAGTAATGGGAGTCGCGGTCCAGAACGATCCATTTCGCCCCCATGACATCGATTTTTTCCCGGGCCTTGGCGAGTTGTTCATGGGCATCGCGCGACTGCTTTTCAAATTCCTTGACACCCTTGTCATATTCCGCCTGGCCATCCTCCAGCTTTTTCTTTGCTTCTTCCAGTTCGGGCTTGGAATCGGCGAGTTTCTTTTCACCCTCTTCAATCTGCTTTTTGGCATCCTCAAGCTGTTCTTTGGCTTGCGGAAGTCTGTCCTGCTGGATAAGCAGTTCATCGCGCTGGGCTTTTAAAGCCGGCAGCTGCTTCTGGCCCTCTTCAATTTGCTGGATGGCATCATTGAGCTGGGCAAGATTGGCTTCACCAGCAGCCTGGGAGCCGCCAATCTGGTCGAGCAGTTCGTTCAGGTTGTCTTCGGTGCTCATTTCGGCTTGATTGATGCGGTTCATCAGGGTGTTTCTTGATTCGCGCAGCGAGGGCAGAAGCAGGCTGTTGGGATTGATGCTTTCTAAAGAATCGATCCGCTTGTTCAGCTCGTCGAGCTGATCGTACAAACTGGAAATGTTTTCGGACGTGTTGGACAGAGTAGGCAGAGCTGCCAAAGCTGCCATCAGCTGGGTTCGTTTAGACTTCAGATCATCGAGCTGGTTGGCGCCGGTTTCAATTTGGGCGATGCCGTTATTGAGCTGGACCAGTCCGTCTTCCAGCTTCTTTTTGCCATCCTCATAGTCTTTGAGGCCTTGTTCGTATTGTGCTTTCGCATCAGCAAGCTCGGCTGTGCCTTGATCATACTGGCGCAAGCCATCCTCGTACTTGGCTTTGCCATCATCAAGTTCAGCTTTGGCTTGATCGAGCTCATGCTGGGCTTCCAGCAGCTTATCGTTGACTTCAGCCTCTTTGGCATCCATCTCCTCATTAAAGGACTGGACGTCCTTGGCTACCTGGTCCTCGGCAATCGATTCAATGCGCTGGACAACCGGTGTGGTCAGATCAAAATAAGCGTCGCTATAGGTATCCACATCCTTGGCGTCTTTGACAATGACATCGGCTTCGGTATAGACCGCATTGACCAGCACATCCTGCTTGACGTAAATGAAGGTATCCACTTTGCCGGAGCCAATGGCCGAAGAGCCCAGCTCGTAGGACAAGAAGTTGGGGTTATACGCTTCACCAACCACTTTAAACTTGGTGATCTTCAAGTCATCGTCAACAGGTGTGGCATTGCCCGAGTACAGATCAATTTCACTGCCGACCTCAAAGGTTTCCCCCATGATCTTGCCGGTAGCTGAAGGGCCTTGGACAAGACATTCATCGTCGGCTTCGGGCATCCGTCCAGAAACCAGCCGCGGCTGGTTGATTTTCTGGTTGTCCTGGTAGGTGATCAGCTTGACGACCTGCTCTTTGGAACCGTTTTTGGCCAGATAGTCTTTGGAATACTGGCCTTGAACGTTCTGAACGCCATGAATATCTTTCAAGACGTCCAGGTCTGTCTGGCTGATGCCGATCGTCGAATAGACCTGGATATCCTGGACATTGTATTTATCAAAATACACGTCAGCGGAGTTGGTCATGTCTGGAGCGGCAGCTTTAATACCCGCAAAGAAGGCGACGCCAAGGGCAACGATCAATAAAATCGACAAGTAGCGCCCAAGCGTGTGCTTGATCTCCACCCAAAGGTCTTTAAACAGAATGGGCGGCATCAGTACTCAATCTCCTGGGCACTCATCGGATGCTCGTTGATTTGAATACTGTCAATCTTGCCTGAGCGCACTTTAATGATCTTGTCTCCGATCGGAGTGAGCGCCAGGTTGTGGGTAATGACGACAACAGTTGTCTTTTCTTTTTTACAGATATCCTGCAGCACCTGTAAAACCTGCTTACCGGTCTGGTAGTCCAGTGCACCGGTTGGCTCATCGCAAAGCAGCAAGGATGGATTTTTGGCAATCGCTCTAGCGATCGCAACACGCTGCTGCTCACCGCCGGAAATCTGCGAGGGAAAGTTCATTTTCCGTTCGCTGAGTCCGACCGCATCCAGGGTCTGCTCAATATTTTTTGGTGATTTGGAGATCTGGCAAGCCAGTTCGACATTTTCTATGACGGTTAGGTTTTGAATCAGATTGTAAAACTGGAAGACAAATCCAACATCATCGCGCCGGTAGAGCGTCAGCTGCTTGTCGTTAAAGCCGCTGACAATCTTATTGCCGACTTTAATGGTTCCCGAGCTTGCTGTATCCATTCCGCCAAGCAGGTTGAGGATCGTGGATTTTCCGGCTCCGGAAGCTCCGGCAATAATGACGAATTCGCCTTCTTCAATTTCAAAACTGACGCCATCAAGGGCATGGATGACCACTTCACCCATGGTGTAATCCTTGCGGACGTCTTTGAATTCAATGAAACTCATGGTCGTCCCTTTCTAATTTCCCTGGGATTGCATCGTCTTCTTCCTGATTGAAACCCAATGAACCAGCGGACCGGCTTGCGGGACTGGTTTTGAAAAGCAGGCTTCCAGGGCAGCCGGGCTGCAAAAACCAGAATCAGATTGAATTTGATTGTGTACAAATCGAAAAAGACAAGAAAGAAAAAACACTCTGGGCCAGATGAAAAGGGGTGCTTCAAGCAACGGCCTTTTACTGGCGATTTGAGAAGCAGAGTGCTCTAATATTTTACCATTCGCCATTCACCATATGAAAGAGTGACTAAGATTACAGATGAGCAGGCATTGAATATAAGTCTTGCAAGCGTGAAAGGCAAAGCTTGCAGTTCTTTTTGAAGAAGCCCAAAAACAGAGAAGACCGCAAAGCCAAAGCCAATGAAAATGAATTCCGTTGGATAGGACTGGACAGAAATGGCGGGAGCGGGCTTATAAAACAATTGATTTTATAAAAATAAAAGCGGTTTCATCGAACTTTTTCCTCTGGGAAGGTTTGGCCGAAAGTCAAAAAAGCTGGTAAGATGCATCTCGCAAAAACTTATGGCAAATCTCACGCATGTTGTGGACTCCACGTAAATCTGGCTGCAGATCTTCGTGGAGGAAAAACATGCGTTTTTTTGTGTCTGCCAAAGAAAAAGAATGGAGGAATTCGAAATGGATCAATCTCTTGAAAAAGCACCACTCGGACAGTTGATGGCTAAGTTCTGTCTGCCGTGCATTACCTCGCTGTTAGTCAGCTGCTTATATAACATCGTTGACCAGATGTTTGTCGGAAACGGCATTGGCTACCAGGCCAATGCGGCCACCGGCGTCATCTTTCCGCTGACAGTTCTTGGCTGGGGCTTGTCCTTATTATTTGGGGATGGTGCCGCTGCAGCGTTTTCCCTGAGCCAGGGAAGCGGCCAGAAGGAAAACGCTGCTCGCTTTTGTGGACAGGCAGTTTGGATGACGTTTGTTTCCAGCTTGATCGTTGCCGTTCTGTTTTTACTTTTTCCATCGGCTGTGCTGCGCTTTGCGGGGGCTTCCGATGCTTTGATGGCCCCTGCTTATGAATATGGACGCATTATTTTGTTGTTTATGCCCTTAGCGATGGTGCAAAATGCAATGGCGCCAATGATTCGCGCAGATGGGGCGCCGGCGTATTCCATGCTGGCGATGATTGCAGGCGCTCTCTTTAATATCGCCGGCGACTATATTGCGATCTTTGTTTTGCACATGGGGCTTGCTGGTGCGGCTTGGGCTACGGTTTTGGGCCAGGTGCTTTCCTTGCTCATCTGCCTGGCTTATTTTCTTAAAGACCCGCAAAAACGGCTGACTCTTTCCTTGTTTCAGGCAAACTGGCAGCTGGATTTTCGCATTGCAAGACTGGGGATGCCCAGTTTTCTTTCGCAGATTTCGATTGTCGCGATTACCATTGTTAACAATCTGCTGCTCGTGCATTTTGGTGCTCTGTCCCAATATGGCTCAGAAATTCCGCTGGCTGCTTTTGTGGTGCTGATGAAGCTGTTCCAGATTGTCATCAATATCGCAATTGGAATTGGAGCGGGCTGCCAGCCGATTGTCGGAACGAATTTTGCGGCAGGAAATGTGAGCCGGGTACGTGGCTTATTTGGCCGGATGTGTATATGGACAGCTTTAACAGGGATTGCTGCTTCTGTCTGCTTCTTTCTGTTTGCGCAGCCGATTGTTGAAATGTTTGGGGCGCAGGATGCTTTATATTTACAGTTTGCCATCCGGACGGTTCATATTTACCTGTCTTTGATTATGCTGACCTGCTTGCAGAAAATGGGCTCGATTTTCATGCAGGCTGCTGGCCAGGCTTCGCAGGCAGCCTTTTTATCGATTCTTCGTGATGGCCTGCTGGTTATCTTCGCGGTTTTGTTTGCCAATCTTTGGAAACTGGAAGGAATTTTCTGGTCGTCTGTCGCTGCTGACCTCGTTGCTGGTCTCTGGACAGGCATTGTCTTGATTCGCTTTATCCAAACACTGCCTGAACGGATGGCAAAAGCGGCAAGCACCCAAAATCAAACGATTTCGCAGACGGTTTAGAGCAGCCTGTATAAAAGAGACTGCCGCCTGGAAAGATTTTCCAGGTGTTTTGGCGTGAACAGGCAAAATAGTCAATTGCTTGTAATTGTCGGTTGCCCGTTTTGCAAAAGGGAGCTCGAAAAAGCCGCCGTATGGTTGGCGGTCATGCCTGCCAGAATCGGATAATACGAAATGTTTTATATCCATAACGGAATTCCCCGTTGAGAGAGGAAATTCAGCGGCCTGTTTGACCATTTTGTGGAGCAGGAAGAAAGAATCTGTGGAAAATTCAATCGGAATAGGATTGATAATCCGTCTGAATTTGGACCTTGATTCGTTTTACAAGCGTTAACAAATAAATCTGTATCTGTCAATTCATCTGCCTGACCATGCTTTGAGGCCCAGATGTACTCTTTACCATATTGTTTAGCAAGGGGAATGATATGATGAAGCCAAGAATTTGGCACGAATGGTTTCGTGCTTAGGAGTGATAGAGATGAAAACAAAAGTTGTAACAGATTCTGGCAGCGGCTTGACACAAAAACAAGCCGATGCCCTTGGAATCGGTTTCCTTCCCCTGCAGGTTCTCGTCGATGACAAGCAGTATTTAGACGGCGTCGACCTCAATACAAATATGCTTTATGAAATGTTAGAAGATGGCAAAATGCCGACAACCAGCCAGCCTCCTTTACTGTTGGAAGAAGAGCTGTTTGAAGGCTTACTCAAAGAGGATTACACTGATATTATCGCGATTAATCTTTCAAGCGGATTATCGAGTACCAACGAGATTGTTCAAGCAACCGCCAAACGTCTTGGCCTCCATGTCCACACCCTGGATATTTATACGACCCTGGCTATTCAAAAATATCTGGCCATTGCAGCCAAGCAGCTGCTCGACCAGGGCAAAGATCCTGATGAAATCATCCGCCTGCTTAAGCAGGCTGTCGACCAGTCAGAGGGCTACCTGATCGTTGACAATCTCGACCATTTGGCTGCCGGCGGCCGTTTAACCCCGCTGGCCGCAAAACTTGGTGGTCTGCTGAAAATCAAGCCTGTTTTGAAAGTGGCTAAATCGACTGAGGGTAAAGTTGACTCCTTTGATAAAGTCCGCACATTCCACAAGGCTGTAGCCAAAGGCGTTGACCAGGTCAAGAATGCCATCCAGCCTGGCGTTGACTATGAATTTTTCGTTCTGAACGGCAACGACGATGCTATGGCTGAAAAAACACGTGAAATGCTGCATGCACTCAGCCCCGAAACGCCGGTTCATGTCATGGACATGTTTCCAGTTATCGCCTCTCATACGGGTTTAGGTTCAATCGGTATCCAGTTTATTCCGAAGATTGAAGGGGTTGTTTATGATGAAACTCGCATTTGTGACTGATAGTGGGACAGGATTTTCCACTGAGTATTGGAAAGAAAAAGGCATTTACTCACTGCCTTTGCAACTGACCATTGATGGCAAGCCGTATGCTGAAGGCGAAAACATCAGCTATGACCAGATTATTGACAATCTGCACAACCAGGTGATGATGAAAACCTCACTGCCATCATTAGGCCGCATTGAAGATCTGTTTGAAGAAATCAAAAAAGATGGCTTTGACGGCGTCTTCTGCGTTCCGATCTGCCGTGGTCTTTCCGGAACATTAGATGCCATGGAATCAGCCGCCAATCAAGTGGGGCTTGCCTTCTATGGATTTGACTGCTTTACCACAGCGGTCTTGCAGGGGCACTGCATTGAAACGGCTAAATCTATGTATGAGCATGGTCATACCATTGAAGAGATCATGGCTGAACTGGAAACCATCGCCAAACATGCCGATACGGTCGTTTTGTGTGACGATCTCCAGCATATGAAACGCGGCGGCCGCTTGACACCGGCTGCGGCAATGCTGGGCGGCCTGCTCAAAATCAAGCCGATTTTACATTTGGATGAAAGCACGGCGGGTAAAGTCGATGTGCTGGATAAAGTCAGAACCATGTCGCGCGCGCAAGACCGGATCATTGATCACTTAGCAGAAGTCAATCTGCCGGAAAATGCGGATATTACCGTCGCCCATGTGGACAGCGAAGAAGCAGCGGTTAAATTCGCTCAGAAATTCAGAGCAAAATATCCAAAAGCTACGATCCGCGTCATTGATCTGGTGAGCGCTGTCGGCATCCATACAGGTCTGAATGCCTTATGTGTTGAGGCCTTTGACCCAGGGAGCCGAGCTGTTGAGCTGTACACCGACCAAAATTCGATCCAGATCTAAGACTGGTTTTACTCGAAGATCGATCGAAATTTCCTGTTGAACAGACAAAACAAGCCTGAACGGTCTTCGTCCAGGCTTTTCTTTCGCCGCTTTTTGGCGGCCAGGTTAAATCGGTTTGTTTGGATTGGACTGTCGAAAAAGACAGCCAGCTTGAGCTTACAGGGACTGGTCGTTGAAAACTTTGCTTTGGGCAATTCGCTCGAGATACGCAGCCTGGTCTGCCTTTGGAATGTCTAACGAGACCATAGCTTCTTCAAGCGTACTCTTTTGGACTTCAGCGAGTTTGATCATGGCTCTGGCAAAAAGCGCCTGGGTTTGTTCCAGTTTTTCTTCGGTCTTCTGGACTTTCTTTTCGAGCTGGTCTCTTTCTTTAGCAAAGGCTTCATTCATTTCCTGGCGAGTTGTCTCTTGCATCTTTTGCAGGTAGTAGGGGGCACTCTTTTCCATGTCTTCAAAGCAGATTTCCAAACCTGGATCGAGCGGCTGACCCGGGTCATCCTGCAAAAGCGCTTTTTTCTCTTCTACAGAGGCAAACGGATTCATCATAATGCCGATCGAGTGTAAAGCAGGCGGGATCCCATCTTCATCCGGTCCTAAGTTCATCAAAATGATCTGGTAGGCCTCCAGCTCTTCTTGGGAGCAGATATAGTTGCTTTGTTCTTTATCCTTTTCATCCTGGCACAGATGGAAGTACATCATGGTGTTCTGCCATTCTCTAGGGGCAGTCAGGTTAATCCAGGTTGAGACGGTCTTCTCAATGTCTCCTTCCTGGATTCCATCCGGCATACGGACCCGAACAGAGGAAGCATTATAATAATTTTTTTGACCATTCTGGCCAGGATTGTCTAAAGACTCGACATTTACATTGAAGAGCATTGGTTATTTCTCCTTTAACAAACTGGTGGATGGATCGAAAGACAGACTGAAAAGAAAAACCATGAAGTCTGTCTGTCTTCTTTTCCATCTTGAACAGCCAGCCAAGCCTGACAATGAAAGGACGAGATTGAACTTGACTCCAGATGAAGAAAATAGATGCGGCTTGCTGAACTGGACGACGCTATTGTGTCATAGCGAGAATTCATTGTCTATAAGATGCGTATTATGAACGTTGAATAACAGAGGAAGGATACGAGAATGTTTTGTGAAGGAAAAGTGAAGGCTGAAAGAGATTCTTGATATCTTCACTGGGTGAATTCAAACTTGTGAAAATATATCTCCCTGAGCGTTCATCATTCAAAACCGCTTTCACATCAAATCACATAATCAAAAAATGGAGAAGACAGGCCTTTTGAACGCTTAGGCTGGTTAAAATAAGGACTGCCCCAAATTTGCTTTTTATATTTTGTAAGCGATTGATAAAAACTAAATCAGATAGAAACCAAGCCAAAACACGAAAGACAGGAAAAAGGGAAGAAGCAATCAGTTGCCCATTCCCTCTTTTTTTGGTAAGATCATTCGGCAAGTCATGCTTGCTCTCTGCTTTGTTTTCTGCAAACAAGCAGAAAAACAAAGCCAAAAGACCAAAGGGAGGTGTACATAAAATGAAAAAATACGAAACTATGTACATTGTGAATGCATCTCTGGACGAAGCACAGTTCGATGCTCTTCAGAAAAGACTGTATGCACCAATCATCGAAAACGGTGGATCCATCGATAAAGTAGATGACTGGGGTGTAAAAGATTTCGCTTATGAGATCAATCACATGAAAAAAGGCCACTACGTGGTTATGTACTGCACCGCTGACAACGCAGGAATCGAAGAATTCCAGCGTCTGTGCCGGATCAACAACAACGTAATCCGCACGATGGTTATCAAAAAAGAAGAAGAAAAGTAGAGGACAGCCAATGAACCGAGTATTGTTAACTGGCCGGCTCACAAGAGATCCAGATTTGCGCCGGACAAGTAATGGCAACGCAATGGCTCGCTTTACGCTTGCAGTAAACCGTGCCTATCGAACACCAGGACAGCCGGAAGCAGATTTCATTTCCTGTGTCGCCTTTGGCAAAACTGCTGATACCATCGGCCGTTACTTACATAAAGGTTCGTTAATCGGAGTCGATGGTACACTCCAGACTGGTTCCTATACCAATCAGCAAGGTCAGAAAGTGTATACCACGGACGTGATCTGTGATCGGTTTGATTTCCTTGAAACCCGCCGTGCTTCCCAAGAACATGGCGCAGATGGTAGCTATGGAAATAACTACCAGAATCAAGGCTATCAAAATCAGGGATACCAGAATTCTGGCTACTCCAACCAGAGTTATGGCGGTGGATATCAGGATAATTACCAATCTGGATACAATCAGCCAAGCTATAACTCCAACAACAATCCTTACGCACAAAGCGTCGACAATGGATTTGGCGCTCCTGCTTCCAAGCCGGAAACGCCAAGCTATTCCACACCAGCTTCTTCCAATACCGACGAGGATACGTCGAGTTTGTTTGATGAATCCCAAACACTGGATATTTCATCAGACGATTTACCATTCTAGAAAGGGGATCCGACATGGCATTTAAAAAACAGCGCATGGGCCGTAAAAAAGTCTGCTATTTCACTAAAAATAAAATCAAAGAAATCGACTATAAAGACGTTGAACTGTTAAAGCGGTTCATCAACGCCAATGGAAAAATCATTCCTAGACGTGTAACTGGCACTCGTGCAAGATACCAGAGACAGCTTGCTACTGCAATCAAGCGCGCAAGACAGATGGCTCTGCTTCCATACGTAGTAGACTAATTTTAATACAAACTTCAAGGCGGCAGCCCGCCTTTATTCGCCCGAGAGAAATCCTCTCGGGTCTTTTTTTGTCCAGTCCTGATTGACGAAAGCGTAAGCGGGGATCGAAAGCCAGATGAGTTCCAAACCTCTGCACCCGGCACTTTGCAAAGAACGAATTGGAATTCAATGCCATTCGGTTAAGGTAATTTAAGATAAGCAAATCGTCTCAATGAGGTGGTTTGCTTTTTTTACGGCTCATTAGAGCAGTTGGTTATAAAACAACATAAAAGAGACAGTTGACAAATTCAGCGGCAGCCCTGCAGGTAAACTCCGAAGGAGTCGAGAGGAGTT
>JADGIS010000082.1 GCA_015233825.1 Erysipelotrichaceae bacterium RD49
GTGCAAATCAAATTGACAGATGAGCAAATCGAGACAATTAACATGTCCGAGTGTGACGAATTAGGGCAATGGAACTATGTTATTTATCCCAATAAATAATCAAGTTATTTAGTGACTATTCCTAAAGTACAATGTACGAACATTCTCTTTGAGCAGATTCATATACCTCCCGACAAAAAGGGCCGGACAAGAGACACGAACCTGTCCAACTTTCTTGTCCGGCGGTTTCATACGTAAAACACACCTCCAAAAATTGGCGATCCGCTCTCTTGTCCGGCCCTGCACTTACGATTACAAGTCCTCCGAGAACTAGTATGTACTTTAAATGAGTAATATTTGATTGTCAATCTATTTTTCAGGAAAATTTAAGATTTCTTTACCACCAATTATCCAGCTAATCAAGCTTTCTTTATCCCAATAAATATGTTGACGTACTCACCGATCATCTAGGAACGACGGATAATGGGAGAAATCCATCTTTAACAATTGATTGTTCTGCAAGCCAGTCCATTTTCAATGCTGCATTTTGCATCCGTTTTCAAAACAAGCCGCTTGCCAAGATCTGGTGAATCCTTTGCTTTTCTTCCAGATTGTACTTATGGCTGCTTTTCAGATGTCTTTGATTCAACAGAAGTTATTGATCATCTTTAGATTGCCTGTATTTTGTGATCCAGATGGAAAATCATCAAATCACATGAAAGCGATATCACGTCTAGCAATAACACAGTATAATTAAGACAGTTTAGTAAAACTGAAAGGATGTTTATATGCATAAAATTGCACTAAAACCGGAAACACTCAAACCGGTCCGCAAAGTCAATCCGATGATGAATTCCTACAACGTTGAATTCGCTGAAGTGACTGGTGGTACGTTCTGGAAAGCCTATACTCCGGAACAGGTTGCCGGTGTGGAAGAATTCCATGTGGAACCAAAAGAAGGCGGCATTGCGGCACTGTATGGCGATCTGATGCAGGTCTATCCTCCAATTGATCTGAAAAACGAAACCATCCGCAGACGGGCCAAGGAACTCGGACCGCTGTGGATCCGTGTTTCCGGAACCTGGGCGACAAAAACATATTATGATTTTGATCACGAAACCGGCGGTACTCCTCCAGAAGGCTACCTGAACGTGCTGACCAAAGACCAGTGGCTTGGTGTGCTGGATTTTGTCAAAGCTGTTGATGGCAAACTGATGGTTTCGGTAGCCAACTGTCCGGGACTACACTCAGCTGATGAGCCATGGACGCCAGTTGAAGCCGAAAAACTGTTCCGTCTTTCAAAAGAATATGGCGTGCCAATCGAGGCCGCTGAATTTGCCAATGAACCCAATATGCTGGAAGATACCGGCTTTCCTGCCGGTTATACAGCCGCAGATTACCGCCGAGACCAGGACCTGTTCTTCAAATGGATGAAAGAAAACTATCCGGAAGCATTGGCAGTAGGTCCTTCTAACCTGGATGCTGGCAATGTCGGCTTCGGACCTGGGGCAGACCAATCCGATAACAAACCATCGGGCGGGGTGGAGAACCTGGCCATGCAGATGGCTACCTGCGATGAACTGCTGGATGGAACCAAAGAGCCTCTGGATGTCTATTCCTACCATTACTATAATGGTGTATCCGAGCGTCTGGCTTCGGTTATGCCGCAGGCTCACTGGCCGGCGGATAAAGCCAACAGCGAAGAATATCTGGCGGTTGCCGGAAATATGGCTAAAGCCAACACGGGTTTCCGTGATCGATATGTTCCAGGCGGCGAGATGTGGGTGACTGAATCCGGCGATGCCGGCGGGGGTGGCGATACCTGGGCTTCCACTTACCTGGATGTCCTGCGCACCCTCAATGAGCTGGGTGAATTTGGAACCATCACCGATGGGGTTATCTTCCACAATACCCTGGCCAGCTCGGACTATGGATGGCTCGACCATCATGATTTCTCTCCAAGACCAAACTACTTTGCCGCCCTGCTTTGGAACCGTTTGATGGGCGACCAGGTTTTAGATCCTCAAGAACCAGTCCGCATGGGTGCCCACGTCTATGCCCGCAATCGTAAAGATGGCAAAAACGGGGCCGTCTATGTGATCATCAACAACGATCTTAACGAACCCACTACGGTCACTCTGCCTGCAGGTGAGTCCCAGGCTTATGTTCTGGAAGGTGAAAACGGCAACATGCGTGCCAAAGTTATGACCCTCAATGGCCGCCCGTTAGTGATTGGTGAAAACAATGAACTGCCAGATCTGAGTCCGGAAACTGTTTCGGGCGAACTGACCTTAACGCCAGGTGCCTGCGCATTTGTTGTGACCGAATAAATCTCTTTTCCTTTTCGACTTCCTGCTTTGCAGGGAGTTTTTTTTGTGTTCAAGCTGGCAAGCAAATGCCCTTCTGGCTAGAAAAAGAGCATTGTAAAGCGGCACTTCGAATCCTTAAAGATTTCTTATCCTCTTTTAAAGAGTTCTGCCAGATCTCTATTTTGGGTGTTCAAGTCAAAATCGCGATAATCCCAAGTCACATCTTCATAGAGATCTTCAAAGAAGGCTTTCAGTGGGAATGGTTTATTGGTCTTTTTGGTAAATTCAACTGCTCCTGCTAAATCATAAGGAAATATATCCTCAATAATTCCTTGACCGTCCCCTTTTATGATCTTCAGGACAACGGAAAGATCACCATCAGGAATCACTTTGGTGACTTTGATTATAAATTTCCAGTCAGATCCATAAGCATAAATTAGTATCATCCCATCTCCTTTAACCAAATTCATCTGGGATAAAGGTACTTTCAAGGATTGGCTTGGCTCTTCGCTATACATCGCCTGCATTTCATCCTCATATCGGACTCCTTTACATTCGATACCATAACAATGACCAAACTCTGCTTGAAAAGAATTGAGAATGGCATAGGCGGCATCACCGATTGATACTGTTGCGGGAAATTCAAAGGCTCGATACATCTCGCGCTTCATGAAGCTTAAGCTTGCTTTAAGCTGATAGATCGTGCCAGGACAGGACAATTTATGCAGCGTTTTACTCAGGCCATCGGCTTTTTTGACTACGATAACACCGGCATTTTCGAGATCCCGAAGGTTTGAAGTCTGAACTGCTTTTGAAGCTGAAGAAGTGCAGTCACCGATGACAATCGTTTGATAATCCCGTGCAATCGCATCATAAGCAGTTGCACGGATACAGTTTGGAGTCTGGGTGCCGATCAGAATTAACGTATCGATTCCTTTAGTTCTAAGCAGTCCCACTAATTTTGTCTGGTAAAATGCGCTGAATCTCGTTTTCGCAATGATCTGGTCCTGTTTTTTTATTTTCATCGCCGGTGTTAAAAGAGACATTGGATCCGATGGGGGCTAAAAGACCGAGACATCCTTCCCTTTTGAGCAGCTTTCGGCGAAATTCTTCCATGTCACTTCCATCTGCAAGATGCTGGCGGCAGATCCAGAAAATCAACATTCCAGCTTCTCTTGCTTGGTCTACAAATTTGGCAATTGCTGGAATGATTTCTTTGGCTCCAGCTACACATATTGGCGATTCGGGTTCGGTAAATGCTTTTTGCATGTCGATCACCAGGACAGCGGTCTGAGATGGATCAAAGGCTGTATTCTCCATTTATTTCCTCCCTAATAATTGTTATTTTCAATCCGTTATAATTGATTCAAATTTTGAATGATCTCTTTTGTATGGATTGACTGGCAGATCATGATCAAGAAACTGTACTTATTCATCATGTCAGGCCAGGATGCACCATCCAGAACTGCTAAGCAGTTTGGGTGGGGAGGAATTGCCGAATTCTTGTTTCTTTTAAGTATCCATTCGCTCTTTCAATCAGAACTAATTTCCTCATAGATGCAGCACTATGGATTTTTTGCCCTGATCAAGTTTTCAAAACAAAATATCCGCTTTTTCTGCGTCCAGTAATCAAGCAGTCCTGTCCTTCGAATTTGACCTTGTCAAAGAGGCAGAAGCCGCCAACCATATGGTCGGTTTGATTGCTTTTACGTTTGTGTCCTTTGATGAAATTGAATTGATGAATCTGGCGGTTATGCCTTCTGATCTTCTTGAGATACAGGCATGTTTCTAATGGCTTTGCATTGAGATTTCATGCAATACAATACGCATCGTTGTAATGCTCTTTAACAAGACCAAGTTCAATTCGTTTGTTCTTGGTCAGGTAGCCATAGGTATTGACGACTTCAAGATCAGGGTTAGCTTGTTTTAATCGTTCCAGCAGCGTCCAGCGCATGATGCCCATGAAAGCAGCATCTCGATACGGCTGAGTCCGCTTAGGCAGCTTGAAGTCTTCTGGACCTTTAATCTTTCCCGACTTGATCTTTTTGTGGTATTCGTTATGGCACGTTTTGCAAAGCGTAATCAGGTTGGAAGGTGAATTGCCGCCAGTCTTTCGGCTTTCAATGTGATGCACATTTAAGACTGGATCTTTCTTTTTGCCATGGCAGTGCTGGCATTCGTGATTGTCTCGAAACAAAACATATTCACGAACATTCCAGAATCCTTTTTGATCACCATTTTGGTATTCAGTTCCAGAAATATCTGGATTCTTCAATTTCTGCGTATCAAAAGAAGCGGTTTCCACTACGGTCCTGGTTACAGGAAGAATCTTTTGGGCTTCTTCAATGCAATGAAGATGAGTGCCAATCTTGCATTCAACAGAAGGAGCAAGTCATCCTTTATGTTTAGTACGCACTCGGTTATTGAAGCGTGGGGCGCTGTATCGAGTTTTGCGATTTCGTCTTGTATGGCGTGCTTCTCTTCTTGTAGAGATCAGTTCAGTGATATCTGTCGTGTTCTGGACATCCCAGGCAAGCAGCTCCTTGTCTTCACTTGAAGAACTTAGACCCATCTGTTTGGAACCAGTGTCTACGCCAAGAGTGATGGGCTGGATCTATCGTGTTCAGCCGTCTAAAAGCTGGATGGCAAACAGATTTTTCTTTACCACTTTGTCTTTCTTGTCATTTAAAAGATGACGTATCTTGCCATAGCTTTCGGCAGGCATTAAAGGCTTGCCATCTCCATCTGATACGTAAACCATCTTGTGCCTTCAAGGAAATCATTCGTTTTAGGATCATAAAGCATCCTAAAAGGTAGTTAAAGCACGAGCCCTCGCCAATGTTATAAGAGGTTTGTTGACCGGCACGCTGCACCTGACCTCAGTACTGTTTCATGCCAATCCGCAGGGTCCAGGAGTAGAGCTCAACATCACTGGAGTGCCTGTTCCAGCTTGTTTAGGGTTGATTCTCAAATCACGGAGTCAGTTAAGACTGGGGCTAGTCAATCAGGCTTGAAACAGATGCATAAAAGCTTCTTATTTCAAGCTCCATCCAGATCATGTAGTGATTTGGATGGGGTCATTAACTTCTTGGCGGATTCCATTTTTATCGCGGCAAAACTCTGATTCGACTTGAACTGCACAAAGAAAAAGAAGATATCCAATATACAAATTATACTGAACATCTTCTTTCCATTGCTCAATTTTCAAAATTGGTTTTTCTTTGCTTCTCATTGACCAATTGCCGAAGGGAGTCCTAGTGAGAGCATTTCGCGAATCGAATTGAGTTTGGTCAACATCTCATTGGTATAGGCAAAAACTTCCAGGCCTAGTGAATCTGCATTATCCAAGGCAATCAAAATCTGGCCTTCTTTTACTTCTTGATCAGGTTTGACTTTGATTGAAGAAGCCAGCGGCATCAAGTCGTTGTTGATCAGGTACCCCTGGCCTTCATTCATAAAAATCTGGATTTGGTTTGGAGATTGGTCAATGGTTTGAACAGTTCCTGGTTCCAAAGCAACAATGGCCTTGTCCTTTAAACTTTCAACACCGCGCTTGAATCCCTCTTCCTGGATCTGCTTTAACAGATCATTGGCCCGTGATTTTTCGTCTAAATCTTCATTGAATTGTTCAAGAAGCTCCTGAATCATTTTGAACAGTCCCATCCTCTGCCTCCATTTTCTGCTTGATCGATCAGTCTTTTGTATTTAATTATATCCATTTCTGATCACTGATCGAAAGAAACTTTTCTCTACTTCAAGCATACGGGAAAAGCAATCTGAATTAGACAATGGTGATCAATTAAATGAACGCTTGACGTAGCTGGCGTAAATTCCATTTTGTTTGAGCAGTTCCTGATGGGTTCCCTTTTCAGCAACCTTCCCCTGATCGATGACTAAAATCTGATCCGAGTTTTCAATCGTTGACAAACGATGGGCGATTGTCAGGCAGGTACGTCCTTTAGCCAGCTCCTTAAGTGCTTTTTGGATGTAGTATTCACTTTCATTATCGAGAGCTGAAGTGGCTTCATCGAGAATGAGAATATCCGGATCCTTTAAAAACAAGCGAGCGATCGCAATCCGCTGCTTCTGGCCGCCAGAAAGCCTTGTTCCCCGCTCGCCGACTTTGGTTTCAATGCCCTCCGGCAGTGAATCAACCAAGTCTTTAAGATCTGCTTTTTCAATGGCATCCATAATGTCTTCGCGGCTGGCATCCCATTTGCCATAACGAACGTTTTCTTCAATCGTACCATCAAACAAATAGACGTCCTGACTGACGACGCCGATGGTGGAACGCAGCGAATCCAAGGAAAGATCACGGACGTCCTGGCCATCGACTTTCACTGATCCTTCTTTCGGGTCATAAAAACGCGGGATCAAAGAACAGATCGTCGTTTTCCCTGAGCCGCTTGGGCCAGCCAGCGAGTAATTGCCGCCTGCGGGAATCGTAAAGGAGACGTCTTCTAAAACCGGCTGCTCATCGTCATAAGCAAACGTGACATGCTCAAAGCTGATTTGACCACCTTTATTAACGAGTGGTTTAGCATCTGGTTTGTCTTTGATCTCTGGAACTTCATCCATAATTTCTTCAAAGCGTCTGAATCCAGAAAAGCCGCGCTGGAACATTTCGGTAAACTCAATCAAAATTTCCAAAGGTGCGACAAAGACATTGACGTATAAAGCAAATGTCGCCAGTTCATACGCTTCCATCTGACCATAGACAACCAAAAGACCACCTACGCAAAGAACGGTGGTATAAAGCAATCCCTGAAAAAAGTAGTTGCCTGCATAATAGGTTCCCATCACCCGGTATGTCTCTGATTTGGAATCAAGAAACTGCTTATTGGATTTGCCAAACTTTTTCTGTTCGACCCGCTCATTGCCAAAGGCCTGCACGACACGGATTCCTTCCAGCGAGTCCGTCACCCTGGCATTCACTTGGGCGACAGTGCGCCGGTTAGTCATGAAAGCCGCATCCATCTTTTTATTCTGCATCCAGGAAAAGACCAGCATAATCAACGTTACAATAAACAGACACAGGCTCAGCTGCCAGCAAAGCGAGGCCATGATCGCAAACGAACCGATAATTTTAATCAAAGAAATGAACAGATTCTCGGGCCCATGATGCGCAAATTCAGAAATATCATTGAGATCGGAAATAATCCGGGCGCTCATTGTTCCCGTGTTGTTTTGGTCATAGTAACCATAGGATAGCGTGGTCAGCTTATTGAACAGATCACGCCGCATATCGGCTTCCATCTGGGCCCCCATGATGTGGCCCTGGCAGACCACATAGTAGCGGCAGGCTGTTTTGAGAAGATACATCAACAGCAGTCCCAGCGTAATCCAA
This sequence comes from Erysipelotrichaceae bacterium RD49, assembly GCA_015233825.1. GTDB lineage: Bacteria > Bacillota_I > Bacilli_A > Erysipelotrichales > Erysipelotrichaceae > Allobaculum. The sequence goes on from JADGIS010000082.1 coordinate 7,636, forward strand.
GGCAGCCATTTTAAAACAACCGCAGCACTATTGAGCAAAAATTCCTGCGTAAAGGTATTCAGGATTAATGGAAATAACACATCCACGATCGAAATGAGTGAAGCGCAGAGCAAATCAATCGTAAACACCTTAAGATAAGGCTTATAAAACGAAAGAAAGTATTTTAAAGTTTTCAAATTATTCCTTTCTTGGACATTCGCGTCCTTTAAACCGCTTGAACGAATCGGTTGAAGCAGTCATGGATAAAAAAGAAAATGCAAACAAAGAGGTCAAAGCAAACTCAAATCCTTCTTAGGCTTTATCTCCTGGTTCTTTCTGAGCCATCCAGTTCAAGCGGCTGACTATTAATATAACGCCAAATTTTTACTTTTCGAAACTTATCTGCTGTTTTGAGCCATTTTTGAATTGAGTTCTTTTTTGAGCACTTTATTTTTCATTCTTGGCCAGCAATTCGAGATTGGCCGGAATGTAATCTTCATCTTCTGCTTTCGGATCGGTTTGTCGCCTTTAAATCCATTTGGCATTGGTTTTTCAGCCTTCCAATTATATATTGGAAGAAATTGCTCTTTATTTCGGGCAGCTGTCCTTCGAGATGAAGCGGCTTGTCTGATAAATTGAGTTTCAATCTGCCTTTAGAAAACTTGAAAGGAAGATCTCCCTATGGCCAAAAAGAAACAAAAATCCAAAACCAAAGATCCCGTGAACACTTTTTTTGATAAACTTGGCATTCAAAACTGTCAGACCAGCCAGGATCGGCTGGCTCTTGAACAAGAGTTAGACGAAGCGATCAGCAGTGCTGCTTTTACACAAGAGCTGGTTGACCGGCTGACTGAAGATGAATCCATCCCAAACCAAGAAGAGAAGCTGGACGCAGCACTCCCGCTCATGGTCCAAAACTATGAAAAACTCGCCAGAATGGATATCCAGTATCTAGGCTCGATTTACTATCCCTTTTTTACAGCGGCTAATCGCTGGATTTCAGAACACCGAAACCTTTTTAAAGGTGGCCGGATTGGCTGCTTCGGGCCAAGCGGATTTCTGCTGGCTGCCTTTATCGCCTGGCGCCATCCGTTTGCGAGAATCTATTGGAGTGAGGAGCCTTGGAAAATTTCTGCCCACATCAATCTTGCAAGACAGTTCAATCTGGAGCTTTGCAAAAAACTGCGCCTTGATAATTTATTCCTCTTAGATGAGGAAGACTTGATCCTCTGTGACCCTTTCGATCTGGTCGTTGTGGCCAATGGCCAGCTTCCAGAAGCTGACCAAGCGAAAGAATATTCAACGGGAGAAGAATTGTTTGAACAATATCCACCGCAAAATTTTATAAACGTGATGGTCACTCAAGCCCACCGGCAAACTTCTCGCTTTGCTCATTTTCCATCACTGGTCAAGAAAGATGGATACCTGATTGATTTTGAAACCACGCTTAGCTTGTTTGAGACAATGGCTTGGGAACTGAATCTTCAAGGCCATGGATTTGATGCGTGTGAGCGCTCCGATACCGACATTCTTCCTTTCGGCAATGAAGTCCATCCACTCTCTATTGCCAGGCATCAGGTAAATGAACAATTTCTTAAAGAAGCTCCAGATCCATACAGCTTTTGTCTTCCTTTGCTGCAAGCGCTCCGGGATGATTATCCGTTGGATGGCCAGGCAGAATACGCGAATTATGAAGCCCGAATCCGGATTGAAGCCTATCCGTTTAAGCAGCAAAAAGGCCTGGTTTTCCAAAGCCGCTCCAACCCCGACCTTCATGGCTGGATCTGTTATGGCTACTTGTATGGACCCGATCCGATTCCCATCTACTATGAATATTTCAACAGCTATGACGAATTTGAAGGCAAGCACCGGCTGGTTACGTTCTCGAATGAATCCTTCCAACAAGTCAAAGCGGACTGTGATGCCTTAATCCAGAGTTTTGAAGACCAGGAAGACATCAAATTCGTTGAACATCAGTTTGGAAGCATCCCGGTTCCGGAAAACTTTTTAGGCGATCCCGCCCAGCTTTAGGCTGATCTACTAAATTCTCGATTTCCCTGGTCAAACCCTAAAGCCGCTACTGCCCCAAGCACCAAAAAAGATACAGCCGATCAATTCGAAAGCTGTATCTTTTTACGTAGCGTATTGATGCTCTATTTGAGGAATTGAACACATATGTGCTCTTCACCAAGGCCTCAATCAAGACAATAAGAACTTATCTTGAATCCGACAGAATCGTTTCCTCATCTTCTGCATTGGAAGCCGGGGCATCTGTTACGGCTGCCGGTTTGAATGCCGGGACTTTGGAAACAGCCAGACAAAGCACAATGATAATGGCCATCGCCGGAATCGTCGAGCCAAGCGGCGAGTCGACCTGCATGAAAATGCGATAGACGATAAATCCGATCAGCCAGAGAATCAGGTTTTTCCAGCTGAACGCTTGATTGGAAACATCCGTTTTCAGCAGGAAAAAATCAGTAATTTGGATCGCAATCATCGGAGCAAATACCGATCCAATCAGATATAAGAAACCCGTAATATCGGTAATGGGAAAGCAGATCGCACAGATCATTCCTAAAAGACCAATTACCAGTGCCGATTTGCGAACATCCAGTTTGGATGAAATCGCATTGGCTGAAACACCAGCCGAATACGCATCCAAGAAGGTTGTGGTAACAGTTGAAAAAACAATGATCAACAGCCCGATCAAACCCAGCCCAGCTTTGACTATAATCTGGTCAATCGCATACTGACCAGTAAAGATTGAAGCCCCAAGACCAATGGCATACATCCAGATACTGATCAAGCCATAACAAAGGGCGCTGATGGCACTGGCTTGAATCGGTGAATCCGCCTCTTTGGTATAGTCGCTGATTAATGGCAGCCAGGAAAGCGGCATGGCAATCGACAACTCAATACCCGCTCCAAATGAAAGCATCTCGCCTTGAGCAGCCACAGGCACTGGACTTCGCAAAACCACCACACTCAAAACCACTGTCAAAATCAATAGCGAACTGATCGCCAAAGTATTCAAGCGGCCGAGATTCTGCAGGCCGATGCCAATCCAAATCAGAATCAATCCACCGATAATCAGGCAATATATGGCATTGGAAAGTGGAAAAACACCTTGGGCTGCCAGGGCGCCATCGTAAATCATAATGGCGGTCCATCCGGCCAGTTGAATAATATTCAAAGTGGAAAATAACAGGCTGCCCCTCTTTCCAAAGCTGGAACGAACACTTTCCATCGCACTTTTTCGCGTGCTGCTCCCGATCACACCAGCTAAAAAAAGCAGCAGACAGCCAATTACATGGCCAATGACAATCGCCGCCATTCCTTTGCCAAAGCCAAGCGGGGCCAGGTACATTCCTGTTAAGATTTCCGCAATGGACAGGCCAGCGCCAAACCATAGCAGAGCGTGTTCATAGGCCTTTTTCATCGCTCGTCTTTGCCTCTCGAAGCGTATGTCCCATCCAGTTCAAAGCCATGATCCACCGGTCCATGAGACTGGCCCAGATTTAAATTGGCTTCCAGGGCCCCAGACAAATAGCCTTTCGCGCGCTGGATGGCTTCTTGCAGGCCATAGCCTTTAGCCAGGTTGGATGCAATGGCACTCGATAAGGTACAGCCGGTTCCATGGGTATTGTCATTGGCGATTCGCCGACCATAAAACCAATGCAAATGATTGCCATCAAAAAACAGATCGTTGGCATCGTTGATCTCATGGCCCCCTTTGACCAAAACCGGCGTCTGCCAGCGCTCGTAGATCGCTTTGGCCGCTTCTCCCATCTCCTTTTCATTTTCAATGGAAAAGCCGCATAAGATTTCCGCTTCCGGAATGTTTGGGGTAATCAGACTTGCCAGGCCAAACAACTCATTTTGCAAAGTCTCAATAGCATCTTCTTCGATCAGCAAGGAACCGCTGGTCGCTGCCATCACTGGATCCAAAACGATATTTTGGGCCTGATGGACTTTTAAACGATCCGCGATCGTTTCAATCAAAGCTTTGCCAGAAACCATGCCAATCTTAATCGCATCCGGCCGGATATCTTCAAAAACCATATCGATCTGGTCGGCTAAAAATTCGGGACTGACGGGATAAATACTGCGCACACCTGTGGTGTTTTGCGCGGTCAAAGCCGCGACTGCGCTCATTCCATAGACGCCATTAGCCAGCATAGTTTTTAAATCTGCCTGGATTCCAGCGCCTCCGCTGGAATCGGATCCAGCGATTGTCAATGCTTTAAACATTCTTTTTCCTCCGTTTATGCATTTCTTTTGTATCGCGGCTCAAAGTGGTGCCCCCGATGAACCGCTCCAGTCTGCAACGCTGATTCGCTTGGCAGACTGATTTGAAATTGACTTTGAGTCTATACCCAGGCTCTTGGTCATCGATTTTTCTGAATTGATTTGGATGACTCTTTCAATTCGTCCATCCTTACCGCTTGTTTTGATCGGAGTTGGAATAAGACCTCTTACAAATTCATTCCATAGGAATAGTCCCTAATCTAACTGATTGTTTAACACAAGATAACATCTGAGTTCTGAAGCTTTCTTTTTATGACATGTTAGAATTTCTCTCAAAAGGAGGTTCGCTATGTCTATTCATTCAGAAACG
>JADGIS010000083.1 GCA_015233825.1 Erysipelotrichaceae bacterium RD49
CTCAATAAGAAAAAGCCAATCTTCTTTTGTTCTTTTCATGATTTTGTCCTCCTGAAATGTTTAATAATTTCAGGAAAATCATGACAGAACTGAAGATTGGCTACCATACCGGTACTTTGACGCTCTCCTTTTTAATGCAGGAAGGGGCGACCATCTCCAGCTATCAACGGTCATTAGCCACTTGACAGTATGTCGGTTGTCAGATCATCCCCTGATATCAGCTTTCTTCAGCCAGAGCTTTCCTGTCTGGAGCAAGCTACCAGAAATCTGAAACTAACACCAAAACCAGTACGAAGCAATTGACCCCAGCTATTCGCCAAAGAGTTCGAGTTGTGTGCAAAAGCTCCTAAATCCTCTAGCAGCCGATTTCGGTGAGGCTTCGGACCTGATCTGCCCCTTTTCATTGGTGGAAGCAGCCTTATAAGGTAATGTCCTGAACCAAGGTAGACGCAGCAGCCCAAACAAAATCACCAAAACGAAAATCCAGTCTGGGCCAATTCCTATACTGAACGAGTACAGGAGTTGGCTCAGGCTGTTTACTTTCGATTCATTTGACGCTTTTGAAAGGCAAGCCTCATCCTCGGTTATCAATTGACGCATACCGTCAAATAACAAAAGCTTACGAACTTAAGAAAGTCAGTGTTAAAGGAAAAAGAAAAAATCTGACCTTGCAGACAATCAGTCTACAGAATCAGATTATAGAACTATTCGGTCTTTGATGGACCTGGTTATAAAGATGGGAATTTAGGTTACTATCTATTCAGCGATGCCATACCAAGCCACACCTTCAAAGCTCCATCCAAAGCCACGCAACGCATTACATTCTTCTATAGAATCTGTGTAATGATGACTTCCTGCATTCTTTGCATTTGGATTATACATTCTGTAAATAGGGATCCTGTTCTCTTCATCTGAAGCATACAGAACAGTACTCTCATAAATCCATCCAAGCTGAACAAGATAATCTCTTTCACTAGCATTTGTTGTAAAATGATGATCACCATTATTTGGGTTATAAAGTCTAAATATTGGAGTATTCGATATTGCAGGAGTTTTCCAGTTACACTTTTCAACCTTCCAGCCGTTTGAAATCAGATTGATTTGTTCTGCCTCACTTGAAGTGAACAGGTGCTCTCCAGAAACAGGATTATATAGACGGATAACCTTAAGATTACTTTCCTGGGGTGAATTACCCGGAATTACTGTCCCAGGTCTATTTGAAGAAGGTTTACTTTTCTTTCGGACAACAGAAACAGTAGCTTTTGAATTAGAGGGCTTTATAAGTGAACTCTGTAAATTTACATTACCGAAAGTAGTAACAGACTCATAACCTGTAGAATTCTGTTTTTGGTAGATGCGTGAAAGATCGATAGTTCCCTCAATTTCGCTTTTACTGACGCTTCCAATAAAAGCTGCTGACTGGCCTATTACCGGTTGATTATCACCAATAAAGTTTATTTCTCCGGTACTGATTTTGATATCTAATTGTGGGAAACAAGAATCTCTAAAAGCACCTAGCTTTAAAAGAGCTAAGTTACTATCCCCTTTATCTAAAATCATTCCCCAATCGACATCCATTGAAATGGTTAAATCATTTCCATCACCATTTTTAGACAAAACATATTTAACAGGACTCTTGAATATATCTGAAGCCTCTACACCATCAAGATACGCAGAAACTCTCACATTACCTGGATCACTAATTGTCTTTGTTGATGAGATTTTATACTCAATCTGGCCGCTTAACTTATCGAGGCCACTAATCTCAGTATAAATATTATTAAGATTTATAGGGTCGGCAGAATCTTTAATAGCTTTATTAATTGCATGTGAAATAACAGATTTATAAGTATCACCGCTTAAAGAAATTGTTGATCTAAAATTAAAACTTTCTCCATATAATATTTCTAAATGTTTTTCTCCATCAATAAGTATATTTGATGCTTCAGACCCAAGTTCTTCGGAATATTCAACTTGGCTATTTTCTAATTGTTCTTGAGCAGCGATCTGGATTGGACTAAAAATAGACATAGCCGAAGATATTGAAAGAAACACAGCGATAGACAACATTTTTTGCTTTTTTACGTTCATATTCTTCTTCCTCTTTTCACGAATGACAGCGGATATAGATCTAATGCTAAAGCTACACCTTAGAACATAGTATTGTTAGTGCCTACTATATTACCAATTTGATCAACTTACCATTACCGTTTATCTGTAATAATCTTGTTTAAACGTTATTAGTTTGTAATAGGAGTAACAAGCCAAAATTTATGTTCCTATAAGAAAAGCCTTTAAACATTAGAATACAGTCGATACTGTACTAAGTTTAAAGGCAAAGATTAGCTATTATATAGATAATCCAACTGATTTAAGAATAACTATTACTTCATTGCATCCCAAGCAAGGCCTTCATCAAGCCAGCCAACAGATACGAGGAAGTCATTTTCTGCAGGATTCATCGTGTAGTTATGAGCTCCAGCAGCCTTTGCATTTGGATTATACTGGCGTAATACATTTACAGGATTAATATGGGCAGATTCACCAGCAACTGTATAGGACTTGTTATTAGTATAAGAATACCAGCCAATACCTTCATATTTCCAGCCAACATTTACAAGGGTATCGCGTTCAAATGCATTCTGTGTATAGTGGTGATCACCAGCATTTGGGTTATAAAGACGGAAAACAGGTTTGCTGCTTTCTGTAGGAGAAACCCAGCCAATACCTTCATCTTGCCATCCGAGGTTTACAAGAGCATCTTTTTCTTCAATATCAGCAGTGTAGAAATGTTCTCCGGAATTTGGATTATAAACACGGTTTAAAACGGAAGCGGTAATGATTTTTACACCCATTGGTTCAAACTCAGTAGTACCAACTTTTCCAGTTTTATAGGTATAACTTGCTTCACCATTATCATCAAGTGTTAAAACTCCTGTTTCATCATTAAAGTCGTTGCTAGTTACGATGTTCTTGATTTTAAAACCGTCAAATGTTTCTTTCAGATTAACTGCATCGTAAGCAGAATCAACATATACAACCTGTGGAGTATAAGTGATATTATAAGCTGCATCTTTTGCCATCTTAGAAACATCTAATGCACCTAAGTGGTTATTAGCTACTAATAAAATAGAAAGAGATGTGCAATCAGAAAGATCAAGAGTCTTCAGCTCATTATTAGTTAAATCTAATGATGTTAACTGATTCTGGCCAGTAAGATCAATTTCCTGGATTAAGTTATTAGCTGCCCAGAGAGAACCTAATTTAGCATTTTCCGGAAGCTCCAATCCGTACAAATCGTTATCACTTACATACAGGGATGTTAGATCACCACAGTTAGTAAGATCTAAAGTATTCAGATCATTATTTCCAAGGGTTGCTTCTTGCAGATATACGTTATTGGATAAGTCAAGTTTAGCAATTAATGTATTTTTAATTGTAACATGACGTAACTGCTTATTAGATGAAAGATCCAAAACAGTGATCGGAGCTGTTTGACCAGCATCTGCAATAACTTTAAGTTCGCGTAAAGTATTACCAGCTGGAACTTTTAATGTTTCTAAAGAGCTAGCGCCAGTGATTGTTACATTAGCTAATTTGCTATTGGAGGACAAGTCAGCAGTAACCAACTTAGTTTCGGTATCAACAACCAGTGTTGAGATATTTGGGAATAGTGCAATTCCAGATAAATCTTTAATATCTTTAACAGTTAGGGTAAGATCTTTATCGTCATTTGTGAAGACACCAGTTGGTGTATCAGATAAAGAATTATTGATTGTCAAAGTTGTAACAGCATTAAATTTTTTCGCATCAACTTTATCCCCATAGCTAGCTCCAGGAATAGCTGCGATGATAGAATCTCTAAAGTTCTTATCAGGGAAATTCTCAGAGTCAAGAGTAACTTTATCTTTAGCAGGATTGATAACGCCAGCACCTGCACCGTTATTACCATCTGCTTCAGTAACAACGTCGAAGTCTTCTGCGAACACTGCCAGAGATCCAGTTGCGCTCAAAGCCATTGTTGCGGAAGCAAGAGCGGCAAAAATCTTTTTGTTCATATTGTTCCTTATGAACAAGGTACAAGATTGCCATTCGTATCTAATTTCGCTCCATAAATACCTTCTAAACAAACAATGCCCTGCAAGGCCAGAGAACTTCTATGGACTATGCAGGGCATTGTTCAAAATGGAAATATAAATTTGGAAGTGAACGAGCTCTACGTGCAAATTTGTTTGTGGTTGAAAAGACACAAGTTAATGACGAACTATAAAACAATTTTACAGAGCGGTGTTCAGATATGAATACGGGTGTGGCTTTAACTTCCGTGATCGTAAAGACTGTAATCAAAATCAAATCCAATGATATGCATTGCTTGTCTGCATCTGTTTGATTTGTATCCGATCATCCGATAGGAATCAGATGGGCCAAAGCGAAATACTACAAATTTAGTATCTTGGCTCACTTTTTTGTCTGGTGGAATATTATTCGCAATCCGATGGGAAAAAGAGCTATAAGGAATAGTTTCAATTCCTCCATGCTTTTTAGGCTTCTCGTATAGAGTTTTCCAAGTTTCGGATGACCACATTTGGAGAGCTTCAAACAGGTCCGAGTCAATTTTCTTGTCCCTGTTTTTATCGATATATTTGAAGTTGTATTTGTTGTTGGAAGTTACGTATTGAAAACTGAAGAAGATCGCTGTGTCTGGAACATTACAAGTTGGTTCTTTTCCATCTCCATTAGCTTTAACTTTGGGATTGCGGTGTTGTTTTTTAATTTTTCCCATCTGGTCTATTCAATATAGTTTTCCTTAAAGTAATCAGAGATGATGTTTAAATCAATAACTTCGTTACGCTTAGTGCAAAGCCACGGTGTTTCATGATGAGTCATGTTTCGCAGTCCCCAAGCAGAGTATTGTCCAAATTGTTCGTAGACTTCCTTTAAGATATTCTCATCAGCATTTGAAATCGAACCATCATAATCGCTCTGATATTCGATTCCATTTGAATGATATCCTTTGTACTTATGATAGATTTTAGGGACAACTGGCCCATGTTCCCAAGCTTCGATATCTTCTTTAAAGAGTGGGGCCCCTTTAAGAGCTAAATAGCAGCCTTGGGCATAATAGAGTAATTTTTGCAACTTCAGATTTGAAATTAAATCTGCATCAGCTTCGGTCATTTGCACATTGTTATAAAACAAAAACCATTGGGCAATTATTGAAGCACTGTATGGAGCTGAGTTATTCATGCTCATTCCTCCTTCGAGTGGTAGACCAATTATGGTATCCATTTTACTTTAATAAAACTTATTTATCCGATCTTTAGATCTTTGCATTTGTTTTGCTACCAAATACAAGAAAGTGAATTGGGTATCTTTTCTAAGAAGGAAAGGGGCAACCGAGTGGTATTTAAGTAAGATTATAAGTCTGTTTGATTGTCTTTTGGTTGCATCTACGCTTCTTAGAAGTGGTTATGCAAAGGAGCAAAACTCCAAAGAGAAATGGCCATTCGAATGCGTAGATGAATGAATAGCGAAGCAGTGAAACTGGACCGAGCATCATGGTTAAAACGTAGAGAATCGGGTAGATGCAGGCGGTTGCTGCAAAGGTGTTTTTGCAAAAGATTGCATAGCCAAGCATGAAGATCAAAAAGTACAGGGTAATTCCGGGATCGAACAGGCGCAGCCAGAAAGGGCAGTGGGTTCGGTAGGAGGACCGGATGGCGATGTCGCGAAGCCAGTCTTGATAGCCTGGAAGCAGGGAACTGGAGGAAGTAATTCCTTTTTGACTGGCGTAGTCTTCATAGCTGGTGGTGACACTTAATGCGTTGTATTTGCCATAGCGCATGTCGAAGTAGGGGGCTGTGAGATAGGCAGCCGACTGCAAAATCCCCAATGGATTTTTGAACAGGAAGCGCAGGTACAGTAAGAAAAATGCCCCTGGGTTTTTGGAGAATTTTTCGTTATCAAACAGATCCTTGGAATTATCTGCACTATAGGGATCCAGGTTTTCTGGCTGGAAGTTATCAAAGTAGCTGTAGGCTTGTTGCTCGTCTTCTGGGGATAAGAATTTATTCTGGCTTCCATGATTGCGATTGAGTTCGAAGGCAATTTGGTGAATCGGCAAGGCAAGCATTTCTCTTGGATTGCTGATGGCGATTCCGGCTAGGGATGGAACCAGGGATGTCAGAATCCAGGCAGCAAGAATAATGCAGATTTGGCTGACCATAAAGAGCTTGAGGGCTCTTTTTTTCATGGTTTTGGAATAGACCACAAACAGAACGACAAACCCAATGACAACAAGGTAAAGTCCCTGGTTGCGAAGCAGACACATCAGGATCCCCCAGCTGATGACGGATTTGCTTGTGGCAAGCTGGGATAAAAGGACGCTGGTCAGGGTTGGATGCCTGTCTTTTCCTTTTTCAGCTTTGTTTTGTATGGATTTGCTTGGGACTGGTTTTGCAGGAAACAAGACTTCACAGATCGAAACGATAAATAACAGTAAGGCTGCTGCATAGGGAATATCCTTGGTTGTGTAGTTGACCAGCATCTGTGAAAACGGGGAGATGGCCATCAGAAATGAGGTGCCAAAGAGAATCCAGGGGTTCAGTCCTTTTCTATATAAATAGAGCATCGCTTTGCTTAGGGCATAGGCACAGAATACAATCTGGAAAAAGAAAATATAGAGGCCGACGCCCATGTTTGGGTTGTGAAACAGGAACTGGCAGGTATTGATCAAGATTCCAATCAACAGGGTATGCAGCCAGGGATGATGCGTTGTAAAGGGCAGGTCACCATTGAACATGGCCAGCTGTCTTGGGGCATCGGCTCCAAAGGTTCCTGGAAAAAAGGCTAGAAATGCGGGAATCCAGGTGAGTATGGCCAGCGCAAAGATGTCATAGAAGACAAGCTGCTCTTTTTGTTTATCCGTTGTGGTATGGATCAGGATAGACCGGTACTTTTTGTATTGGGTGCGAATGATTTTGATCAGGATCCAGCCGATTAAAAACTCCACACCAAAGATGAGTGCCCATAAGCAATAGCTGAAAAGAAAGACCAGAAGATTCTTATCGATCATCTGCGGCCATGAGGCAAAAAATGCAAAAAACAGGGAAGTCCAGATCCATAGATGATGGACGGATTTTTTCATAAATGTCCTCCTAGAAAATATATATTGATGCGTTGAAAGTCATAGTCAGGGCTTGTGAAAGGTGACCAACCGAAATCCGGCTTATTAGTCACCTAAACCATAATAAAGGAGTGCTCGCCAAGATGCATTTTGTTTTTGATGCGTCTTTAGCTCGGCACTCCTTTATGGTTTGTTTTATTGGGAAGGAATGAAGATGTATCTTCTCCAATATGTATTTAAACGCGTAGTGATTGGATTCGTATGGATTCGTTTCTCTGCTGGTGAAGTCGTTGAGTCAGCTCTGTTGAGTCCATGGATTCTTTGCATGAGTGAAGATATTTGGGGCTGTCTTTTGTAAGGATCACTCGTGACAGGTATTCATTACGCCTTGCCTGTGGCCTGTTTGACTGCTTTCCAGAACCAGCGGATGAGCCAGGCTAAGAAATAGGAGAGAACAAACAGGATCAAGGCCATGACCAGGGTGTAAAGCAGAGTGAAGAGAAATCCATTGTTCGCCGGAATGAGGTTTTGCAGGTAGTTGGTAAATCCAATGCTGGAAAGGATTCGCAGGATTGGAAAGTGGATCAGGTAGATCAAAAACGAATAGGAAGCAAAGGTACAGATCAGGGTTTGGGTGCTTTGCGATAAGTTTTGCCTGGAGGGCTTTTGGATCTTGATGGCAGACAGGCCAAAAATCAGGATCATGCTGCTGGCAAGCAAGCCCCAGGCTGAATACCAATAGAGAGCACTGGTATCGGTTGGATTGGCTGTAAAATGCTGCATCTGGACGATGGTTCTCAACAGGTTAAGCAATACAAAGCAGACGAAAGAACTGATCGCAACCGTTGGTCCTTTAAAGATCTTTCGATATCGATAGAGGATATGGCCCCAGATCATTTCAATTGCGGCCGGTATGGCTCCCCATATGAAGAAATGGGAAAAATGGGCGGTCTGGTTTGAGGACAGGTCATTTGCAATGAAGAATCCTAAAGTTACAGCCATGAAAAGCAAGGTTGTTTTTGGAGATTGATCGATCCATTTTACAAAAGCTTTCAACAGTGGAAAGGCCAGCAATACAAGCAGGTTGACATACAAATACCAGAGATGATCCATCCCAATGACTCCATTTCGCCAGTGAATGAAATCATGAAACACGGCTTGCAGATCTGAAGGGGCAAACCCCGGAAGAGGAAGCAGGTTGAGAAGAATTCCGACTAAGCTTGCAATCAGAAGGGGAATCAGGATTCTTTGGATTGCATTCTTGAGCGTTTTTCCATACGTCGAAGAAAACAGAAAACAGCCTGTTACCATCCAGAAGATCCCGACTCCATCTGCAGCCAGGGAAGCGATCAATACCCGGCCAAAGATGGCTTTGCCATCCACTTGAACGGGCAGGTAAGAATGGCAGACCAGAACCAGGAAGCATGCGATCAGTCGGACCGTTTCAATTCGCGGGTCGCGTCTTTTCTTTTGCCTTGTCTTTGGGGTCTGGATCAGATTTGTAGATGGATAGGCCATGGATTCTCCCTCTTCTTTCTGTCCGTCTTATTGTATCGGTTCCTTAAAGGATTGGACTACCAATTCTTTTGATTTCTATTCTTAGGGATTGTGGTGAGTGTAGAGGGTACAGAGAAGTTCTGGTCCATGATAGGCGCGTGACGAATCCTAAAGAGCGGATACCATTTCAATGTGCCATCGACATTGAAATGGTGCTGTAGCTAAGAATAAAACTAGAATCGGATTAAATTCAATTTTAATTGGATGAAATTATGCATCTTTTTTGAATGTGACTCTGTCTAATAAAGAGTGACTTTCAGAGCCTGGAATGGTTTCGGTACAGGGTTGATGGCGGAGGATAGGTCAATACTAGCTATTGATATCTGTTAATAAGATATAGATAAAAATGATGTAAAGATGATAAGAAAAGATAATTCTAAAGTATAAATTGCGTTTCTTGTTCAGTGCTAAAATCGTGTTTTAAAGTATGACAGATAAGAGTATAATGCAATCAGATAGAGATCTTTATTGTTTGGAGATAGAGATATCGAAAGGCTTTTTATACAAGAAACCAAATGCAGGATGAGTATATAACCTTTGCTGGATTTGTGAATGGTTGTAAAGCTGCTGATATTTTATCTTCAGAGTATTGAATTGGATGGACTTCAAGGAAGCAGTGAAAAGAAAGATACGATCAATTTTGGTGTGTTCATACTTACGGATTTGGATAATTCCATCCGTGTGGATCCCCCTGTATATCTGGTAAGCCTGGATAGTTTGTTGGCTGCTAAAGCAGTGTCTTAAAACGTCCTCTGGCTGGTTTGTATCGATGATGCAGGTAACCCGTGGGATGCGGCCGTGAAAGCTGAAGCAAAGTTGGAATTTATTTAGCAATCGCTAAAATGTTTTTGGCTGCTCTGATCGGCGGGTTTGCGCTTTATGTCTCTGTGTACTGATTTTCGATGGATTGGCTTTTGCTTGCGCATTGGCGTTCTGCTTAATCCTTTTGGTTTTTCAATATTTTGTTTTTGGGTTTCCGCTTTTTAGATTTGAGCTTTACTTATGCACCAAATGAACGTGTACTTTAGCACTTTGACACAGGGAAGACTGCATGTCTTCAAGGAGGAAATCGTATGTCAAACGGTACTATGGTTTCATTGATTATATCTGCTGCAATGCTTTTGACACCCCTTCCTGTCATGGCTGCCAGCAATGATGCGTCAGCCGATGCTGGAAATGAATGTGCAGGGAACTGTCATGAATCGAAAAGAATGGGAATAGCGAGTCCTGATTTTGGACCTGGATCGTTCAGGTCAGACTCAGCTTCTTGTTTTGGTATAGGGGCTGGTTTTGATACTGGATCTGGCTTTGATCTTGGATCGGGTCATGGCCTCTATTCTACGAAACGGACTGATCCTGGTTCCAGTTCTGGATATGGATCGGATTTCGGACCTGGTTCAGGATCCGATACGAACCTTGGGTCTGGAGACTATACGGAATTGGATCCGGATGGCGATGGAGATTTTGGGCCGGTATTTGGATCAAGTACGGATGATGATTCTGGCTCAAATGTTTTAATGGATGGCAGCAACCGCAGCCTGGATCAGAAATACAGCATCGTTCGCGATGAGGATGGAGAGATTGTCGGCGTTGACTTAAGCCATCAGGGACTTACCAGCAATGCCAAAATCCGGCAGAAACTCAATGAGCTTGGGGTAGCGAATGATTCACTGAGAAGCTTGGATCTCTCCCACAATGGTCTGAGTGGAACACTGGATCTTTCGGGTTTATATAATTTATGGTTTGTTGACTGCTCAAACAATCGGCTGTCCAGTGTTGTGATGAAAAAAGCAGAAGACCGCTACTGTGCTCAGCCTTATGGACTAGACTGCTCAAACAATGAAATTTTATGGCTGCCAGGTGGTCTGGTTAAAGAACACTCGGATTGGGAAGAAATCCGCCAAAACATGCTTGAGGATGAGGAAGCAGAATGGGTGAATAAGATACCGGCATTTGATCATGATTTCTCTGGGCAGTCGGTCAGTCTTTCCGTGCACTCAGATGGGGATACATTCGATTTGCATACAGAAGTTCCAGGCATGATCATGAGCAATTTTACGTTAGCGGGGGCTTCTTCTGATTTCGTCCATACGGAATTTTACTCTGGCCAAAGACAGTTTCGTTATGCGGAAAACCTGGTGGCTGGGAAGGCTCCAATGGAGATCACGGGCATGCTTACAGTGAACCGCATTGGTTCAAAGCCTGCAAAACCGGTTGATGAAGACAATCAAGATAAGCCTTTATTGCCAACGGATATTGTAGACCCATTAGATCCAGCGATTCCAGGCGAGATCACGGCTCTCCAACAAAATGCGGGATCAGCCAATGCTTATCGGCTTTACAATCCGAATTCCGGCGAGCATTTCTATACGGAAGCGCTCAAGGAAAGAGATTACTTGATCCGAGTCGGCTGGCGGGATGAAGGCGTTGGCTGGATTGCTCCGAAGCTTTCAACCGTTCCGGTTTACCGTCTGTATAACCAGAATGCAGGCGATCATCACTATACGGTTTCCGTCAATGAAAGAGATGAGCTCAAACGATTAGGCTGGAAAGACGAGGGGATTGGCTGGTATTCAGATGAAGGGAAGTCGGTTCCGCTTCTTCGGCAGTACAATCCCAATGCCAAAGCGGGTTCGCATAATTACACGCCCGATGAAGTTGAAAACGATTATCTTGTCAAAGTCGGCTGGCGGCCGGAAGGAATTGCCTGGTATGGCCTGCCTGGCTCAGAGCGCAACTGACTTGGGATACTTGGGGGATTGAAGAGCAGAGTCGGATGAATTGCGTCATTTAAGGGTTGAATTTCAAAGTTGAAAGGCGTACAGCGGCCAGAACTTCTTGTGAAGATCTGGCCGCTGTTTTTGGTGTTGGCTTGTTTTGGATGACGATTGAGTCTGGATTTTTATCCAGACTTGAATTCGATGTGTGGGATTTTGTGATGGATTGAAAAAACTCTAAAATGTAATGGCCATTTTCCATACATCTTGGGTAAAATATGGGTATAAATGCCGTTTTATAGAGATATCCATCACAAATTATCTGAAGAAGAGTGGGCGCCCAGTTATAAAAGGCGCGTGTAGAGGACAAATAGAGATTTGTCTAATTGTATGATGCTTGATTTCTATGATTTTCATTCGGTATGAAGATGAAATATGTCAATATGGAGTTTGCTTATTCGAAAATTGTAAATATTGATACGTAGAAGAAGGCAAATTAGTAGACAATTATACGGTAATGTTCCCACGATCAAAAGGTTTATCGGCTCACTGAAAAATCCGGTGGGATTTGGGATTCTTGACTGTCGTATTGTATGACGCATCGATTATCTTCAGGAAAAAATATCCATCGTCATGATAGCCAAAAGCCTGTCGCCTTACAGTCTTGATCTTGTTGTTGATGCCTTCGATTTTCCCTGATGAGATCCTGTAGGCTGCGTGGGATATGATCCCCT
>JADGIS010000084.1 GCA_015233825.1 Erysipelotrichaceae bacterium RD49
AGATGTGTATAAGAGACAGAGATATAACATCCAGTAATGCATCTTTATGCACCAGTCGCTTTCATCTCGGTCATTGAATGGCCGAGGATTCCCGCTCCATGTCCTAAAATGTTATTTGTATTTGCTACTTTATTTTCAATCTATTAGATACTCATATCAACTTTGGAAGTTAGCTTCACCAACTTTCATTGCGGCATGTGCCCGAAGGCCATGACGTCTATTGAAATTAGATTAACTTGTGAAATAATATAGATTTAGCTATCTGATGCGTCTCATCTGATTGATGCAGATCAAGAATGCGAATGTATAAATCACGATTGCGTAAGAACCGGAAAAGGAAAATTTATGGCTAAAAAAACTTTGAAAAAGAACAACAAGAATAAGAATAAGAAAAGATATAAAAATTGGACAGATTCACTCCCAGGTTCCAGTCTGTATCCAAAGAGTGTTGTGCAATATCTGGAAACGATTGGCCTTCCTGATAATCGGAGAAATTTTTCACAACTTCCCATCCCGCAGATGCTCAATGGAAAACTCATTGAGGCTAAACCCTGGGAAGATCCATCACCCTTTGAACGCACCCACCAAATTGCAACGAATCTATACATGATGGAACACAGAAGTTTTGGTTATGGACGATCTGTCCTTGTGTATGGGGTTCATGCCGATCTTTATAGTGGCTATTTAGCACAAATTTATGAAGATTTAAATATAACTGTCGTCAGTATTGATCCCATTTACGACCGACTCGAAGATATGCCGCTTATTGAAGAAGTTCGTTCCAGAATTACTTTTTCAACATTGGATGAAGTTGCAGATCAGACTTTTGACGGTTTATTAGGTGTGGATTTGGCAAACGACTGGCTGTATGAGCAGCCAGTCACCAATTTTTATACCATCGAAGAACTTACTGAAAAACAAAGACAACTCATCCAACCTAAAGTGAAATGGCTTACCGAACGGCTGAAAGACCAAGGAACATTCGCCTGGCTTGAACAAAGAGTTGGAACAATACCTTATCTGACTTGGATTCGAGCTGTTTGGCCATACAGGGGTGATGAGCTTTGTAACGACATTGGCTTGCGAAAACCAGTTCTCGAATTTGAAGACATCTCTGGCTATTTCGGCGTACGCCATCAAAAGCCTGCGGCTCCATTGTCTCCTTCAGAATTATCTGATGCATTCCAAGAAGAAGCCGCCTATCTCAGAGAAAGTTTGATCGACGCAGCGAATAACCAAGTTTCAGCCCATATACGAGGAAATTCTGGCGCTTTAGCCCGATTCGCATTAGAGCATACCAAGCGTCGGCTGCTGCGCGGTTTTGACCTGGAGCTTGAAGCCAAAAACAAAGAAAGAAAAACCGTTCGATCCCTTTGCTACGAATGCAAATATTCTTCTTTGAAATTCGATGATGATTCATCGCCCAGAATTTTTGCAGTCGTGCTGTGGTCAATCCCTGACGATCAATTTACAATCCAATATTTTAGAACGGCAGCCCCAATTCACAGACCAATATCTGATGCTGAACTCAATCAATCGTTGAAACCGATCTATGCTGAACAGGATGGCGATATTTCGAGGTTAAAAAATACAGCAAAAGTCATTTCTGAAATCGAAATCGAACCAGAAATTGAATTTAGTGAGGATTAGTCACATTCCGCCTTTCCAATCAATGAAAAACAACTGCATTTTAATCACTCTTACGTAGCATCCAAATTCAAAGCTGGAGAGCCTTATAAAGAACCACCCCAAGTAAGAAACACCCCAAGTCGATCTTAATCTCAAGATTGACTTGGGGTGTTTGGCTTTATAGAGATTGGAAGGAACTTATTCTTCGATCAAATTTGGCTACTACCTTGTTTGGAAACAGGGCAGAGATTTTTTTAGCAAAACGTCATTCTTGGACATCGAAAGCAAGGACAATTTAGCCAATTAAAAATAAGCTATGGCATTCATCTCCTTGTTCCTCACGCTGCACAAAAATTTAGTACAAAGCAGCATTCTTAAATGGGCGCAGTCTTTGCAGTTTCGTTTTCAGTTCGATTTCTTCTAATTCTTCAGCACTTTCGGGAAGCGGTGCGTTTGGATCCACAGCGTACCAGGCAACCCCTTCATTTTCCCAGCCCATCGCAACCAAAGCGTTAATTTCTTCTACGCTGGTGGTAAAGTGATGAGCGCCTGTTTCGGCATTGGGATTGTAAGCCCGGTAAACTGGAATGCCTTTCTTGCGGTCTTCCACTGCCAGCCAGCCAATGCCTTCTTCTTTCCAGCCTAAGGAAATCAAGGTATCGCGTTCATTGACATCAACGGTATAGTGATGATCGCCAGAGTTAGGGTTGTACAGACGGTAAACATTCTTGCCATATCTTGGTGTCGTCCAGGCAAGACCTTCATCCATCCATCCTACACTCGTTAGAATTCGCTTTTCTTCCCGGCTGGAGGTATAGAAGTGTTCCCCAGAGTTTGGATTGTAAAGTCGAAGCAGCGTCTTAGAAACGCCTTCCGGCTGGGAAAGCATGCGCCATTCGTCTTTGGTTCCGTAGAACTTGTTTAAATCCAGATTACCTTCATAGCCGTCCAGTTTGCCGCGGGAAGTGTATTGGTGCATGTAATACTCATCAAATGCTCCAGTGCCTAACATATCCGTTCTGACTTCAGCGGTTTCGCGATAGCCTTGCTGCTCGTCATTTTTGCCATAGTTCGCTACCCATAATGGATATCCCGCTTTGGCAACTGGCGTCCAGTCAATGGTTCTTGTATAGTGGCTACTTGTATACAGCATTGGTTTTACACCGGAAAGCTGATAATAGGTCTCTAAGAATTCCAAAGCCCAGGACGCGCCTTTAGTCAGGACGTCATGGTCTTCGAAGTCAAGAATTGGAATTCCCTTTCCAATATATTGTTCAGTCTGCTGGTAGAAGAACTTGGCCTCTTCCTGGGGAGTTCCCTCATAGCCGGAATCATTGGCAAAATGGTAGAACCCAAACAGGCGGCCGGAGTCTAAAATCTTTTGCGCAAAGTAATCAAAGGAGCGGTCGATAAAGCCAGTACCGCCGGTCGCTTTGCAGATAATGAAGTCGGCATCAATCAGATCCAGATCAATGGTCTTCTGCCAGTGTGAAATATCGATTCCATCTAAAACGGTACTGCTCTGGCGGTGGTTATCGATATCGCCAATCATGCCCATTTCATCGGTATATCCCCACTCTTGGGCAGCCTGCTCTTCATTGGAGTCCGTTTCTTCTAAGCTGGCCCCCATATGACCCGATTGGTCATTGATGGTATTTTCCCCTTCTAATCGGCTGCTATCACCAATTCCAGTTCCATTCACGGTGCCGGAAAATTCGTTCTGGTCTGCATCTGGATTTGCATTCGAGCCACCAGAAGTGGAATTTGTACTTGGATCTAAATCTTCTACCCAGCCATCTATAGCGCCGCCCGCATTGGCATTCGAAGAATTGGATCCATTTGTAGAATTTGTATTGGCATTTGAAGCGTCGGTAAACGAAGAGCCCCCATTCGAATCAAAATCCGAATTTCCTTCTTCAAATCCCTGCTCCATGGCATGAACCGGCATCAAACCACCTGTCAGCGCACCCGTTGTCATTGATGCAGCAAGGGCTAAAGAAAGCGCGGCAGCCGCTTTAAAACCAGACTTCTTCTTTACGTGTTTCATATTTTCCCCTTTCCAAACTTGTCTTCTGGATCTTGTTTTCTATGTGATCTCAATCCCCTGTAGACTTTATATCCAGAAAACCAATCTCTTACTCTTACTCTTATACCTTTCCAGGTTTCAATTTTGCTTTTCATAAATCTGAATGGATCAAGCAGACTCATCAAGCAGACTCATCAGCCAGGATTCTTTCCAAACCGATCTGTTTTTCTTAAACTCTCTCCATATCTTTACAGTTTCAATCTATATCGTTTTACATCTCTATACAGCTTTACATTTTGAATTCACTTGTTTGCTCTTTCGAAATCAAGGCAAGCATGTAGCATGTCTTAAACGCAACAGCTTGAGTTCAACGGCTTCTCTATCAAACTACCTGCCAGAGCCTTGCAACCAGCTGCCCGGGTCCTTTAATACAAGTTGATTATTCAAAGATTTATTTAAGCATTTACAATAAATCTTGTACAGGCTTCCATCGAAATCTTACAAAGAAACCCTACGCTTTTGATGAAATGCTTAAAAACCGTTTTGAATTTTGCCATCAGTCAATTGAATGAAATGGCTTTATTCTGATTGAATTTCAATCATCTGTACTTACTTCTTTTGTTTGGTATATTCACTTTTTGTCTTCAAAAAACATCCCTGATCCACTTCTTTTGGCCTCGACCCATTCTTTCTCTTCTTTCCTTCTGGCAAGTCCTTCATCTTTTTAACCGCTTGCTTTGGAGGAACGATTCTACTTGTTAAAATGGTTGCATGAATGAGATTAACGCCGTTGTCATGTCCTTAGAAAACGGACTGGCCAATCAATTTATCGATATCCCGCCAGCCACTCTTTCCATTCTTCAAGATTTAAAGAAAAAAGGAGTCGTCCTGGCTTTAACTTCCTCAAGATCCATAAACTGGCTCGAACAGTTTTTAGAGGCCAAGCAGCTCAAGGGAATGTTTTCCTTTTTAATCGGCTGCAATGGGGCCCAGTATTTAAACACTGTAACTCGAGAGCGAAAGTACCTGGTGTCTTTAACCAATGAACAGCTCCATCAGATTGCTCAATATGCTGCTCAGTTCAAACTCGTCTGCGGGGTTGGCTACAACAACCAGATCTACTTCAATGGTTTCAACCCCTGGGCTTTAAACTACGCAGTCCGTATTTACCGGTTTCCGCATTTGACTGGCTTTGGACCGATTGATCCCTCAATTGAGTTTTCAAAAGTGACTGTAGCCGGCACTGCCAAAAGCCTTCGTAAATTTGAAGAAGACTTCAAAATGGCCAAGCTGCGAATTCTGCATCCTTCTTCGGCGAACTTAGAAGTGATTCCAGTTGGAACCAATATGTATGATGCCTTAAAGCTGGCAATGGACCAGTTTGGCTTGGAACCCACCAAAGTGATGTATTTTGGCGAATCCGAAAAAGATAAACCTGCGATGTTTCGCACGGTGAGTATTGCCATGAAAGGGGCTCCCCAATCCGTCATTGATTGTGCGCTTTGGACCACGAAATACAATGGGGCCCAAAACGGAATTGGCTACCAGATCAATTCATTCAGGATGGAAAAACGCTATGCATTCAGAAAGCCGCAGCCAAAAGAAAGTCAATGAAGACCTCGTCTTTGTCTCAGATTCACTGTGGATTGTCGCCGACGCCGCCAGTGGACTGACCAAAAGCGACTATATGCATCAAGGAAGTGATGCCGCCTGGTTTTCAAACTTCCTGGTTAGCTCCATTTCCAAGCAAATCCAGGCGAAAGACCAAGCAGCCAAGTCCACTGCCAATTCCAATGGTTTTAAAGATTCAGATCTTTCTCTATCCCAGATCCTTGCCACTGCCTGCAAGCAAGCCGCTGATCTTTTTCCGACCTGTTCTGAGTTGGAAATGCCCTCCGCAGCAATTGCGATCCTTTATAAGAACGAGGCCAAAAACCAGTTTGAATATCTCGTGCTGGGCGATTGTGTCCTGCTTTTGGAAACAGAGACTGTAACCAAACTCACCGATCCAACCATCGCCGCATTTGACCAGATCGCGCTTGACTTCATGGCCAAATCCAGCCAAGAACACCACCAGCCTTTTCTTGATCAAAGACCGCTGGCCAATGCGATCCTGATCGAAAACCGCAAGAAGAAAAACCAGCCGGATGGTTACTTCATCGCCGACTGCTCAACTCGATGGCTTGGCCATGAACTGACCGGGACAATTTTGCTGCCAGATCTGAAGCGAGCTGCCTTATACAGCGATGGTTTTGACCAGCTCCAAAGCTTTCTGGAAGCCGATCCAGCCTTGCTTACGACTCCACGCTTAAACAAGAAGGTCCAATTAAAGACAGATCCAGAAAGAAATGCTGGAAACGCTGACCAGGAGTTTCTGGACTATATCTTTGCTAACCAGGATGCCGTCCTCGATCAACTCTACGATTTTCAAGAACAGGATGCTGCGTGCGAAACCCTGTCGCGCTTGAAAATTAGGGATGATACTTCCCTGATTCTTGTTGATTTTAAAAATGAGTAAGCCAGCAGTTCTTAAAGAGGATGGACATCAAAGGTAACGAATAAAAGTAAATTGCAAACAAAAGCGAATCACAAACAAAATAGAAGCATAAACAATAGACAATCGTATCCAATAAGAAAAAAGAAAGACCAAAACAACCTGCCCCATTTCAATATAAGGAGAAACTTATGAACCACACCAAGTCAAAACTCTTAGCTTGCTCGACCATTTTGAGCCTTGCACTCGGGACTTTTCCAGCACCCATCCTAGCTGATTCATTTGATATGGATGATCCAATCATCAGTGCTGGTGAGGAAATGATCGATATCTATCGTCTTTACAACCCCAACAGCGGCGAACATTTCTATACAGATGATCTGGTTGAAATCGATGCTCTGACAAGCGGCGGTTGGGAGTACGAAGGACTTGGCTGGCGGGGCTATCTGGAAGGAAGCCCGGTCTATCGCCTTTACAACCCCAATGCCGATGGCGGTGATCACTACTACACCGCAAGCATTGAAGAAGCCAAAGAATTAGAAAAACTCGGCTGGATTTTCGATAATAACGGCGATCCTGTCTTCTACTCTGGCGGCTCTGTGAATCTCTATGTCGTATACAACCCGAATGCAGAGTCTGGGTCTCATCACTACACAACTGATGTTGAAGAATACAATGCCCTGCTCGATCTTGGCTGGACAAATGGTGCAGTTGCATGGCAGGTTGCTGAGCGCGGTGATCTGGAAGACTACGATCTCAGCCTGATTCCCCAGCCAGACCAATACATCATCGAAAAGTTTGGCAAAGTCTTCCATCGTCCAACCTGCTTAAAAGCCAGAAAGCTCTGGTCCCCTTTCCGTAAGCTGACGGATCTGAGCACAGAAGAACTGATCGATCAAGGCTATATCCCCTGCTCGCTTTGCCGGCCATTTCCGAATTAGTAATCACTAATCTAATAGTCTCTGAAGCACAAGACCATTTATAGCAATGCAATTCATTTAGCCTAAAACATTCTTTAAATGCTATCAAGACATTAGAACTTTACAGCCTATAGAATGTGTCCTTCTGAAAAATATTCCAATCCTATAATTTACTTTCAACGCCTAAATTTCCAAAATTGAATATATTAAAAAAGGTGCCAACCGGCACTTTTTTAATAACGTGATAGAATAATTCATTATCCAAAAACCAATATTGGGTTTAATCCACCTTATCTATGGTTCTTCGCTTAAAATAACGTATTAGCAGTCAATTTTCCCGTATTCTTATTTGTATTAAGTACTCACCTTTCACTTGTATCATAAATCACAGCATCTATTTCAGCAGGGGTAAGTGAGGTATCCACCCCATTTTCTTCTAGCTGATGATACGGAACTATTTCATCTTTTGGAAAAGCATGACAGGCAGCAAATCGGCTGATATAGTACCCTGCTACGAGTAAAACTAACGTGAATACAAAAGCACCAATAACTGTATTACATTTGGAATGAGGCGCAACAGGGCTAAAAGCCGCAATAAAGTAGCCAATAACTAAATACATAAATGCTACAGCATTAACGTAAAATTTATGAGCGCTTACCCAAAGTTCCTCTTTCGGAATAGTAACATTATCGTTTTCACCACGCGGTGCTATGTTAGAGCCAGGAAAGCAGTTCTTAATGATTGTTTTTTTGCTACCTATTGAACAATTCAACAATAATATTAATGATCCCGCTAATTGTAAAGCTAGCATGCAAATAAACCCCATATCATCACCTCCATTCAGTTTGATTTCCTCATAATTCTCTATTGTTGCTGTGAGATACACTCTCATTCACCCAACGAAATCATTAACTCACCAATTTCTTAGAAGAGAATGATCCCTGAGCGGAAAAGTTATTAAAATTTATAATATACTTCATGTATCTTATCTATCAACCGTTTTAAGCAATTTTAAATCAGATTACCACTTAAGCCTACCAAATTCGCAGTTTTTTCAAAACCCCTACTGGGATAGTAGTTTTCTACTTTCTAAAGTCATTCTCATCATAAATTGTTTTTTATTAGCTTTTAATATCTTGATTTTTGAGGACCATTTTTACAAATCGCCCCTATTTATTCATCTATAATCCAAAAAAGCGCAAGTGACTGATCCTCAATTACTTGCGCTTTATCTGTTTTTGCTCTTTACGGCGTTGAAAATTCTTTTTGACCACTTCAAAGAATGTCCAGGAACGATACATCCGATCGGATGGAATATAGGTATTGATATGATGAAGCAGTTTCTTGGGTTCGCGGGCAGCAAACATGAAGGTTCCATCTTTTTTGGTTCGGATCCCAATTCTTGGAATCCATTTTCCTTTAAAAAGAACTGAAGCTAAGACAACATCCACTTCACTCCAGGGAATGCGGACGTATTTATTGACGTTGCGGTCAGAGTAAAATTCTAATCCCTGGTCTCCGACCATGATCTGTCCGTATTCATCAAACCCTTGAAAGGATGTCGCTTTGGTTACGAAATCTGCTCTGTGGTTTATAGACTGGACCATCATTTTTCCTCCATTCAGAATTCATTAAAACCATTATCATCCAGAATCGACTAAGATCAAAATAACTCTTTGGTTCAACACAATAAAAACGCGATTCACTTCGATTTTGAAGCGAATCGCGAATATTTTTGGGTTTGGTTTTAATCTTAGAGGATATGAACCAGGTGACCAAGGATACCAACAACGAACAGAGCGATGATGATAACGATTGGTGAAACTTTTTTCTTTAACAGCCAGCAGCAAAGCAGCGTGAGCAGCAATGGTACCAGGCCTGGAATCAAAGAGTTCAGGTTGTCCTGCAAAGTCGTTACTTTGGTTGGTGTTAAAGACATGCCAGCAGCCTGATCTAACAGAGCCTGCTTGATTCCTTCAGCACCGGCTGGAAGTTTATCCCAGTCGATATAAGCGCCGTCGGAAAGCTGAACACTCGAAACAACTGGTGTGAACGTAACATTAACCCAGCGTTCAATCAAAGCACCAAGGACGAACATACCCAAAATGGATGCGCCTTTGGTTACTTTTTGAAGCATGCCACCCGACAGGTCGGAGGCAATACGAGTACCAGCTTCGTAGCCGAATTCTTGGGTGTACCACAAGAACGCGATACGAATGACGTTCCACAATACGAAGAACAGGATTGGACCCATGATGTTGCCGGACATGGCCAGCGAAGCACCCATGGCAGCCAATAATGGACGTACGGTAAACCAGAATACAGGGTCGCCGACACCAGCCAGAGGACCCATCATTCCGACTTTGACACCTTGGATTGCGGTGTCATCAACTGGGGCACCATTGGCTCTTTCTTCTTCCAAAGCCAGGGTTACACCAATGATAGGAGCTGCTACGTATGGATGGGTATTGAAGAATTCCATATGACGTTTTAAAGCAGCAGCACGATCTTCAGGCGTTGTATACAGTTTTTTGATTGCTGGAATCATCGCATAGCACCAGCCGCCATTCTGCATACGTTCATAGTTCCAGGAGCCCTGCAGGAATGCAGATCTCCACATTACGCTTTGACGCGTTTTCTTATCCAGAGAGACTTTTTTGGCAGTTCCCGTCTGGACGTTTGTTTTTTCATCAGCCATGACAACAGCCTCCTACTCTCTAGTAATCATTGAGGATATCCCCTAAAGGATCCCCAGAAACACTTGCACCAGCCACACCAGCTGGAGCGGATTTTTCAGACAGAGTCAGATAGATCAATGCAAGAGCAACCGCGATAACACCAAGCGCGATCAGTGTTAACTGGCTGATTGCTGCTAAAGCAAAGCCAAGTGCGAAGAATGGCCATACTTCTTTGTTGGCCATCATGTTGATAACCATCGCGTAACCTACCGCAACGACCATGCCGCCGCCGATGGACATACCATCCGTCAGCCAGGCAGGCATCATCTTTAATGCGTTCATAACAGCTTCAGAAGGGATAAACATCAAGCAAAGAGCAGGAATGGCAATACGCAGACCCTGTAAGCAGATTGCGATCCACTGCCATCTTTCGATTGCTTTGTAGTCGCCTTTTTCAGCGGCTGCATCTTCGCGGTGAACGATTGGTACAGATAAGGTACGAACGAGCATCGTTAAGAACAGACCAGCTACAGCCAGAGGAATCGCCAAACCAATGGCTGTACCGATTTCGCCCTGGGTGCCGCCGCCAAGAACAAGGATAATGGCGGAAGCAACCGCAGCCAGTGCGGCATCAGGAGCAATGGCTGCACCAACGTTGGCCCAGCCAAGAGCGATCATCTGAAGCTGACCACCCAGCATAATACATGTTGAAACGTTGTGACCTCCAGCAGCCAGACCAATCAGAGTACAGGCTACAAGCGGCTGATGGAACTGCCACTCATCCAGAACTCCTTCGCATCCAGCCAGGAAGGCAATGATAAAGATTAAAATAATCTGAATAAAATTGAATGACATAAGTCCTCCTGGTTACTTCAACTCTGCCTTGGCTTTAGCCAGCAGAGCATCCATGTCACCCTTCGAGTCAGCAGGAACTTTGCGGACATCGAACTTGATACCCATGGATTTCAACTTTTCAATCGCGGCTACATCTTCTTTGCCAAGAGCAATGGCGTTGTTGACAACAACTTTGCCCTTGGAGTGAGCCAGCGAGCCCATGTTGATTTCTTTGATGTCAGCACCGCCCTCAATCGTGCGCAGCGCATCTTCTGGGTTTTCAAAGAGCAATAGAACTTTCGTTGCTCCAAAACGCGGGTCTTTTGCGACTTCGATCATTTTGTCAATTGGAACAACATTCGCTTTAATTCCTGGAGGAGCCGCTTGTTCAATCAGAGATTTTCTCAGTTTGTCTTTAGCGACCGCATCCGATACAACAATGATTCGATCCGGATTTGTTGCTTTTGACCAGGCTGTTGCGACCTGACCATGCAGCAGACGGGAGTCGACGCGAGCAAGAGCATATTTGATGTGACCATCACCCAGAACGGTTCCAGGCGGGATCGCACCTTGCGGAGCTGCCGGTTTCGTCTCAGCCGGGGCAGCCCCTTCAATGACTGGCTGAAGGCTTTCAGGAACTGTTTTACAGCCTTCTTCAGCCGTCTTGCAGACGTGAGTTGCTATTTCATGGGCGTTCTCAGTGCCGAAGCGCTGTCCATACGCTTCAATGATCATTGGTAAGTTCATACCGGTTACAATTGCCCAGGTATCTTCATGACCTTTCATCACAGCACTGGACTGGTTGAATGGAGTACCACCCCACAAATCACACAGAATCATGACCTGCTCTTGATCTGATAGTGTAGCAATCGCATCTTCCAGTTTCTTTCGGAAATCATCTGGTCCTTCATTGGGATACAGACATACGGCCTGTACATCAGGCTGCTGTCCAAAAATCATCTCAGAAGACTGTTTGATTCCATTCGCGAACTCTCCATGACTAGCAAGAATAATTCCTACCATGTATTCGCTCATCCTCCTTGTGCGATTTCGGCATTTGCCGAAAAATGATGAATCAATTCTATTGCAACATGTATACAATTGATTCTACCGTTTCAGTATACCCTCTTTTCCCGAAATTTAACATAATTTTCATCTCGTATTCCGAAAAAATTTCAGATAAACCGGGTCTCTGAAAAAATTGGTGGGATTGGGTTGATGGCTGAATTTGATATGTCAAAAAGAAATATGGAAAACAAAAAAGATCTCCCGTAGGATGGAAGAGTCTTACCCCAGACGAACAATCCATACAG
>JADGIS010000085.1 GCA_015233825.1 Erysipelotrichaceae bacterium RD49
TGGTTTCACTACGCATGCTGTGTGTATTTATATATTGTGTGTACTGTGGTCGTATATGATTGTGCTGAACTAGTGGGTGCTTAGGTAGTCTAGTTGGTTTGATGTGCGATCGTCTTCTTTGTCTTCTTCTTTTTTTTTTAAGGACGCGGGAACTACAGGAAGGTCAAGAAGGCTATTCGTCGGCAGCGTCAGATGTGTATAAGAGACAGCTATATAAGATTTACGTTAAATATCGTCAATATGATTTTACAATGCTATTCAGCTTATTTTCATCTGCAAATAAAAGCGGGTCGTTCAGGCCCGCTTGCTTGGCTATTTAAAAACCTTAGAATCTGATAGAAACCAGATTCCATCTTGTTGGAAATCACTGTTCTTTATTGTGGCAGACCCGTCGAGTTCTGTCACGCCAGACTCTCACTTTTGATTTTTTGAAAGAGAACCTGGAAAACGATTATTCAACACCGATTAAGAAGGAATACACTGGCTGCTTGCCATTGTATACCTCCACTTCCGCGTCACTAAAAGAAGCAACAAAATCAGCCAGCTCATCAGCCTGTTCCTTCATTGCGTTTTCGCCATAAATCAGGGTAACAAGCTCAGAATCCTCATCGATCATCTTTTTAAGCAGATCTTTCGTCACCGTCATCATATCTTCTTTCGCATCTACGATGGCTTTGCCTAAAATACCCATGTACTGGCCGGCTTTGATGGGTAGCCCTTCATAAGTCGTATCTTTGATCGCATACGTAACCTCACCGGTTTTTACATTGGCAATTGCTTCTTCCATATCGGCAATATTATCTTCTAAAGAAGCATCCGGATTGAACATGACGCAAGCAGACAGACCTTGAGGAATGGTCTTGGCTGGCAGAACATGAACATCTTTATCTTCCATCACCGTGGCAGCCTGCTGGGCAGCCATGACAATGTTGGAGTTATTTGGGAAGACAAGAATATGGTCGCAGTTGAGTTTTTCGATCGCGCTGATGAAATCTTCTGTGGATGGATTCATCGTCTGGCCACCAGAGATGACAATATCAACGCGCAGTTCTTTAAACATCTTCTGGATCCCTT
Organism: Erysipelotrichaceae bacterium RD49; assembly: GCA_015233825.1. GTDB lineage: Bacteria > Bacillota_I > Bacilli_A > Erysipelotrichales > Erysipelotrichaceae > Allobaculum. The sequence continues at coordinate 1,075 of JADGIS010000085.1, forward strand.
CACCAGCAGCAACTGCAATCAGGCCATATTTTTTATGTTCTGAAGCCAGTTCCTGGGCTTCTTCTTTTTCGCGCGTGATGATTTCGTCATGCTGATCGGACATATTTTCAACTTTCAGCTTCACGAAACGCCCTTGACGCTTGCCCATCCGAACTGCTGTCGCAGGTTCGAGGGTATGAACGTGAACTTTGACTAAATCGTCGTCCTGAACGCAGACAATCGAGTTTCCGATTGCAGCAAGTTCATCTTTAAATTTTGCTTCCGAGAAATTTTTCATTCCCCGGCTGGACAGCTGCAAAATAAATTCGGTGCAGAAACCGAATTCCCCTTCACCGCCTTCAACTTTGGCTTGCGCACTTTCACCAGCTGCAGCACTGCTTTGTTCCAGTTCGACTGGCTTGCCCTGCAAAGCCAGGGTCATCCCTTCTAAAATAGCCAGCAGTCCGGCGCCACCAGAGTCAACGACTCCGACTTCTTTTAATACAGGCAGCAGATCCGGGGTGGTGTCCAAGGAAATCTTGGATTCTTCAACCATCTTTTCCATCACCAGGGTGCAGTCCGTGATGTCATCGGTAGCTGTATAAGCATAGGTATAGTCCGCCGCTTCACGAATGACCGTGAGGATCGTTCCCTCAACTGGGCGCATAACTGCTTTGTAGGCTACGCGGCTGCCATTCACTAAAGCAGATGCCAGCTGCATGGCATCAATTGTGTCAAGATCATCTACAGCCTGATAAAAGCCGCGGAAAATCTGGGAAGTGATCACACCTGAGTTGCCGCGGGCTCCCATCAGCAATCCGCGGGAGAGGACTTTGGCGATGGCGCCAACTGAATCCTCAGGACACTTTAAAGCTTCTTTGACTCCATTGGTGAAAGTCAAAGACATATTGGTTCCAGTGTCTCCATCCGGAACCGGGAATACGTTTAAGGCATCAATTCTGGCCTGGTTATTAGCCAGGTTGTTCATGCCCGAACGCAGCATTTCTTTAAAAAGTTTACCGTCAATCCGTTCCATTACGCGTCTCCTTACTTAACAGTTCTGACGCCCTGAACGTTGAGATTGACTGCTTCTACTTTTACTTCCAGGGTTTTTTCAAGAACATAACGAACACGCTGCTGCGCGGCAACCATAACTTCAGACAGTTTGATTCCCTGCAGGGCGATTACATAGATATCAAGGATTAGTGAGTTGCCATCCTGGCGGACGATTACGCCGCGAGAATAGTTATCCCGTTTCAAAAGCTCAGCCCAGCCATCTTTTACGACTTTCTGGCTGGCCATTCCGACAATTCCATAACATTCATTGATGGTTCCGCCTACAAGATTGGCAATTGCCTCTAATGAAATTTCAATGTCACCATATTCGGTAGATTTATGAATCGGCATGTTTTCCTCCAGTACGATAGTTTGAGTCGCACATTTTTACGAACTTCTCGGAATCTCTTTTGAAGAGATTTCCATGAAAACAATCCTGCCTTTGTTTTCTGCCCGCTTGGAGTATTGCCTGCCGGCAGCCAAAGAAAAAGGATCATTTTGAAAGATGTTTATGGCATCGCGTATATTATAAGCAGATTTTCATTAAAACCAAAATTCCAGCCTCGATTGTCTTCATCACCTGGAGTTCAAAATGCTTTTGGCACAATATCAAACGGTTACAGAACAAATTTCATGGGCATATGACTGTATGCGATACATTAAACCATGATTTGTAGTGGATTATGGCTGCCTTTCCCATATTTAGAACATCAATCGTCGAGCTGATGTTCCCCATTCGTTTGTTTTTTATGCAGTGGACTGCCTTATGTTATCTTTCGATAAGTTCTGTTGATAGAAAAATTTTGGGAATTCAGGCTTACTCGGAAAAAACCGTACGAAAAAACCGCCAGTCCATGCCAGGCAACGGTATTCCATCCAAATTGCTAGGCAGTATGGGTGGAGTCATTGACTTGGAGAGGCGGTCAGAACTCAATCCGGCAAAATCAAAAACAAAATCGAGAGACGGGTGTCCGAATTTTTGGCAGAGTGAAGAGAAGATTGTGTGCTGTTCTTTCTGCTCAGCTTTTTATACATCGCAAGCTTCTTACCGCAAGAATCTTTCGTTCAAGCAATCAATAGGGATAGAACGTATCAGAAGCTGTGTCGTAGACATAATAGATGCCATTTTCCTTGTTGTAAAACAGGTTGGTCGATGGCGAATATTGCAGATAATCAACAGCTGAGGCTTCCCAGTCAGCGATTGTGGATAAATCTGCTGGAATCTCGCCGGATGGAGTGGACGTAGATGTGCTTTGCGAAGTCTGAGCGGCTGGATCCTGGTTTTCAGAGGGCGGTGTTTGGGTTGAATCCTGGTTTGGCTGAGCAGCCGGATCCGGGTTTGCTGCAGCCTGATCACTCTGTGATGAAGCCTGTGAATTCTCCTCGGAAGCTTGAGGAACCGGATAGACATTCGGATCCAGGACACTTTTGGGAATCTGGCGGTTTTCAGCCCGCTCTTCAGGCGAGAGATGAATATAGGAACAACCGATGTTGTTGACAACTCCATTGTCGCCATCCAGCATCAGACAGACGCTTTCGCCATGCAGATTCGTCAAAACCTGCTGGTAGGTGCTCATCATAAATAACGATGGAATAGACGTGAATACCGTATTGCCATCCTGCAAGACGAGCTTCAGCATATTTTTATCGTAACTTTCCTGCCAGGGTAAAATCTCAGCGACCTTTTCAAAGACTGAGCGTGTCAGCTCTTCAGGATGTTCGCGCACTTCTTTGGCAATTTCATTCATAACTTCCGGGGTTAAATCAACCAACAGCGGATAGTGAACAAGCGTTCGCAGCTCGCTGGTATTGGTCACCGGAATCCGTTCTCCCTGGCTTGTCAGCAGGTAGTTTTCGCCATTTTCTTCGTAGTAGCCAATGATCATTTTCTCTTTGATCGCAATATTCACGACCTGGCCATCGTAAGAAACATTGGCGGATTCAATCAAAGGATTGGCTTCCAGTTTTTCGGCCATCTGGCCTGGCAAGTGCAGATAGGTGCGGTTATTGACAGAAACGTTGGCAATACCATAGATCTGCTGCGGAGTGAAGTAATAATTGCCCGAGCAGACTAAAGCTTGAATCTTCGTGTAAGGGCAGAACAAATAGACAGTGGTGCAGATCAGCAAAAAGATCAGGACGCCCATTGCGACTTTCATCCAGATCGGGCGGTCTTTTTTCGCTGCCCGGACTAACTGTGGTTCTGTGTCACGCGATGAAAAGAGTGTCAGTTTCGGCATGCCAGTTGATCCTTTCTACTTCCGTGATGAGTCGAATTCCTAGTTTTTCCCAAGCATCTTTCTGAATCATCCGGATGAGCCGATCAACATCGCGGGCGGAGGCATTGCCTTCATTGACAATAAAATTCGAATGCACTTCACTCACTCTGGCCTGTCCGATGGCCTTGCCGCGATAGCCAAGATTGTCTACCACCTGCCAGGCGTTCATCCCGTGCGGATTACGGAAAACCGAACCTGCTGAGGGTCTGGAAACCGGCTGGGTTGACAAGCGGCGCTGCTTTCGCGAATCCATCAGAGCCTTGATCTCTGTTTTTTCTTTGGGCTGGAGCCCAAAGCGGGCCGAAAGAATAATCCAGTCTTTGTGTTTTTGGAAGAGCGAGTGGCGGTAGGTAAAATTGAGATCTGCTTTGGGCAGTGTTTCCACTTTACCATTTCGCAAAATTGTAACATCGATCAAAATTTCAGAAAGATCAGAGCGGTACGCACCCGCATTCATATAAATTCCCCCGCCGAGGCTGCCTGGAATTCCGGAAGCAAATTCCAAACCGGAAAGCGAGTGATTCATGGCCTCAAAGCTCAGCTTGATCATTGAGCAGCCTGCTTGAGCGCTGAGGATACCCTCTTCAAAATGAAAGGCATCAAATGCCCCCTTCAAAGAGATCACGACCCCATGATAAGCGCAGTCATCGATCAGCACGTTGCTGCCATTGCCCAGCACCAGCCAGTCAATGTCGTTTTCATTGAGCAGCTGGATCAGTTTCTTGAGGTTTTCAAGGCTGGCCACTTCGATGAAGAAATCGGCTTTCCCGCCGATTTTATAGGTGGTATGGAACGCAAGCGGCTCATGTTCTTTCACGCTTCCAAGTCTGGCAAGCTGTTCACTCAAGTTCATATGTTAGGCAAGGATACCCCCCAAAAATCGCTATACGGTTTGGGTGGCCAGGAATTGCCAAACCTCCGTTTCTTTTAAGTATCCATTAGCTCTTTCGATCAGAACTAATTTCCTCATAGAAGCAGCACTATGGATTTTTTGCCCTGATCAAGTTTTCAGAACAAAGGATCCACTTTTTCTGCGCCCTGTAATCAAGCATTCCTGTCCTTCGAATTTACCTTGTCAAAGAGGCAGAAGCCGCCAACCATATGATCGGTTTGATTGCTTTTACGTTTGTGTCCTTTGATAAAGTTGAATTTATGGATCTGGCGGTTATCCCTTCTGATCTTTTTGAGATCCAGGTATTGTTTTAATGGCTTGGCATTGAGATTGCCTGCAATGCAAAATGCATCGTTGGAATGCTCTTTAGCCAGATTTAATTCAATTCTTTCGTTCTTGGTCAGGTAGCCACAGGTATTGACCCCTTCAAAATCAGGGTTAGCTTATTTTTATCGTTCCAGCAGTGTCCAGCGCATGATGCCCATGAAAGCTGCATCTCGATATGGCTTAGCCCGCTTAGGCAGCTTGAAGTCTTCTGGACCCTTAATTTTTCCTAGTTTGATCTTGTCATGGTATTCGTTATGGGATGTTTCACAAAGCGTAATCAGGTTGGAAGGCGAATTGCCACCCGTTTTCCGGCTTTCGATATGATGAACATTCAAGATTGGATCTTTTTTCTTGCCATGACAGGGCTGGCATTCGTGGTTGTCTCGAAATAAAACGTCTTCTCGAACATTCCAGAATCCTTTTTGGTCGCCATTTTGATACCCAGTTCCGGAAATGTCTGGATTCTTTAATTTCTGCACATCAAAAAAAGTTGTCTCCACTACGATCCTGGTTACAGGGAGGATCTTTTGGACTTCATGAATGCAATGAAGATGAGTACCAATCTTGTGTTCAACCGAAGGAGCAAGCCATCCTTCATGCTTAGTACGCACTCGGTTATTGAAGTGTGGGGCTCTGTATCTTGTGTTGCGATTTCTTCTTGTTTTGCGTGCTTCTCTTCTGGTTGAGATCAGCTCGGTAATGTCTGTCCTGTTCTGGACATCCCAGGCAAGAAGTTCTTTGTCTTCACTTGAAGCACTCAAGCCAATAGGTTTGGAACCAGCGTCTACTCCAAGAGTGGCAGGCTGGGTGTATCTTGTTGAATCGTATAAAAGCTTGATGGTAAATGGATTTTCTTTACCACTTTGGCTTTTCTAGCTTTTAAAAGGTGGCGAACCTTGCCATGCCTTTGGGTAGGCATTAAGGGTTTGTCGTCCATATCGAATCCATAAACCATACTCTTGTCCTCAAAAGAGGAATGCATCTTGGAAGCTGAAAAAGCGTTCCAGAAAAGTGTGTGAATCACCAGCCTTCGCCAATGTGATAAGAGGTTTGTCGATCCGCCCACTGCACCTGACCTCAGTACTGGTTCATGCAAATCCGCAGGGTCCAGGACTAGAGCTGAACATCGCTGGAGTGTCTGTTCTAACTTATTTAGGGTTGATTCTCAGATCACGGAGTCAGTTAAGGCTCAGGCTAGTCAATCAGGCTTGAAACAGATGCATGAAAGCTTCTTATTTCAAGCCCCATCCAAATTGCAAGGCAGTTTGGGTGGGGTCATCGACTCGTGCTTACCGCCTTTAGCCTGAATGATATCATTGGCCCAGGCAATCATATTCTGGGCTGCTTGACGCGTTCCGAGCTTCCAGGCGTTTTTTTGCAGCTGCTGACGGTTTTCTTCATCCATAAACGCCTTTGTAATTGCCGTACTCAAGGAATCAGCATTGAGGTCTTTTTCTTCTAATAAAATGGCAGCATGCTGATCCGATAACATACGGGCATTGTAGTACTGATGATTTTCTGCAACATAAGGGCTTGGAATAATGACCGCCGGAATTCCAGAGGCGGTCACTTCACAAAGGGTAGTCGCTCCTGCCCGACATACAATGCCATCGATCATCGCATAAATCCGGAGCGCATCTACGTATGGAACGGTATGGACATTTGGAAATGCATCAAAAAGATGCAGATCCGAATCATTATCCTTTCCACACACATAGAGGATCTGTAAAGATGGATCCACCTTGGCCAGAGCCTCTTTCATCAATTCATTGACAGAAGAGCTGCCTAGACTGCCCATGACGATCATGATCGTCTTCAAATGGGAATCCAGTCCCAGTGATCGAAAGTAGTCCGGATCTTTTTGGATTCGCGCCGCCAGAGAGGCTCTAGGGTTGCCAAACTGCCTTGCCTTCTCATTTCCGAAAAAACTGGTGGCTTTGTCATAGCAAGTGACAATACCGCTGGCATAGCGGCTGACTACTTTATTGGCCTTGCCGACCACCGAGTTTTGTTCGTGCAGCATCACCGGAATATCCAAGGCATGAGCCGCCATGGCTGCCGGTGCACAAACATATCCGCCAAAACCGATTACAAGATCCGGTTTTTCCTTTTTTAAATAGGTTTTCGCCTGCGACCGGGCTTTAAACATCAGCCAGATGGCTTTGAGTTTATTGATCAGGCCGCCTGTTAGGCCGGATGCGTGAACCGGTAAAAAGCGATAGCCCGCGTTCGGAACAATCTGGGCTTCCATCCGGTCATCATTTCCAATAAAAACCAACTCGGTTTCTGGTTCTTGTTCTTTCCATATTTGAGCGAGGGCTAAGGCGGGATAAATATGGCCGCCCGTTCCCCCGGTTGCGATACATATTTTTTTCATATTTTTTTAAAATCCTCGATAGTTTACCATTTTCAAGGTTTTCAATTTTCAAGCTTTCCAAATCGAAAGGCAGCAGTGTGCTTGTTGATGGGCAAGCCAATTCAAAAGAATTTCAGCCTGACCTTTGGTCAGCTTGCAACTACCGCTTTGCTATTGTGTCTTGTTTTGAAGCACTTTTCAATGTTTCAGTTCCAGAATCGACTGATCTTTACCAAAAAGCCGCAGACGAAAGCCAAACGAAATTCGCCTGCTTAAACGAAGAGCATTTATTGGTTTGCATGATCTTTCTCTTTTCATTCTAACCAAGTACGATCCTTGCTTTCGTCAAAACCATTTTTGCTTCATTTTGGATCCGGACAGACTCCCATCCACTGGTTTTGCTATCTCTTGAATGTGAATGGCTTTTTTAAGTTAAACGCATCAATCAGACCTATATTCGATCCTCATTGTCTTCGCTGCTTATAGCATTATTTTTAAATTGATCATTAGTCAATTATCAATTAAAACTAATGTAATAATAAGCAGGAAAGGAGTTTTTGGCATGACTGCCTATGCTGCATTTTGGTCGCTTTACTATTTGTTTTTTCTCATCGCACTCATTGTCGGGATTTAGGCATTTATCCGTCATCAAGGACCACGCTCTCTGTCTTTGTTGTTGGCCTTTCTGGCGTTGTTTACGCCAGTCGATTGCTTTTTTTATATCTTGAGCTGGGGCTACCGTTTCGGGCAGAGTGAATTCGAACTCCTGTTCTCGCAGATGGGTCAGCTCGATGGATGGGCTTGGCTGTGTTTTCTTTGTCATGTTTTTTGCGTTATTTTATTGATTATTGTTGGGCGAAGCTTATTTCGCTACCCACCCAAGAAGCGAAAGAAAGCTCAAAAGCCATCAAAATAATTCTCCACCAGCATTTTCCTGTCTGCTTTTTTGCAAGACAGGATTTTTTGCTTATTCATCTTTTTGATTCACCCAGAAGCATAACTGGCCTGGTCTTCAAAAATCATGACCCTGTTTTCGATTTGGCTTCCTTCTGGCAGGTTTTGCAAGCAGAAAAAAGCCTGGCCCTGCAGGCAGAGTCAGGCTTTAGTTTTGGCTTGCGTTTTACTTGTCTTTATCGTGAACCGAATGAGTTAGACCTGGCCCAATCAAGCAGGTCAAACGAGTTTGACAAGCTTTTTAGTTGGCTTCACTTTGCGGGATGAGTTCATTCCATTCCTGCAACGCACCCATCAAGACAAAACGCTGGTTGGATGAAAATCCATAGTCGAGATTGCAAGTCGAAAGCGTTACAAAATTGCGATCCTTCAAATCCATCTCCCGTGTATATAAAGCTTGCGAATAAATGTCCGCAACAACCTGGTCCTGCTGGCCAGCGTAATCGGTCAAGTAGGCAGCAGACTGATCCGATCCTTGATAGAAGGCAAAGATATTCACCCGATAGTTCTGTTCAGGCGTTAACAGCCAGAAATAGGGATGGGATTGAAAGAATGCTTCATCGGTAAACATTCTCAGGCTTGTAAACATCCCGCCGACATCCGATACGGAATGGCCATAAATCAGGGAGTTGTCATCCAGAAAATTCGGATTGGCTTCTGAGTCCAGGAAAACCGAACCCCATGTGCTGTATGTACCTGTGTAGGTATGGGTGAGGTAGTAGTCATTGTCATCGCCTTGGACCACCGGATACGAAATTCCAGTCCCCGGGACAATCACCCAGGCGACTACACGGGGATTGGCAGCCTGCAGCGCCCCCCAGTCGGCCGAAAAATAATCAACATGGTCAGTTTCCGTTGTCTGGTCTTCGATCTCTTTTTGAGGAGTAAGATATTGAGCCAGTTCAGCGGTTTCTTTTTCGATCTGATGGCCTTCATTCCAAATACCATAGAGTTTCCAGCCCGCAAAGATGAATACGGCTAAAGCGACCAGCGCCAGAACACGGAAAAGGATGGTGCTGAAGCCTGCTTTTTGTTTTTTCTTAGAATTTTTGCTCATACAGCTATCTTAACGAAAAGTGTTGAATTTCAAAAGAGCAGTTTGAAAATCAGATTTCGATTGTCGAAAGGTGCGCTGTCCTGGCCCAAGACCTTCTGCTACAGAAAAAGGGAGACGCCGGACTCCCCAAGTCAATTCAAAATTGCAGTGCAGCCCCATCTGGAACGTGCAGATTTATTCCAGCTGAATCTTTTCTTATTGAGAAAGCTTAGATGCAGCGGCCTCGTCAATGATGACCACGCAGTCAGGATGGTTTTGTAAAACAGAAGCTGGGCAGTTTACATCCACAGGTCCTTCGATCATGGCTTTGACAGCATCTGCTTTATCCGCGCCATTGGCAATCAATAACACTTTCTTGGCATCCATAACCGTTCCAATTCCCTGGCTGATGGCTTTTGTTGGAACTTTATTGATGTCATTATCGAAGAAGCGCTTGTTGGCATCTCTTGTGCTTTCCGTCAATTCTACGATGTGCGTTCTTTCATCGAATGGTGTGCCTGGTTCATTGAAACCAATGTGGCCATTACGCCCAATTCCAAGCAGCTGGATATCAACGCCTTTTACCGCGTCATCGTATTTTTTAGCATCTTCTGCTGTGTCGCCATAAGGAACATGGGTATTTTCAGGATTGATGTCGATATCTTTAAACAGATGATCATTCATGAACGTGTAATAGGATTGTGGATCGTTGCGGTCGATTCCGACATATTCATCCAGATTGTAAGTGACCACATCCTGATAGGATGTACCGTTTTTCTTATGATCCTCGACCATTTGCGCATACAGTCCTTCTGGCGAGCTTCCAGTGGCTAAACCGAGAACTGCATTTCCTTTTTCGTCCAGAACGTCCTTCATCACTTTGAAGGCTTCTTTACTCAGATCGTCATAATTTTTAGTGATAATTACTTTCATACTCTTTTCAAGCTCTCCTCTAATTTCATCGCTAGATGTCCCTTTCATTATAAGGCTTCCATTCAAAGGAAAGGCAATTGAAATGAGGAATCTAACAGTTTTTACAATTCTTCTTTTAACTTGAGCAATGGACCGGAATCATGAAAAACAGGCCTTGGATTGATTTCGGTTTATGGCTTGTAGACAAAAACATCCAAACCATCTGCTTTGCACGATAGGCCTGGATGTAGTTAGAAGTCAGGGAATTTGCAAAATCAGCGTTCGATCGGATAAAGATACTTCTTATAATCCACTTCAGGAAATGCCTTCAGATATCCAGCGAGCACTTGATAATATTGTTCATAAGTCACGGGAACAGGCGAGCTGAGCAGTTCCATATCGACGCCAAATAAGGAGATTTCTTGATGGCAGTCGATCATCCCATTGCGCAAATAGAAGTCTTTGCGTCGTTGAGCCACCTCGTCATCCGAGTGAAGGGTGCTTTCGATTTCAACAATAAAGGGCCGCTCGCGATTGGTTTTCAGCCATTGAAGCAATCGCGAGCCAATTCCTGCTGAGCGCATCCGGGGATGAATGGCCAGGTAGTCTAAAATATCGACGTCCTTTCCATTCACGAAAAAGGCAAGCCCTGCCAGCTTTCCTTGATCAAAGACGGAATACGTATCCATTCTTCCATCTTCACAAGAAGAAGTAATCATCTCCATCGGTTTGCGTTCGCTCTTGGGAAAGGAGGCATAATAGAGATCATAAACATCTTGATACTCAGGACTGGACAGTCTAAACGGCCGCAGTTCCAGCTTTGCAAATGAGTCTTCATTGTTGCCGCCATAATTTGGCATTGAAGACAAAACCTGATCTTCAGTCTTGATCAATGCTTTGTCCTTTGAATCTGTTTTATTTTTGTTCATATCGAAAATATAAAAGAATCGGATCCAATTCTCAATTTTTATGTTTAGGACATGGAGCGGGAATCCTCGGCCATTCAATGACCGAGATGAAAGCGACTGGTGCATAAAGATGTATTACTGGATGTTATATCTTTTTTATTTTATTTAAGCATATTTAATCATATTTATGATATACTATATGCATGAAGAAAAACAATCTGGTGCATGGTAGAACCACTGTGTACAACATGAATTACCATA
>JADGIS010000086.1 GCA_015233825.1 Erysipelotrichaceae bacterium RD49
TTCGATTTTAATGTACCCCCCTCCACCCCAAATAATGTGGATATCTGGAATGCTGGCCGTTTTGTCCTTAATTCCAAGACACAAACAACAAAAATCAGTCTGTGAAAAGACTCATGAATTATTCAGGTTTTAGAAACTTGCCGCTTTGTCTGACCGCCTCTTTTTGAATCCCGCTGCTGGTTTCTGTTTTTTGTTTGGACAGCCTCATCTATTCTCAGCCACACCTGGGATATTAATCTTTCCCATATCCTTTGATCCTTTTCAAGGGTGAAACCTGCTTTCTGAACCGCTTGGTTTTGTTTCATCATTTTTACCATTTCAATGCATTTCTTTCTTTCGGATCAAAAGCATATCTTTTTTAAAAGCAGACCGATGCCTGGCTTTATCCAGTTCGGATTGGTCATAGGATTTGAAATTGTTTTGAAATAATGAACAGAAATTGCATAAAGCATTCCTTTGAAGATTGCAGATGATGTATACGCTTTCGGCATTCTTTAGCTTGTCTTTATTTTGGCATGAGGATAGATAATCACATTGTCTGCCCAAGATTTAAACAAATACCCCTTTACGAAGTCGATGATCCGGCAAGAAAACCCTCTTTCATGAAAATGCATAACTTTGAAAATGTTTGAGTATCAAGAACATTTTTCATGAAATTTTCATTGACACATTTTCGGAAAAATTATTCAAAATTGTAAAAATGTAACCACACGTTCCACTTGATTGGCCAATATGCCCTTTATATAATGGATATGCATGAAGGGGTAATGCCCTATGGAGGTACGTTATGTTTGCTAAATTATTTACCATTTTTTCTTACTTCAATGCTAATGACTGGCTGAACGAGTCTGTTGTCTGCGCACAGTTAACAAAACAACTCCACTAGTACACGCCTCGAACCAATCGTAATCTTGCATTGATACCCCATAATTTGAAGCGGCTGCGGCCGCTTCTTTTTTTATGCCTGTTTTCAAATCTTCTGCCGACTTATCCAAATTTTATTTCTATTCCTCATCTGGAATCGTCTGGTGGTAATTAACACTGTTTATATACAGAAGACAACCAGACAATCACTTCAATTCTTTCTCATCCTTTTCCAGGACCGGAAACACGAAAATTTCGCAGCAGTTTTCTTTACCCGTTTCCTGCAGAATCTTCATGAATTTTGGTTCGTGCTAGAATCCGAAACAGAGGAAGGCCACAATCACGTGCTCCACAGTTCTGTTTTTCAATCCATACGCTGTAAGCTGAAATGGTTGAATTCCTTCCATTCAATACCCAAGAAAGGAGAAAGCTGTCAGATTCGCTTTCTATTGTTTATTGACTATCCATTATTGTACGGAGCCTGTATTGGACTGGTCTTGGCGGATTCCATCACACCCCCTCATAGCCAGGATTTAATTCTGATCGAAAGCAGGAATCTGACAGGTGTAAACTGCATGAAGCTTAACTTTGAACCGTTTTACCAGGAATTGATCGATACCCTTGGTGCATACCAATTGGCCACCTGCACCATCTACACCGATCAATCAACGATCGCACCACGCAAAGGCTGCAATCGCAGCAACGAGGCACTTGCCATTTTAGGAAGCCTTGCCTTTGAACTGGAACACGATCCTGAAATGTACGAAAAAATCAAAGCCTATCAGGCTTCCTTGCCAGAAGGCTCATTGGAAAGAAAAGAAGTCGATCTGCGGCTGCTTGACCTGGAAGAGACCAAAGATGTTCCGGCTGATTTCTTCCGTCAGGCCAGAAAAAACCAAGCCGATGCGGAAGTGAACTGGGTTGAAGCCAAAAACAATTCCGACTACGAAATGTTTAAGCCCTATCTCAAACAGGTCGTGGAAGATGTGCTCAAAACCGTTTCGTATTCCCCGCGCTACAATGGTTCAAACGCCTATGATCTGCTGCTGGATACTTACGAAAAAGGGATGCAGCAAAAAGAGTACGATGAATTTTTTGACGTGATCAAAACAGAATTGATCCCTTTAATTGCCAAAGTCAATGCTGCCGAGCAGTTGGATACTTCTTTAGTAGACGCTGACTATGACATTGACAAACAAAGAGAATTTTCCAAAGCGCTGCTCAAGCATCTGAAAGTAGATCCAGGACGTGTTTATCTTTCAGAAACCGAACATCCGTTCACCAATTTCCACAGCCATGATGATTCCCGGATTACCACCCACTATTACAAGGACAACTTCTTAGGCGCGGCTTTGAGCACGGTTCATGAATATGGCCATGCGCTCTATTCCCTGCAGATGGATCCCGCTTTCGATAAAACCAAATTAGCAGATGCGGTCGGCTGTGCGGCCCATGAATCCCAATCGCGCTTTTTGGAAAACCATATTGGCCGCTCCAAAGCCTTCTGGACTCTTCTCTATCCGGATCTGGTAGACGTTTTCCCTGCGTTTAAAGACGTGCCGGTTGATGAATTGGTCGCTCAGATCAATGTTTCCAGACCGACTCTGGTCCGTACCGAAGCGGATGAACTGACCTATCCAATGCATATTTTGATCCGGTATGAAATCGAAAAAATGATGGCTGACGGTACGTTGGATTACGACAAGCTGCCAGAAATCTGGGCCGACAAGTATGAGCAGTATCTTGGCATCCGCCCTGAAAACGACAAAGAAGGCGTCCTGCAGGATATGCACTGGTCGGGAGGAAGTATCGGCTACTTCCCAAGCTATGCGCTCGGATCCGCCTATGCGGCTCAGCTGTATGAAAAAATGGCGGAAGAAGTCGATGTCGAAAAAGCTCTGGAGGAAGACCGCTTTGAAGAGATCCAGAACTGGCTGGAAAAGAATGTTCACCACTATGGTGCCTCCAAAACGATGCGTGAAATCGTCGAAGAAGTCAGCGGCAAGCCATTTGATCCTCATATCTATACCAACTACCTCAAAGACAAATATACAAAGCTCTACCATCTTGATTAATTTCAAAAAGCCTTCGATGCCCAAATCGAAGGCTCGTCTTTTAGAAAGGCATAGGAAGGCGAGATTTGCGAAAAGAGCCCGATTCAAAAATTGGGGAAAGCCATTACAACTCCTGCTTTTCTTCTCCATATATAATGATTTCCCTGGATCATGGTCCGTCGGCTCCACTGCCTTTCTTCCCCTTTGCAAAACAAACCACAAAAAAATCAGCCGCCCGCAGGCGGCTTAGTTTTTTGTTGGTATTCATCTATAAAGCTATAAAGCAATGATCGAATCGAAAGAAAAAGAATGAAAAGCAGTTAATCTTCATCGGTACGTAAAACACCGGGCACGAAATTTTGAGCAGCTGATACAATCAGTGAAGCGGCTTCGTCCAGTGGAATGCGGGTGGTGTCAATGCAAAGATCATAGTAGAAAGAACGGCCCCACTTGCGGCTGGTGAAATACTGGTAATGCGCTTTACGGCGTTTATCTTTATCTTTCAGGCGCTTATCGATGGGAACATCCGTTTCCCCATACTCATGAACAACCCTGTTTTTTCGGCTTTCTTCATTGGCATAAATAAAGCAGCTCAGCGTATTTGGATCATTGCGCAGCAAGTAGTCAGCACACCGGCCGACAATCACGCAGTTGCCTTTATTGGCCAGTTTGAAGATGACATTGCTTTGGGCTTCGAAAAGCTGCTCGTTGAGGTTAAAGCCAAAACTGCTGCTCGTTAACATGGTGGAAAAACGGCCTTGTTCTTCACCGTTTTCCTCGATAAACTGCTTGGCAAAGCCAGTTTCCGTGGCAATCTTATCCACTAAATTCCAGTCATAGAAGTCATACCCCAATGCATTGGCAACCATGCGGCCGATGGTTCGCCCGCCAGACCCAAATTCACGAGTAATGGTAATTACTTTTGCACTCATAACGATTCCTCTTTCTAATGATTACAATGATTCGAGAAGTTCTTGTCTTCTCAATCCATAATCTGTTTTTGTCTATCTTTATTATACCGGAATTTCACCGTTTTTATCACACAGAAAATCGATAAAATATTCCGATATCGTACGATTATCCGTTCCCTCCATTCACTGCCTGACCAATTTGAGCCTAACCGAAAAACGGCCTGTTCCATCGCGGATCCAGGCCATAGCTTTTCAAAAAAGGATTCCAATCCATCGAAAAAAGATTGAAGGAATCTTCTCCTTGATTATAAATTGAGCGGCTTATCAACAGCGCCGTACTTGGTATAGTATTTTTTGAGAGCCTCTAAAAGCTCATCACTGAGCTGATCTCTTTCTTTCAGGCTGGCCACGATTTCCGGAACGGATACAATGGCCGCTGTTGGAAAGCCGTACAGCTCACTGACTTCGCAAAGGGCTGACTTGTCGCCTTTGCCCTGTTCAGCGCGGTCAAGTGAAACCATGAGGCCTTTAATTTCAACGTCTGCTGCATCCCTTACTTTCGGTACGGTTTCTTCCATAGATTTACCCGAAGTGGTAACATCTTCTATCATGATCACGCGGTCGCCGTCTTTCAATTTAGTTCCCAAAAATCCGCCCTTATCCGCACCGTGGTCTTTGGCTTCTTTGCGATCGGAGCAATAGCGGATCTCTTTGCCAAATAAATCATAGTACGCTTCAGCCGTCACTACAGCTAAAGGGATCCCTTTATAAGCCGGACCAAATAAAACGTCAAAATCATCACCATATTGGTCGTGAATGGCTTTCGCATAGAACTCGCCGAGCTTACGCAGCTGCCGGCCGGTTTCGTAGCCACCCGCATTCATAAAGAATGGCGAAATACGGCCGGATTTTAACGTGAATGTTCCAAATTTTAAAACGCCGCTTTCCAGCATGAAATCAATAAAATCGTGTTTATAGTTTTCCATTGTCTGTCCTTTCACTTCTCAAAGCATTTTCCAACTGGTCCACTGCTCTGGATCATCTCGCTGCAAGTACCGCCCATTGGAAAGCCTGAGTCCAGGTTCTTTACCGCTATTCACTATACCAAATACCACCTTGCCATCGGTGAGTTTTCCTGATGGATACCGGTATTCTTTCCTTTGTAACAAACGAAAATGAAGTCCAGCACAAAATTCTTCTAATCTGATTGTAAACAATCCATGGATTTCTTCTTTCAGCCTCCTGAAACCCATTAAAAAAATCCGCTGATGCGGATTACTTACTGAACTCGTCTTTGACAGCCATCACAATTCCAGCCAGAGCACTGAGAATCAGCATAACGGTGATGACGGTTGCCAGAATTTTATTGTCGTTTCCCATAGTTTCACCTTCCGCAACAAAAGCAGATGCTTTTCCCTTTCATTGAATTTATTGTAGCTGGTTTTTGCTCTTCCATCCGCTTAAGCAACTGTTATTTTCAGCGCTCTGCTGCATCTGATGGCTTTTTTCTCCCCTCATATGGAATTGAACCTTTGATCGAAATTTCAAAGCATCCTGAACGGATCCATTCCAAAAGCCTGATAAGGTGCACGTATGGAAAAAGAACAACGCAGCAAAACCCAAAAATGGACCGCATTGGTCTGCTTGATTTTAGTAATCGCCATGGTCATCGTGTACATTTTATCGATCTGATGGCTGGCTTTTTTTAATCTTCCTGCTTGATTGACAAAACAGAACGAATCGAAGAGGTCAAAATGAAATGACTAAAGCTGCAAGGCAAATCTATTCTCAAAAGAGTTTTCCAGGACAGATCCGCCCCTTCAATTTGCATGGCGAATGCCGCTTGATCATTAGCGAAAAAGTCGAATAAAACAACCGATTTGCACAGATTCCCGGTTTATTGTTCGATGAAGCAAGAAGATCCACCATTTCTATCGTCTGACGCTTATTTCCTGTTTAAGGTTGCTTTTTAGTTTAAATTAGTTGCTTCTATCAACCTTTTCTGACAAAAACATTCCGAAAAAATTCTGAGCATATCAAAAGGAAGATTATGCCCGAGTGCGTATGATGTAACCATAAGAAACGGAGGTCATTTACAATGACTAAAGATGAATTCAAAAAAGTTCTTGAAACAGCAGTAGGTGGAACCGCTTATGGCGACGAAATCATCGAAGACCTCGTAGCCCACTTCGACGAAACTGGTAAATACGCTCAGACTGCTAAAGACCGTCTTGACGAAAGAATCGGTTCTATGACTGGCTGGGAAAAGAAACACAGAGCTGAAGGCGACACCGCTAAAGCTGATGCTGAAGCTGAAAAAATCGCTATCGCTAAAAAAGCCCTGGCAGCTATTGAATAATAACTGATCACTAGACACGAATAAGCAATGAATGAGCGAGGATGGTCCTCGCTTTTTCATTGCCTGAAAGAACCAGCTTGGCTTGGACAGAACGGTGGCCGCTCACGATTCATGCACTATGCCGATTCCATTTCAGATTGAAGATCGGATCTCTCGAAGCGTATTTCCGGCTTTGAAAGAGGCTGTCCCAGACGCCCGCTTCTCTATCACCATGGATAAAAACGCAAATATAAAGCACAAAAATCATTCCCTGGCGATTTTTTGTTTTTTCAAATCTCAAGCATATTCTTATGACCCGGATCCGATTTGAAAGGTACATCCGTCAAGCACTTTTTCTCTAATATTCCTCAAAAAAGATGAGCGTTTGAAAAGGATGATTATTTTCTTTTCTGTATGATGAAAACGTAAAAACAAGGGAGGCTTGATTGCCATGACTAAAGAAGAATTCAAGAAAGTATTAGAAACTGCAGTAGGCGGAACCGCTTATGGCGACGAAATCATCGAAGATTTAGTAGCTCACTTCGACGAAACTGGTAAATACGCTCAGACTGCTAAAGACCGTCTTGATGAAAGAATCGGTTCTATGACTGGCTGGGAAAAGAAACATCGCGCTGAAGGTGATACTGCTAAAGCTGACGCTGAAGCTGAAAAAATCGCTATTGCTAAAAAAGCACTCGCAGCTATCGAATAATATTTCTAAGTCCACAAAAGGCGGAGATGAAAGTCTCCGCCTTTTCTGTTGGCCGCTCATCCTGTGGATGAACCAGACAAAAAGACTGTCCATTTTTGCGATTGCTTGGACAGTCTTCTTGTTAGAAATCAAGATCCAGGTAGAGTTGACATTCTTGCAGGCTTATTTAAAGAATTCGCTGCGGTCGTATTCTTTCTGCCAGTTTTCGCTGAATTCATCAACCGCAATGGCTGTGGCAGGATGTCCAACCATCTGGTAGACGATTTCGGGTGGTACAGTCACCGCCTGAATGCCGGCTTCAATCAGGTCATTGACCTGGCCGCAGTTTTTGAAGCTGGCTGCGATTACCTTGGTCTGGCTGCCCGCTTTTTCCAGCATTTCCAGCAGACGGACAACTTCACCAACGCCATCGCCATAGTTGCACATGCGGTTGGTATAGGGGGCTAAATAGTCAGCACCATTAGCCGCGGCTAAAAAGCCCTGCGCAGCCGAATAAATAGCGGTTGCCAGCGTATGGATGCCTTCTTCGCGGCAGGTTTTGATTGCTTTCAAGCCAGCTTGAGTCACCGGGATTTTGACATACATATTTTTGGGACGAAGCTGGCTGATTTTTCTGGCCTCTTCCATAATGCCCTCATAATCCGTTTTTACAACTTGAACAAACAGTTTCTGTTCCGGTGAAAGCAGGTCGATAATCTGGGCGATCACGGTTTCCGGGTCCTTGTGGGATTTGGTGATGATGGTTGGGTTGGTGGTTACACCAGCGATGGTTAAAAAGTCGTTGAGATCCTTGATTGCATTGACATCAGCAGTGTCGAGTACGAATTCCATAGGGAGGTTCCTTTCTGGCATCTTGAAGATGCACTTCATTTATCACGATGAACAGGAATTGATTATAGATATTGATATCCATAAAGAAGACCAATCGTTGTATTTATTCTATGACCAGGTTGGTGATCCCATGATCACGGGCAGTTTGATACAGTTCTTCTAATTCAATTTTAGTCAGCGGCTTGACCTTGTCCAAAGTCCAGGTTCGGCCAGCCATTTCGTATTTAGCTGGCGCTAAGGGATTGTAGTTAAGCATTTCCCAATGGACATTGGGGTTGATGCTGGCCAGCCAGTCAGCAATCGCGGCGATATTTTCTTTTTGGGCACTCAAGCCGGGAATCAGGGGTGTGCGCACGATGACACGCTTGGCGATCGCTGGATCGGACAGCATCCAGGCAATATTCTCCAGAATCTGAGTATTCTTGACCCCAGTCGCCTGCTCATGCTTTTGAAGATCGAATATTTTAAGGTCACAAAAGATATGATCGAGCAAGGGCACTGCCTGGTGGACGAGATTTGAATCCGCATAAAAGCTCGATTCGATCGCTGTGTTAATGCCGGCTTTTTTGCAAGCTTTGAGCAGGTCAATCAAGTACTCTCCCTGCAAAAAGGGTTCACCGCCTGAAAAGGTCACCCCGCCCTCTTCGCGAAAGAAGACCTGATCACGCAAAATGCGCTCTAGTAATTCTTCAATGGTATAAGCCGTGGAGTCATAGCGGATGGCCCGAGCCGGGCAAGCGTCCACGATGGCTTCAAAACCACCTGTACTTTGCGTGTTGATCACCGGATGGTCATCGTTCCAGATCACCTGGCCTTGATCAGCCAGATGCAGGCAGCTCTGGCAGCCGATACACTGTTTTTTTAAGAAAATGGGTCTGCGTTTTACTTCTAGTCCTTCCGGATTCTGGCACCATTTGCAGCGCAAGGGACAGCCTTTGAAAAAGACGGTCGTGCGCAGCCCCTTGCCATCGTGCACCGCAAAACGCTTCAAATCAAAAACCAGAGCCTTCAAGGGTGGATTAGATGTCTTCATACGTTGTCCGTTCGATAATTTCATCCTGTAATTTTGTCGCAAGCTCCGTGAAATAAGCAGTATATCCAGCGACGCGGACCGTTAAAGACTGGTGCCGATCCGGATGAATCTGCGCATCTAACAAATCCTCTTTGCGAACCACGTTGAACTGGATATGCGGAATTTTCAAATCGACAAAACCGCGCAGGAATGCTTCAAATTTATCCCGGCCGATCTGGGTTTTGAAAAACTCTGGTAAAAACTTCATGTTGAGCAAGCCGCCGTTGGTGGTGCAGCGATTGTTCAATCGGCTGACGGATTTAAGCACGGCAGTCGGACCTTCCAGATCACGGCCATACACTGGCGACATCCCGCCATCCGCCAATGGTGTGCCGGCGTTGCGGCCATCCGCACTTGCACCGACATTTTCACCCATTGGAACATGGGCACTGACTGTATACATTCCAGTATGGTAGGGCCCGCCGCGGTAGTTGGTGTAGTCATCCATGCGGCTTCTGAAGTAGTCGGCCCATTTGGTTCCCATTTCGTCCACCCATTCCACATCGTTGCCATATTTAGGGACTCGTTTTAAAAGCTGCGTCTGGATGATTTCGTAGCCATTGAAATCATGGCGCAAGGCGTCTAAAAGTTCGGACGCATCAATTCGCTTTTCGTCATAGACAAGTTCTTTGATGGCAGCCAAAGAGTCCGCCAGGTTGGCCGCTTGAATAATCTGAATCCCGGATAAGTTATACCGGGCACCACCGCATGTTACATCCAGTCCTTTTTCGAGACAGTCATCAATGACGCTCGATAAGAAGGCGGTCGGCAGACATTGCTGGTGGGCCTTTTCAACAACCACTTCAGCCTGCATCATTTCCTCGATGAAATAATCAATGGTTTTTCGAAATCCTTCTTCCAGTTCTTCAAAGGCCTGATAGGTATCCAAGCCGCCGTAATCCGGTCCAATCTGCTCACCGCTGAGCAGGCAGATTCCATGATTCAAAGCAAGTTCTAATGCTTTGTTCATGTTGAACATTGCTGCATCGCTCCAGCCCAAGTTATCCCCATGGGTGGTCAGCTCAACGCAGCCGACAATCGCATAGTTGCGTGCATCCTCTTGGCAGATCCCTAATGCTTCCATCGGTTCAATGATGGCTTCATCGTTGAAAAACTGCGGCATGCCGCTTCCTCTGGCAACCACTTCAATGGCGCGCTGCATCAGTTTAGAACTTGAGTGTTTATTTAAGCGCACCGATAAATTGGGTTGCGGAAGGCCTAAATCGTACTGGGCGTCCAGAAACAGCATCGATAAATCATTGTAAGTATCATTGCCCTCTGCATCCACGCCGCCAATGGCGATGTTAAAGCCAATGGGGAATCCCGCAAAGTATTTAGCGGAATGGGCATTGCGTAAATAGACGATCTGGTTAAACTTCAGCCATAAAGCCTCAATCAATTCCAGCGCTTGCTGCTGGGTTAAAATTCCCTGCTCCATATCGTGCTGGTAGTACGGATATAAATATTGATCCATCCGCCCAGGCGAGAAAGAAGAAGCATTGGATTCCATATGCAGAACAGTAAACAAGAACCATACGCTTTGCAGAGCTTCATGGAATGTTTTTGGCGGCCGGACAGCCAGATCCTCACAGATCTGAGCCAGTTCAAGCAGATCCTTTTCATATTCAGGATTTTGAGCGGCTGCTTGTTCAAGCAGTTTGGCATAGCGGCGCATGAAGGTTTGCACACCTTCTAAAGTCATGATCACCGCCTGGTAGAAGTCAGGGTTTTCAGGATGCAGAGCACTGTCCTTTTTGGCTTTTTCAATCAAGCCAGCTGGTCCTAATTCCAGCCAGAGTTTGGTATCCGGACAGATATGGCCCTGCGCATGGTCTTTTTGGTTAATTTTGACCACTTTGGCCATGGCACTGATTTCAGGTCCATACTCTTTGGAAATCACATCTTCCATTGAGCGGCCATGCCAATACGGATAAATGGTAGTCCTGAATTCTTCGATGTCTTTTGGATGGACTTGAAATCGGTCCTGGTCACGGGTAGGCAGGGTTTCAAATTCTTCGTTCACCCAGCGCAAGCCGCTTTCCGGAAAAACAATGCCTGCCCGAACGCCTTTGGAGCGATTGCCAACAATCAGCTCTTCTGGCTTAACGGCAATCTCCAGCTCTTCTAAGCAAGTTTTTAAAGCTAAAGCCCGTTTAAGTGGAACAGAGAGATTTTCGTTTTCTTGATAAATACGGGTAACGATGCGAGCCTGCTCAATCGAAGCATATCGCGGCTCTTCCAGCATTTCGTTCTTTAAGATCTCAATGCGTTTTGAATCTTTCAGTTTTTCCATAGCAGCCTCCTTCTGTTTGTTTTTCTTCCTGATTCCAGAATACCATTCAAAAGATTCAAGACCAATTCAAAAATCAATCCTCTGAAATAACCAAAATATAAACCTGCATTCAAAACATTAAGTCTTTGTTTTGTACTTTATTCAAAGTATTACGACTTGGAGGAGAATTTCAACTAAAATTCAGATCTTGTATTTTTACCCAAACAAAACCCGCTTTCTATCAAAGCCACACAAAAAGGATGCCGCTTGAGCCAAAAATGGCTTTTGCGGCATCCTGAAGTCTTGAATTGGATTTTGCTTCAATCGATACGGGAAGAGAACAGAGCAGGATCGGATATTTTATCAACGTCCCTCTTCACTCGCGTTATGGTCGGATTTTTCTCTTTCTTGCTTGAAAATAACGCCGTCATTGCATGGCCAAAAATCAGAGTCGTGAACGTTTCGATCCGCCAGATGGCCTCTCTAGCGATAAGATTCAACAGCTTCTTCCTCCAAGGCCGGAAGCTGCTTTTCGGCAGCGATTGCTGCTTTAAATAAAATAACAAACCGCCCGACAAGGACAGCTGCCAAGATTGTTCCGATGCCAATGCCACTGAGCTGGCCAAAGAAAAGAAAGCAGAGGCTGACGCCCACCAAAGTCAAAATGACATCCAAAATATTTTTCCCTGTTCCTAACGGCTTGTTGAAACAAACCGCAATGGCTTGGGCAAACCCATCAGCAGGAACCTTTAAAATATCTGGAGCCACTTCCACAGCGACACCAAAGCCGAGCACTGCGCACCCAAAGACAAACACAACCAGTTTCATCCAAAAAGATTGCGGCTGAACAGTTGGAAAATATCGGACAATTACGACATTCCTTCAAAGATGCATCTTCTCCATAGAGGATCCGACTTGCTTTACACCCACTGCAGGGCGTTTACCTACTAGATCTAAAAAATCTGAATCTTTGC
>JADGIS010000087.1 GCA_015233825.1 Erysipelotrichaceae bacterium RD49
GTCCCATATCATTTATATTTTCTTAATCAATCGAAAAATGATCGACTTTTCTCCTTCTAACTTAAGCATCAATAATACCAAAATCAGGGAGAAGATATAACCTTATTCAGACAATTTTTGTCTGATTTCAAAAATGTATGTTCTTTATAAAATAAGTTTTCGAAATAGCTTAAAACCTTCAGGATCTAAGGGAAAATCGAAGATTCGATTATTCAAAATGTCATTGAGACGAAACACTAGCTTTATCCGCTATGTTTTCTTTTCAAGTTTTTCACAGTTCGATATACTTGTTACAATTCGAATCCGTCATGCAAAGTTGATTCAAACGATATTGAGGAGAATCTATGTCCAAAATAACCAAAAATGCCTTGAGTGCTTCATTGAGAAAACTGCTGCTCGAAAAGCCGTTTGATAAGATCACCGTCACGGATATTACCGCCGACTGCGGCCTCAATCGAATGACTTTTTACTATCATTTCCAAGATATTTATGATCTGCTGGAATGGACCTGCCAGGAGCTTGCCCATAAGTATCTTCAAAACAAGAATACCTACGATACCTGGCAGGAAGGATATCTCAATATTTTTTATGGCGTTTTGGAAAACAAGGACTTCGTTTTGAATGTCTATCATTCTGTTCGACGCGAAAATATCGAGAACTATCTCAAACGACTGGTCAACGACCTGCTGCTGAACGTGGTTGAAGAACGATCGAAAGACATGACGGTCCGTGAAAAAGACCAATTGTTCATCGCCCAGTTTTATCAGTTTGCCTTTGTCGGCACCATGCTGGACTGGATCGGCCATGGAATGAAGGAAAAACCCGAATATATTGTAGAACGAACGAGCACACTTATTCATGGATCGATCACCAAAGCGCTGGAAGCTTTTCGCACCGACCGAATTCCATCAAACAAAGCCTTTTGATCAAAACTTATACAATCATGATCCAGTGATTAGAATCTAATCACTGGATTTCTTTTGCTTATATCCCCTTGTTCAAAGATAGCCTATAGTAAACTCGTAAACAACGAAACATACCAAGCCGGCGGATAATTCATCCTTGCGAGATTGAAATCATTCATCAATAAAATGAATTCAAGGCTGAAGGCCCTGTCTGGTCTGGTGTGGATGAGTGTGGTTGAACAATCTTATTGTTCAAAAAGAAACCAAGATCAGGAGGATATTCATGTATTACTCGAGTGGAAACTACGAAGCATTTGCCCGCCCGGAAAAACCGGAAGGCATCGAAAACAAGTCGGCTTATTTTGTTGGGACCGGATTGGCTGCTTTAAGCGCTGGCTGCTTTTTAATCCGTGATGGCCAGATGCCTGGCAACCATTTGCACTTCTTCGAACGTGATCCTGTAGCCGGCGGCGCTTGCGATGGCTGGTACTATCCCGGAAATGGCTATGTGATGCGCGGTGGCCGCGAAATGGATAACCATTTCGAGGTGATGTGGGATCTGTTCCGTTCGATTCCAAGCATCGAAACCGATGGCATCACCGTATTGGATGAGTACTACTGGCTCAACAAAAAGGATCCTAACTTCTCTTTATGCCGTGTGACTGAAAACCGGGGAGAAGATGCGCATACCGACAAGAAATTCGGCTTGAGCGATAAAGGCTGTATGGAATTGCTCGAATTCTTCTTAACACCCGATGAAGAACTCGAAGATAAACGCATCACCGATTTCTTTGATGATGAAGTGTTAAATTCCAACTTCTGGACCTATTGGCGGACGATGTTTGCTTTCTACAACTGCAACTCTGCCCTGGAAATGAAGCGTTATATGA
This sequence comes from Erysipelotrichaceae bacterium RD49, assembly GCA_015233825.1. GTDB lineage: Bacteria > Bacillota_I > Bacilli_A > Erysipelotrichales > Erysipelotrichaceae > Allobaculum. Next base: position 1,796 of record JADGIS010000087.1, read on the forward strand.
CCCGCTACATTCACCATATTGATGGTCTGCCGGATTTAAGTGCCCTGCGCTTTACCAAATACAACCAATATGAATCCATGATTCTGCCCATGCAGAAATACTTGGAAGACCATGGCGCCCAGTTTCATCTCAATACTGAAGTTCTCGATGTAAACTTTGATATTGAAGATGGCCATAAGCGGGCTGTCAGCCTTGTTTTACGTCATGATGGCAAAGATTCAACTCTCGATCTTGGCAAAAACGACTATCTGTTTGTCACATTAGGAAGCAACGTTGAAAACTCATCAATCGGCGGCCAGGATAAAGTCTGCGAATATCTGCCAGAAATCAAGGAAGGCGGAGCTTTCGATCTGTGGCGCCGGATTGCCGCGCAGGATCCAAGCTTCGGTCATCCTGAAAAATTCTACGCGCATCCTGAAGAATGCAAATGGATGGGCGTCACCGTCAATACCCTGGATGACAAGATTCTGCCTTATATTGAAAAGATCACCAAACGTGATCCATTGTCTGGCAAAGTGGTGACCGGCGGCATTGTAACCGCTCAGGATTCCGGCTGGCTCATGTCCTGGACCATCAACCGTCAGCCGCAGTTCCATTCACAACCGAAGAATCAGGTTCTTGTCTGGTTATATGGCCTCACTCCTGATGAAAAGGGCGACTTCATTAAAAAGCCGATGGGCGAATGCACCGGCAAAGAAATCTGTGAAGAATGGCTCTACCACATTGGTGTGCCTGAAAATGAAATCGAAGATCTGGCGACTCACTCGGCCAATACCATTCCGGTTATGATGCCATTTGCCTCTTCTTACTTCATGCCGCGTGCCAAAGGCGATCGTCCTGATGTCGTACCAGAAGGGGCTGAAAACTTTGCCTTCCTGGGCGAGTTCGTGGAAACCCCAAGAGATACTGTGTTCACCACCGAATATGCGATGCGCACAGCGATGGAAGCGGTCTATACTTTATTTGATATCGATCGCGGCGTGCCTGAAGTCTGGGGCAGCCAATACGATATCCGCGATCTGCTCAAAGCCGCCATCAAGCTGCGTGACGGCCGGCCATTAAGTGAAATGCACTTCAACTGGATTGAAAAACTCGAATTGCGCAAAGTATTGAGCATGATTAAAGGTACTGACATCGAAAAAATGCTCAATGAATACCACATTCTCTGATTCTCACAACCTGCCCCATCTTTCGATGGGGTTTTTTGCATAGCAAAACGGCTGCCTTCTTCTACGCAATTTGATCGGCAGCCGTTTTGTTCATAATCGGATTTCACAATTGAATTGAAGCACTGAATTCCACAGAAATGCCCAGTCCGTCTGTACGAACCGAGTTTTAATCTGCAGCTGTTTCCAGCTTGAGGCCAGCTTCTGCTTTCAACAGGACTGGCAATGTTTGATGAGCCAGCCATCCAAAGCCGCCGACGGCTGCCAGTCCTGCTAAAAGTCTGCCGGCAATCAAAAAGACCATGGAGGAAAACATTTCTTCCGGGCAGATGACGATCATAAAATCCGTTGCCGAATCTAACAGCCAGTCTGTATTGCCGGGAAACACAATCGTATGAAACCAAGTCCAGAAGCCCGTAAAGTCGACAAACCACCAAAAGCCAAAGAAGACCAGAACAATCGCAAAGAAAAGCAAGCCATCTAAAAGCCCCTGCATCAAATCGCTCAGCCCCTCCAGATGGTTTCGCACCAGCAAAATAACGGCACATCCGCCGCAGATCAGCCAGCAGACGATCATCACGGTACGCGCATTCAGCCATAAGGCTTTGACATCTTTCATATGGCGGATTTCTTTGGTGTTGAACGCAGGCTGCACTTGGCCACGCCAAGTGATGGTGCCATCGAGATCATCGCGGCTGCCCTGCACGTAGTCGGTCATCATGAATATGGACTCTTCCAAATCCGTCGGGGTAATATTTTCCCGTTTTGCCAGATCGATTCGGGTGTATAAGTCCTGGTAAAAGCCATGGTCAAAAACAACTGAACTGACACTGGAAAGCAGCATCGCCACGATCAGGCAGATTCCAAATCCAAAAGACAAAATGCGGTTTAATTTCATCAGAGCTACTCGACGCTGACCAATGAGGCGCTGTTGACATGGTCAAGTTTTTTGAGCAAAGCCACCAGGTCTTCAACATTGCCTGGCAGATCGGTAATGTCCAAAGTCAAAACCACATTGGAAACCCGATTGATCGGAATGGTCTGGTTGATGGCCAGCACGTTGCAATTCAGCTGGGCGATACGGGTCAGGATCATGGAAAGCACACCCTTTTCATCATGGATGACCAAGGTGATAATCGCTTTGCGGCTGGTATTTTCCGGTTCAAACGGGAAAATGCTGTCTTTGTATTTATAAAACGTTCCGCGCGAAATCCCGACCATTTTAACAGCCTCACAGATGCGCCGCGTCTTTCCGGTTCGAAGCAGGCTTTGTGCTTCGACTACTTTTTCAATCACTTCGGGAAGAATATCGGAACTGACCAAATAGTACTTATCCATAAATAACCTCCGCTCCAAGATCACTGACCTTGCAAAGCCGTAGTTTTAAATGCTGGCCGTTTTGGTCAAAGAACTCCTGGCAGGCAATAAAATTCTGAAGATTGCGAAGCTGGTTTTCATCCTGGCTGACAAAAGCCATCGTCGGCCCTGAACCTGAAATCCAGAATGGCAGCTTATACTGCTTAGCCAAGTCAGCCAGAGCAGGATAGTCTTGAATCAGCCTGCTTCGGCTCGGCTCATGGAGGACATCCACACATGCTTCGTAAAGCAGCTTTTCATCCCTGTGCACCCAGGCATATTCGAAAAGCAAGGCGTGTCCCACCTGCATGGCGGCCTCATGCAAACCAATCGCCGCCGGCAGTACTTTGCGGGCTTCTTTGGTACTGACTTCATAATCCGGGATAACCACTAAGACTTTCCAGTCCTGTGCACCCAGATCAATGGGCAAAATCCGCTCCTCTTTTGTCAGGATGCACGAACAAAGACCACCGCGAAGCGCGGGAGCGACATTATCCGGATGGCCTTCGATTTCCGTGGCGATATCAAGCTTTTCACGATCATCCAGCTCTAGCTGGCACATGGCATCGGCGCCCAAAATTCCGGCTGCAATGCACTGCGAAGAAGACCCAAGTCCACGGGCAAACGGAATATCCGAATCAATATGAATATGCACCCCCGGCACGGGAAGATTGACCGCCTTGCATGTATACGCAAAAGCCTGATAAACAAGATTGTCCTTGGTGGCATATTCTGGCGGGCACCCGGTAATTTGGAGGGTATCGCAAGGCTCAAATGTAATGCTGGATTTCCAATCCAGTGCCAGTCCCAGGCAGTCAAAGCCGATCGAGCAGTTTGCACTGGTGGCTGGAACTTTTACGGTAATCATCGAAAAATCTCCAGTGCTTTCGCCGCGACGGCCTCTTTCATTTCATCGGGTTGAATGCAGGCATCATGGCGGATTGGCGCATCTTTTAAGGCAGCCAACGGAGCTGGAATGGGATCGGCCTGCATCGTGGACAAGATCTGCATTGCTTTCCATGGATCTTCTTCCTCAACACCCAGTGCATCCAGAACATCCTGCGTGAATTTATAGGGTGAGGCTGTTGATAAAGCAATGACAGGAACCTTTGAATTGGCTTTTGCCTCTTTGGCTAATGCATAGGCTGCTGCAGTATGCGGATCGAGGACATAGCCGGTTTTGTCATAAGCAGCTTTGATTGTTTCTTTAAGAGCTTGGTCATCGTAATAGCCGCCTTTAAAAGTTGACTGAATCACAGCTTTGGTCTTTTCATCCAGCGTATAGGCACCAGTATCTGCCAGGTTATTCATCCAGCCGGCTACTTTCGCATTGTCCTTGCCCGAAGCGTAGTAGAGCAGCCGTTCTAGATTGGAAGAGATCAAAATATCCATGCTTGGCGAAATGGTCTGAATGAACGGCCGGTTGCGATCATAAGTTCCTGTGGCTAAAAAGTCTGTCAGCACGTTGTTGGCGTTGCTGGCCACATAGAAGGTTTCAACCGGCAGCCCCATCAAGCTGGCATAATAACCAGCCAAGACGTCTCCGAAGTTGCCTGTTGGAACCGAGAACGAAACCGGATCGCCGACTTTGGTGGTCCCTTTATTGACCAGCTGGCGATAAGCATCAAAGTAATAAACAATCTGCGGAATCAGCCGGCCGATATTAATAGAGTTTGCGCTTGAGAGCACGATTTGTTCTTGGGCCAGTCTTTCTTTTAATTCGGGATCCAAGAATAGTTTTTTGACCATGCTTTGAGCATCATCAAAGTTTCCTTCTACCCCAAAGACGCGAACGTTCTCCCCTTCCTGGCTGGCCATCTGCTTGTGCTGGACAGCTGAAACTTTTCCATCAGGATAGAACACACAGATGCCGGTATGATCGACATCCTGAAATCCGGACATTGCCGCTTTGCCGGTATCGCCGCTGGTGGCAGTCAAAATCAAAGCTTTTTTATTGGTTTGAGCCAGGGCCTTGGATAAAAACCAGGGCAGGATTGTCAGCGCCACATCTTTAAAGGCGCTGGTCGGGCCATGAAACAACTCCAAAACTTCAATATCATCCACCGTTTTTAAGGGGGTGATTGTATCCTGGTCTTTCACTTCAAATGTATGGGTATAGGCATTGTCGATGCATTCGTCCAGCTCTTGCTGGCTGAAACCCGCTAACAGCTGGTTGAAAACCATCCGTGCAATGCCTTTGTAGTCAGATTGGCAGACTGCATTCAAATCCAGTTTTTCCTGACCAAGGTTGGGCCAGACAAACAAGCCACCATCACTTGAAATACCTTGTAAAACGGCCGCTTTGGCATCAATTTTCTGTGTATTCTGTCTGGTTGACTGGTAATAAACTTCCATAATTTCCACTCCTTGAATTTGCACATGCCCTATGATACAATGTGCAAGTTTCAAATACAAGTGTTTTTCCATAGAGAACAAATCTGGGAAGAAAACGTTTGAAACTTGTTGAAAATCAGATGTAAATTAACAAAGACTGCTGATTTTTCCAGCATCCTCAGATATTCTGTCTTTGAAAAGCAGACAAAATGCGCTTTTTCGAGGCCGGATTCCCTATTCTGTCCAGAGTATTGCAACAATCCAGAAACAGAATAGCAACCTCAGTCAATGCCATCAAAAAGCATCAATCACACAAAGGAGCCTGTATGAATTGTGTCCTGTTAGGGTACGGAACTGTCGGCAGATCCGTCGAAGCTCTGTGCCAAGATCATCCTGATCTCAATCTTAAACATGTTTTTGTAAGACCATCCAAAGCGAGCGAGCCATACTTCACCAGCCGTGGTCAAGACATTGTCAGCGATGACCAGATCGATCTGGTCTTTGAATGCCTGAATGGCTTAGAGCCTGCCAATACTCTGATTCGCACCGCCCTTGAACATGGCAAGCATGTGATCTCGTCCAATAAAGCAGTTATGAGCAAATATCTGCCTGACTATGTCAATCTCGCCAGGCAGCATGGTGGGAGCGTTTCGATTGAAGCCACTGTAGGCGGCGGCATTCCGATTCTGGATGCCCTGCTTAAACTTTCGCGGGCTGAAGAGCTCAACGGGTTTGAAGGCATTTTGAATGGCACCAGCAACTACATTCTCACCAGCATGGAATCCACCGGCGCCTCTTTTGAAGAGGCTTTGCAAGCAGCTATTGAAAAGGGCTATGCCGAAGCTGATCCGACCAATGACATCGAGGGGATTGATGTCTGGTATAAAACGCTGCTGGCCGCCTCTTTGCTGACCCGCTCTCCTGTTTGCAGCCTGCCAAACCCTGTCGGCATTTCGAAAATCAGTGCGCAGGATTTTGCCTTTGCCAAAGCCAATGGCCGCAAGATCCGTCATCTTGCCACCATCGCCCGAAAGGAAGACCGCCACTCTGCTCTGATTGCTCCCGTATTCGTCAAAGAAAACGACTTCTTTGGTTCGGTCAATGAAAACTACAATGCCCAGCTTGTCTATGGAAAAAGTTTTGGCAAGCTGGGTTACTATGGCCAGGGCGCTGGCGGTCTGGCTACCGCGCAAGCTCTGGTTGCGGATGCTTTGGATGTGGTCGATGGCCGGATCCGCCAAATCCGTCTGGACCAGACTTCCGCGTTGGATTCCAGCCTTATTGTCATGGATTGGATTGTCCGCCCGTCTGCACTCAAAGACCCCATCAATGCTTTTGTGGGATTTGAGGACGCTGTTCCGTTCGAAAATGTGGAAATGGCATCGCAAAAATACGGAAAAGACGAACATTTGGAAAGCGATTCCAAAAATAATTCCAATTCGATGATGCATCTTGAACAAAAAAGTCATACAACTTTAGGCACAGATCTCTCCGGTCCGTCCATACAAAGCGGTTACTGGTTTATACCGCAAAAGACGCTCGATTCGCTGGAAGCCTTACGCGATCGTGATCCGGAAATGATGATAGGAGTGTGGAAAAACCAATGACCTTAAAAGTCACAAAATTTGGCGGCTCTTCCGTATCCTGTGCCAGCCAGTTTGAAAAAGTTAAAAACATCGTCTTATCCGATCCGGACCGTCGGTTCGTGGTCGTATCCGCGCCAGGCAAGCGCACCTCAAGCGATTCGAAAATTACGGACCTGCTCTATTTGCTTGATGCACACCGGCAGTATCATGTCGATGCCAGCAACGTCTACAAGCTGATTAAAGACCGCTTTGTCGAAATCAAAACAACCCTTGGCCTGAAATATCCCATTGAGCGCGAGCTTGATGAAATGTATTCCCGGCTGCAGACAATGACGCAAAACGAAATCGTCTCGCGCGGTGAATACTTCTGCGCCAGACTCATGGCCGAATACCTTGGCTATCCATTTGTGGATGCCGCAGATGTCATCCGCATCAATCATGACAAAAGCATCGACTGGCAAGCCACCAGAGCCAGACTGCATACGATCATGAATACCTATGACTGCTTTGTCTTCCCTGGCTTTTATGGGATGTCTTCCAATAACAACATCATGGTCTTCTCCCGCGGCGGGGGTGATATCACCGGCTCCATTCTGGCGAATATCATTGAAGCAGATGTGTATGAAAACTGGACCGATGTCTCCGGATTTTTAATGGCTGACCCGCGGGTGGTCAAAAACCCTGAACCGATTACACATATCACATACTCAGAACTGCGCGAGCTTTCCTATATGGGGGCTTCTGTATTGCATGAAGAAGCAGTCTTCCCCGTGAAAGAAAGCAACATCCCCATCCATATTCTCAATACCAACCGTCCTCAGGATGCGGGTACGATTATCCAGGAAACTTCGAATGTTCCCCGCAAATACCCCATTACCGGCCTGGCGGGCAAGCCGGGATTTCTTTCGATCTATATTTACAAAAAACATATGTCCAATGAAATCGGCTATATGAGAAGAGTACTGTCCGTGCTGGAGCGCTTTAATGTCTCCATTGAACATATTCCAAGCGGCATTGATTCCTTTACCGTGATCGTCTCCAAAGCTGAAGTGGCAGACAGCTTGTACGAAATTCTGCATGCAATCAAAAAAGAAGTCCGCCCGGATGAACTGAAAGTCCAGGAAAATATCGCTCTGGTTTCTACCGTTGGCAATTCAATGTCCCACCAGCCAGGTATGGCCGGCCGGCTTTTTGAAGCGCTTGGGCGGGAGAGAATTAATATCCAGATGATCGCACAGGATTCTAATGAAATTAACATCACAATCGCAGTCGATGAAAAAGATCTTGCTCGAACGATCAGTGTGGTCTATGAAGAATTCGTCCATCCGAAGGAATCCCAGATTCGACCAGTAGAAGTCGAGCCTTTTATTGAGGCAGTCGAAATTCAGATCGAAGAAGAATAACAACTAAAATACACAAAGAACAAACCGCTTGGGCGGTGGAGTAGGAGAAAAACATGAAGACCATTGCAATTGCAGGAGCAACTGGCGCGGTTGGCCGCCAGATGCTTGAATGTCTGAAAGAACAGAATATTGAAGGAAATGTAAAGCTGCTGGCTTCTGCTCGCAGTGCCGGCAAAGAAATTGGCGGCTATGTTGTTGAAGAATTGACAGAAGATTCCTTTAACGGTGTCGATTATGTATTGGGTGCCTGTGAAAATGATGTCACCAAAAAATGGATGCCCTGGGCCCAGAAAGCCGGCTGTGTTGTCGTAGACAACTCTTCCGCTTTCCGCCTGGATCCAAACGTGCCGTTAGTCGTTCCTGAAATCAATGCCGCAGACATCAAAGACCATCATGGCATTATCGCCAACCCAAACTGCTCAACCATCATCGCTTTGATGGCTTTGCATGACTTGGATGATCTGTATGACATTGAATCCGTGATCTGCACGACTTTCCAGGCCGTCTCCGGTGCTGGAGTCAAAGGCATCAGCGATCTGGAACGTGAACTCAAAGATGAAAACGCAGCGCCCGAAGCTTTTGCCTACCAGATCGCCTTCAACGTCATCCCGCAGATCGGCGGTTTTGATGAAAATGGCATTACATCTGAAGAATGGAAGATGCAAAATGAAGGCCGCAAGATTTTGCACAGCCCCGAACTGAACGTGAACTGTACCTGCGTGCGCGTGCCGGTATGGCGTTCCCATTCTGAATCCATCACCGCTAAATGCAAAAAGCCCATAGATCTGGATGTATGGCGCAAAAAATTAGCCGATTCGGCTGGTGTTGTGTTGCGGGATGATCCCAAAAACAATCTCTACCCAATGCCAATCGACACGACCAACCAGGACAAGGTTTTTGTCGGCCGTATCCGCTATGACCAGGCAGATCCAGAACAGAAAACGGTTTCCCTGTTCTGCTGCGGCGACCAGATTCGCAAAGGGGCAGCTTCGAATGCCGTCCAGATTCTGGCTTTGCTGATGAAAGACGAGAAAAGCGCTTAAACTCAGTCGATATTATCGATAAATCAATTCTTAAGAAGGCTTCGGCCTTCTTTTTTCATGCTCTTTCGGCCAGCCCGCTTGATCAAGGCTGAAAGCACTCATCCGAGGCTCCAGTCTTCCAGCTTTCCAATCGCTCTAGAGCGGCTGTTTCTTGAATGGTAGGCTTTATCGGTACAATTGAAGCATAAGAAAGAAGGAACTTTATGCATCTGACCAAAATCGTATTGACCGGTGGTCCTGGCGGCGGCAAAACCGAAGCAGCCAGCGAGATGAAAAAACGCTTTGAAGACAAAGGATTTCATGTAATCGTTGCCCCCGAAACGGCGACTGAACTCATCCTGGCTGGACTTGATGGCCGGACTTCTTTGGATAATTCTGACTTTCAAGATTTACAGCTGCAAATCCAGTTATTTCGTGAAGATCAGTACCTGGAAGCAGCAAAACACTTAAAATGGGAAAACGTCTTGTTCATCTGCGATCGCGGAGCGTTGGATGGGCGGGGATTTATTGATCCAAGCAAGTTCGAGCGGATTTTAAAAGGCCACAACCTGACCAAAGAGGACTTATACAAACGCTATGACGCGATCTTCCAGCTGGAAACCGCCGCCAAAACCGCCAGAGATTCCTATACGCTTTCCAACAATGCCGCCCGCGCTGAAAATAAAGAACAGGCTGCCGCAGAGGATGATATCTTATACGAAACTTGGAAAGACCATCCCTACTATCGTTTCATTCCAGCTTCAAAGACCATCGCCGAAAAATTCGAAGCCTTGGAAAAAGCCATCCAGAAATTCATAGACTCTCAAAACCAATAAAAGTAAGAATTGGTTTTGACGTGCTTTGTCCGTTTATTCCATTTCAAATCAAAAACGAGGCCTGGCAGGCCTCGTTTTTAGAACCTGAATAATTCATGAGTCTTTTCACAGACTGATTTTTGTTGTTTGTGTCTTGGAATTAAGGACAAAACGGCCAGCATTCCAGATATCCACATTATTTGGGGTGGAGGGGGGTACATTAAAATCGAAAAAAATAAGTCTGAGAGAACGAAAATCGAGAAAATTTCTAGATCTGTCCACGACGAAAAGACAGTCCGGAGGCTGTCTTTTTAAAAACACTCAATATGATTTATAAAGCCAAAGATGAAACGTCTAGCAGAGGATAGGAATCCATCCGATCGTTCTAGCCTTATGAAGATACCGCTTGA
>JADGIS010000088.1 GCA_015233825.1 Erysipelotrichaceae bacterium RD49
GATCAAGACTGTAAGGCGACAGGCTTTTGGCTATCATGACGATGGATATTTTTTCCTGAAGATCATCGATGCGTCATACAATACGACAGTCAAGAATCCCAAATCCCACCGGATTTTTCAGTGAGCCTAATTATTTCTTAGTGAAAAAGCCAATTCCCGCAGCGCCAGGGCCTACATGAACACCCAGCACCTGAGAAAGTGAATATGGTTCTTCATTTGCAAGGCTGACACCTAAAACGTTTTCCAATTCAGCAGTCAGGCTGGTTACGGTTTCCCGATCCAAGCCAGAAAAACCTAGAACGATTGGGCGTTCTAAATCGACTCCTTCTTTATTGGCCAGCGCAGCAACCTGACGAACAGCCTTTTTCAAGCCGCGGACCTGGGCAGCTACGCCGACTTCACCATTTTCATCGATGGTTACGATTGGTTTAATACCAGCAAGTTCACCAATCGCCGCTTTGGCAGCTGAAATCCGGCCGCCTTTTTTGAGATATTTCAGAGTGGGTACAATCGCAAACAGCTTGACGTCTTCTCGTGCCTTTTCGATGGCTTTGGCAAGTTGGGCAGCTGTTAAGCCCTGGTCACGAAGCCGCAAAGCTTCTTTTACCAAAGCCGTCTGGGATAAGCAGGCATTGCGGGAGTCTACCAGATGAACACGACCTTCATACTCCATTGCCGCCAGTCTTGCTGAATTAAACGTACCGGATAAACCAGACGATAACAACACGGCAACCACTTCATCTTCCGGGTTTTTCAATAACTCGGCGAAGAGTTCTTCAAAGCCAGCAGGGGAAAACTGGGAAGTTGTCAAGTTCACGCCATCGGAATCGAGCAGCATATAAAACTGCTCATCGCTGATTTCTTCTTTGGGGGTTTCGCCATTGACAAGCACGGGCAGTTTCACCACGACCAGTCCCTTGTCTTGATCATTTTTCAGCTCTTGCGCACTGTCTGTTACAATCCAAATCATAAAAATCCTTTCTTGCCATCACGCGGCTTTCTTTTTCTTATCAAATCAAATGACGATGCAGCCAGTCTTTCTCAGACTTGCTGCAACATTCAATCCTTGCTTCAACATGGAGCAAAACGCCTGGGCGTTTACTCGATGGGTTTCTCTTTTTCTTCTTTCTTCTTTGCATCCTGCGCCTTTTTTTGCTCGATCTCCTTTTCAAGCTGTGTGGTCAGTGAGGTGCAAAAGTCATAGAACGCTTCCCATTGCGGCTGTTCGATCGCCGTATGGGTTGCTTCAAAGATCTTCGCCGCTTCTATTTCCAGATATTCCGTCAGTTTTTTGCCTTGATCTGTCAGATAGTAACGCGCTTTATACACGGTAGATGGATCCTTAATGACCAATCCATTGGTTTTTAAGTTTTTTAAGGATCTTGAAATCAGGGCTTTGTCGGCATGGATCAAGGAACAGAGTTCCTCAGGCCGTAATCCCTGTGGATGGGTATCCAAAGCCAGCAGCAAGGAAAGATCCGATCCTTTCAGGCCCTGGGCTTCCATATAAATGGATTTGAATTTATTAATCTGCTTTCCAAGTGCGCCTAGCGTATTGAAAAAGCGAATCATCTTTTCTGTCTGTTCCATGGTCTTAGTGTAAGTTCAATTTGTTGATCCATCAAATAATTTTGATGATCAATCAACATTAAAGAGTTCAAAAGCCTTGTATTCGGTTTCAATTTTCTTGAGAAGCACAAACAAAGCGCGATTTCCGTTGCCGGCTTGATAGCAGGATCCTGGCTGCATCTTTTGATCCGCTGGCTTGCTGGCAAGCAGCCGTCAATTTCTCACGTGATTCTAACTATGGTTTATATCCCTGTTCCGGTTCCACTTTAGGATGAATTCAGGAAAGGAAGGGTCATCGATTTCAAATTAATTTTTATCTTGATCGGACGCCTTACCTTCCTCTAAATCAGCCTTTTACTAATCACATATTTGTTGTTATTTTTCGATATTTTTCGTAATTTCAATGGCTAAAATCGGCATCCAAGCATCCTATATGGAATCGGTTCTACCTACTTTAAAGATGGTGTTTGAGAATATCTTGATTATTTCTATTCTCATATTGGGTTTATTCGGGTAATATAAACCGTTTTCAAAAAACTCGTATTTTTCAAAAAAGAGTATTGACATGAAACCGATACCACTCTATGATGGAACCATGAAAACCGGTTCCGCAAACCGGATCAGAGAAATGCGAAAGCAAAAAAAAGGAGAGTTTATGGATTACAACCAGATCGCCAAGGACATCATCCAGGATGTCGGCGGCAAAGAAAACATCATCTCAGCTGTGCATTGTGCAACTCGACTGAGACTTCGTCTGCGCGACTACAACAAAGTCGATGAACCAAAACTGACCGACGTTGACCAGGTCAAGGGCGTATTTCTGGCTAACGATCAGTACCAGATCATTCTTGGATCCGGCACCGTTAACCTCGTTACTGATGAGGTTCTTAAAGAAACCGGCTTAGGTGCTGGCGCCACTCCCGCTGCTGAAGAATCCAATGGCCAAAAAGGCAATCCCGTGATGCGGTTTGTCAAAGTCCTGTCAGATATCTTCGTTCCCATCATCCCGGCAATCGTTGCGGGTGGTCTTTTGATGGGTCTCAACAACGTTCTGACCGCTTCCGGCTTATTTGTTCCGGAAAAATCGCTGATTGAAGTCATGCCTGAGTTTGCGGACCTGGCTTCCTTCGTCAACTTATGTGCCAATGCACCATTTACCTTCTTGCCTGTCTTGATTGGTATTTCTGCCACCAAGAAATTTGGCGGCAACCCCTATCTTGGTGCAGCCATGGGCATGGTCATGGTTCATCCTGACCTGTTGAATGCCTACGCCGTTGCTTCCGCTGAAACCATTCCTACCTGGAACTGGTTTGGCTTAGAAGTGCAGGCCATCGGCTATCAGGGAACTGTCCTTCCCGTTCTGGTTGTTTCCTGGATTTTGGCAACCATTGAAAAGAAACTGCACAAAATTACGCCAAGCTGGTTAGACAACCTGACCACGCCGCTGCTGTCCATCCTGGTTACTGCCCTGCTGACCTTCTTATTCGTTGGTCCAGTGATGCGGACAGCTGGTGACTGGTTAGCGTATGGCCTTTCCTGGATGTATTCTTCGCTTGGCTTTATCGGTGGTGCGATCTTCGGTCTGCTCTATGCTCCAATTACCATCACCGGTATGCACCACTCCTTTACCGCAATTGAAACGCAGTTAATCGCAGCTGCTGAAACCACCGGCGGATCCTTCATCTTTCCAACGGCTTCGATGAATAACGTTGCACAAGGCGCAGCTGTCCTGGCTGTTTTGATGACAACCAAAGATGAAAAACTCAAATCCCTGTGCTCCGCTTCTGGTATTTCCGCTTTGCTCGGAATTACCGAACCCGCCATGTTTGGTGTCACCCTGAAATTGAAATATCCGTTCTATGCCGCTATCATCGGTTCAGCCGTTGGCTCGGCATGGATTGCTGCAACCCATACTTTGGCCCTTGCGATGGGCGCTGCGGGTCTGCCTGGCTTTATCTCGATCGCCCCGCAGTCCTGGACAAACTTCTTCATCGGTATCGCTTTATCGATGGCCGTATCCTTTGCTTTAACTGTATTCTTCATGAAGAAACATCCCGATGGTGCGGATGCGTCCACCGGCAATCAAAAAGGCTTCTCTTTCAAGAAAAAAGAAGCAGCCCCTGCTGCTCCAGCCAAACCAGAGGCACCAGCCCAGGTTACTGTTGACAACAACGATAAAAATTCGATTCACGCGCCATTCAATGGCACCGTCAAACCCGTTTCTGAATGCAAAGATGGTGTCTTCGCTTCAAAAGCCATGGGTGATGGCATTGTGATTACCCCCGAAGACGGAAACTTATATTCGCCAGTCGATGGCGAAATCATGCTGATCTTCCCAACCAAGCACGCAATCGGTCTGAAATCCGAGGATGGAGCCGAACTGCTCATTCATGTTGGCATGGATACGGTCAACCTGGAAGGCAAACCGTTTACCACCATGGCCAACCAGGGCGACAAGATTAAAGCCGGCCAGCTGCTGCTCAAAGTCGACCTCGATGCAATCAAAGATGCCGGCCTGTCTATTGAAACGCCTGTGGTCATCACCAACCAGAAACCATTTACTCTGGTTAAAGATGGCCAGGTCAAAGCGGGCCAAACCGTTGTAAAAACCAGCGACTGACCGCCTGCCCAGACAAAATCCAATCGATAAAACGACGCTGCTTGCAGCGCTTCGCCTCTCAACTCAAAAAATGTGAGCCCTGATCTAAAAACGGAAGGCATGCCATCCTGCCAATGTCCACGCTCCATTTGACAAACGAATACCACTTTCGTTTGCCCGATATGATCTCCCCCAGACCAAAGCCGCCCTGGTGAGGATGTATCCTTTGGCCTTGAACTTTTACACGCTGACAAAAGATAGAAACGAGGAAAAATGATGAATTTAGTCCGCAATGCGTTTGCAAGCGCCCAAACCAAAGAAAAACGAGATGCCGTCAAAGCGGATGCCAATCGGCTGGCTTATCATTTGATGCCGCCGGTGGGCTGGCTGAATGATCCCAACGGTCTTTGCGAATACAACGGTGTCTACCATATTTTTTACCAGTACACACCCGGCAATCCAACCGGGGCCGATCACCGCGGCTGGGGCCATTACACCACCAAAGATTTCATCCACTACAACGAGCAAGACGATCCATTTGTTCCGGATACGGAAGCGGATGGAAAGGGTTCCTACTCCGGCAGTGCCTTCATCGAAGATGGGAAGCTGCATTTCTTCTATACCGGCAACAACAAGCTGCCCGGTGACTACGATTACATCAACAATGGCCGGATCCATTGGGTAATCCACAGCGAAAGTCTGGATGGATTGACATTTACCCCCAAAGAAGTCCTGCTCAAAAACAAAGATTATCCCGAAAACTTATCCTGCCATGTCCGCGATCCAAAGATTTTAAAGCGCAATGGCCAATATTATATGGTTTTAGGCGCCCGGACCAAAGACAGCCACGGCCAGGCCGAAGTGTTTGTCTCCACCGACCTGAAACACTGGAAATATGCCTCTACCATTCGCCCCGAACATGACTTTGGCTACATGTGGGAATGTCCGGATCTCTTTGAGCTCGATGGCAAAACCATTCTCATGACCTGCCCGCAAGGGGTAGCGCAAGAGGGCATTCTGTACGAAAATATTTATCAGAATGGATGGTTCGAAGTCGATGGATCGCTCGATCATGACCAGACCGTCAAGAACTTCAAAGAGTTCGATAACGGCTTTGACTTCTATGCCCCGCAAAGCTTCCAGGATGAAAAAGGCCGCCGTATTCTGATTGGCTGGATGGGCATTCCGGATGCCGACTATACCAATCCAACCGTCAAGGCCAACTGGCAGCACGCTTTAACCTTGCCGCGCCAGCTGCATGACCAGAACGGCCGCCTGTATCAATACCCAATTGATGAGATTCTCAGTCTGCGCCAGGAAAAGATGGACATCAATCTTGGCGGTGGCGAATGCATCAAACTGCCAAGCCGTGTGGTTGATATCGACCTCAAGCCTGTGGCCGATACTTGGGCAATTACCCTGCGCAAAGACGTAACCTTAAGCTATAAAGATGGAATTTTTACTTTAGATCCGGGCACTTCAGGTTCTGGCCGCACAAGCCGCCATGTCAAAGTTGATACGATCGACCAGCTGGAAATCTTCAGCGACACCTCCAGCCTGGAAATCTTCATCAATCATGGCCAGTACGCCTTCACGACCCGCGTTTATGACGATGCTTCGGATTTGAAGCTTTGTGTCAGCGCGCCCATGACTGGCCAGATCTTTACGATGGCCAGCTTTGAAGTGGTTGAAAAAATTGAGAAAAGCGATCCCACACTTCCATCCATAAAAAAAGAATGTTGATATACAATTGATTCACGAAAGACTTGCGAAAAGTTCAGGAGAAAAGAGATATGAAAACTGATGTAACCGCATTTGGTGAAATTTTGATCGACTTCACCTTTGATGGCGTCAACGAAAATGGAGCTGCCCTGTTTGCCCAGCATCCAGGCGGCGCCCCAGCCAATGTATGCGTGGGCGTAAAACGCTTAGGCGGATCCAGCGCCTTTATGGGCAAAACCGGTGCCGATATGCACGGCAAAATGCTAAAAGGCGTGCTGGATGCCGAGGGCGTAGATGTGTGCGGCATGGTTGAAGACGGTGCGTTCTTTACCACGCTGGCCTTCGTTTCCGTCGGTCCGGATGGGGAACGCGAATTCTCGTTTGCCCGCAAGCCAGGTGCCGATACCCAGATGACGTTTGAGGAAATGAACAAGGACTTGATTACCAACTCGAAGATTTTCCACGTTGGTTCGCTGTCCTTAACCGATGAGCCTGCCCGCTCAGCCTGCCTGAAGGCCATTGAACTGGCCAAAGCCAATGGCGTGCTGATTTCCTATGATCCCAATTACCGGGCTTCTTTATGGAACTGTGAAGCAGATGCCATTGGACAGATGCGCTCGCTGACGCCTTATGCCGATATTATGAAGATTTCCGATGAAGAAACAGCCCTGCTTTCGGGCAATGAGGATCCTGAAGCAGCCGCCAAGATTCTGCTGGCCCAAGGACCCAAGATTGTCGCTGTAACCCTTGGCAGCAAAGGCGCTTTGGTTGCCAATCAAGAAGGGGTACGCATTGTCGACGGCTTTAAATCGGAAGTAGCGGATACCAATGGCGCCGGCGATTCGTTCTGGGCTGCCATGCTCAAGCAGGTTGCGGATACCAACAAGCCTTTAGAAGACATCGATCTGGATACTTTGGCTGACTTCTTACGCTTTGCCAATGCAACCGCGGCTTTGACCGTTCGCAAGCATGGGGCCATTCCGGCTATGCCCACCGGCCAGGCCGTTGCAGCATTCTTAGAAGAAGCGGACGCTTAAAAACAGATCTGAACGATAAATTGCTCAGTGCTCTTTCGTTTTTGTATACAATAGAAGAGATGATGCAATTCAAGAATATCCAGCCGAATCATCGATTCGGCTTTTTTTAGAAAGGCGGTCTTTGCATGAAAAAATACACGATGGCCGATATCGCCAGAGAGGCCGGTGTCGCCAAAAGCACCGTCTCCCGCTATTTTAACCAGGGCTACATCAAAGAAGAAACCCGCGAAAAAATCCGGGCCATCGTCGAACGGACTGGTTTTGAACCCAGTGCGGCCGCCTCGAATTTAAAAGCCAAAGAAACCCGGATGATCGGGGTTGTCGCGCCTACGATGACCTCGCCTTCTACCGGACGGCTGCTCAATGCCATGGATAACGCCCTGCGCGACCAAGGGTATGCCTGCTTGATTTTAACTACGGACCACCATCCCGAACGGGAAATCAGTGCGATTGAGTATCTGCGCTCCCTTCGTGTCGATGGGATTGTCTTAATCGCGACCAATCTCAATGAGCAGCACCAGCGGCTTCAAAAATCCAGCAGCGTTCCTTTCTTGGTGATGGGACAGAAATTCCCCCAGGGGACTTCCATTATTTATGATGACTATCAAGCAGGGCTGGAAGTGGGCGAATATGCCAGCAAAATGGGACACCAGGACATCGTCTATATCAGCGTCAATCAATCTGATCATGCAGTTGGCCAGGAAAGACGGCGCGGGGTCATGGATGGTCTTTCGCATCATGCGGATGTGCACAATGTCCAAATGGAAGAAATTGCCTTTTCTTATGAAGAGGCCCGAAAAACGACCCGTGAAATTTTAAAAGTGCATGTGCCCGATCTGTTTATCTGTGCCACGGACCAGATTGCCTTAGCCTGCTATAAGGAAATGCGCGAAGCTGGCCTGCAGGTACCCGAAGATGTGTCGATCATCGGTTTTGGCGGCTATGATCTCTCCGAACTGATCACTCCTTCTTTGACAACCATCCGCTTTGACTGTGAAGCAGCTGGTGAAGTTTGTGCCAATACACTCATCGCCATGATCCATGACAAGACCGTCCCCACCTTGCAGGTTCTGGGTTTTACCTTTTGCCAGGGCGGATCCGTCAGCGATCTCAAAAAGCCCCAGCCCCAAGAAACAACCGAGTTTTCGCAGACTGCATTCGAAGAGTCCAATGAGACTGCATCCAAGGCAGAGTAACCTTTTCCTCTTTCCAGCCAATACGGCTGGTTTTTTTGAACCCAAACGAATTTCGATCCTGGTCCATGCCAATCGGATGGCAATGGGTGCCAAGATCAGCTGTTTTCCTGGTTTCTACGGTTTTTAAAGCAATTTCCTTTGTTTGATTCAAATCATGGAACGAACATTCGTCCTTACTTGGCCAAACAGGTAAAATGGCTTCATGATTATTTATGCCCAACCCACTGACTACAGCCAGATCCAGCAGTTTTATCTGGAGATCTGCCAGGATCTTGCACAACGCGAGAACTATCCACTATGGAAATGGGGCCTTCACCCTACCGAGGAAATGATCCAAGAAGCCATTCAACAAGGTGAACTCCTTTTGTTTTTTGATGACCAGGCCAATCTGGATGCTGGTTTAAAAGCAGACCGTCCATTTTATGGTGCGGCAATTGTCAATACCTGCCATGAAGAAGGCCAAAACGTCGCCTGGTCCTCTTCAAACGCCAAAACGATCCATTTGTTTGCGGTTCATCCGGCTCTAGCCGGCCATCATCTGGCCGACCAGTTTCTCGACGAAATCATCGAATCGGCCAAAGCGCAGGATTTAGAGTCTTTGCACTTGGATGTGATCGACGGAAACTGGCCAGCTAAAAACTTATATGTACGCCATGGCTTTGAAAGCCTGGGCATCATGGACTTTCATGCTGAGCACGATGTGCAGGATGTATTGACTTTTGAATTTATGGAACTCAATCTGGATTCCACCCAATGACTTTTTGAAAAGAGGATCAAGCTGCAATCAGAAGCGCAAGCCAATAAAAACGCTGAATCCTGTCCAGAGGATCCAGCGTTTTTATCCTTTTCGTTGTACGATACTTGGATTCATATGTCTTTATGCGGCTGCAGATGGCTCCATAAAAACAACGACGACTTCGTTACTCGTCGTTCTTCCCTTCCATCACTTCCCAAGCCTGCCGGATTTCGGCGGGCATCTGTTCGGGTGAAATCTGGCTGGCGGCTGCTTCACCGACTTCAATCGCCTTAGAAAAATACCAGCATTTGTAATCGATCATGGCAAGTGTTTGTTCCAGTTTTGCCATTTCTTCTTTCATCGCCTCACGCTGGGTCTCGAGCAATTCGAGACGATCGGGAAAGGCGCTCTCTCCTTGTTTGGCCCACTCTAGAAACTGGCGGATGGCTTTAATCTCCAGTCCGCTTTTCTTGAGACAGTCGATAGTCTTGATAATTTCAATTTCGGCCTCACTGAACTGACGGATACCGGCATCCCGTTCTAAATCGGGAAACAAACCTTCTCGATCATAATAACGAAGAGTGGATACTGGCAGTCCTGTCATCTTCGATACTTGGCCAATCGTATACATCTTTTTTCCTCCTGACCTGGTTCCTCTCACTGTGTATATCGTAGCTGCGTCAATAGGTCCTGTTGGAATATGGCTGTTCCTTGATTCTTGAACGGTCTGATTTGAAGCGGTTGGGGGAAGTCGTAAAAATCAGGATTCAAGTTCGGATTCATAAATTTTCGTGACGAGCGGAAACATACAGATCCAGTAAGGTGCTTGAGTCATATCAACTTTATCCAGTCTTGATAGTAGACCTAAAGTTTGGTTAAGGACGTAGTTTTATGAACTGGGAATTTTCACTTTGTATCCGGTTTGATAGAAATCCAATAAAAAGAAGAATTTTGAAGGGTTCAAAGGACAAAGATTTGCCGCTTTTCCCTTTAGGATAAGGCAATCAACCTGATTCAGGGCTGCATCAGCTTTCGGGTCAGGCCGCAAAAAAACGGCCTGCATTTCTGCTTTTTGAAAGCGGATCAGGCCGTAGTTAAAATTCTTATAAAATGATAGAAACGCTTCCATGCAAAACATGAGTTTATACCGGTTTGCGAATGGAAACCCTTTCAAATTCACATTTTTCTTAATGATAGTATGTAAAGATAAGGTAATCAAGAAATTTTACCTGAACTGATACCAGCTTGTGTTTCTGGTTCAATCCAATCGATCACTTTTTCAATTTCCAGATCCCAGAAATCCCATTCATGCCCACCCGGCTGAAGGTCTAATACCGCAGGAAAGCCCAGCTCAACCAGTACCTGGTAGACCTGCTCACTGGCCGGTAATAAAGCATCTTCCGTACCACAGGCGATATAAAAGCGCTGTTCTTCATGCGCAGCCGCATTTTTGATCAGCTGCTTAAACAGATCATCTTCTGAGTCCTGAACAGTCCCTTTGGTATGGCCGGTGCACTGTTCCATGAAGTCTTTGCTTGCTAACAAGAACTGATCATTATTCGTATCCGGAATCGCTTCGTCCACCAGAATGGCGCCCGATAAAGCCGCAACTCCGCCAAAAGTCTCTGGATGGCGCACCCCATTGATCAGAGCACCCCAGCCGCCCATCGAAAGGCCGCCGATATAGGTGTCTTCTTTCTTCGTGGAAAGCGGGAACATTTCCCGGGTCAGTTCGACAAGTTCTTCGCCGATAAACTTGCCATACTGCACGCCCTGGCCGTGATCAATATAAAACCGGTTTTCGCCTGATGGCATGACCACTGCCAGATTATGATCCATCGCCCAGCGGGCTACTCTTGTTCCCATCAGCCAGTCTGTATTGTCGCCAAAGATGCCATGCAGTAAATATAAGGTTTTGAACGGTCCTTTGACCATCCGTTTCCCATTTTCATCGACTTTATCGCTTGGCAGTACGACTGAAACCGGCACTGTCCGCATTAAAGCATTGGAATACAAACTTGTATTTAAAATTGCCATGCACTGATTCTCCTTCTGTATCACTGCCCCTATTGTCTTGCAGATTCTGCAATTTGAACAGAGCCATTTTCGTCTTCGCAAATCGCTTTGACCAAGTTTCAATTCTTGGCCAGCGAGCGCAAAAAATCCAGCGTTGCAAAGCCGCTGGATTTTGGATTGGATAAATGGGATCAATCTGAAATGGAATACCTGGAACTGAAGACCGGAATATTGGAAAGAAGATCCAATATTGGAGGAGTAATCACAAGCAAGATCACATTTTATAATTCATTCTTTTTCGTTTTTGGTGCCGATGATCAGAACATCTTCATGAAAGGGCTGCAGATCGAGGATGGTCAAGCCGTCTTTGACTCGAGTGGGAAGAATGCTGGTAAAGCGGTCAGCCAGATCAATGGCTTCAAAGGCATAATTCGAAAAATTCCCGTTCAAGCGGAGTTTGGTATTGTACGGAACATAGATCAACAGATCCTGGCTGGCATCATCCTGGGCGATGCGGATCGCGGTAGTCTTGTTGGCCAAAAGTGACTGCCTTGGAGTGATTGCTCGTCCTTCCATAATCCGTTTGAGATATCCATAGTCCCAGGCACCATCAAAGTTCATCGCTTCCGCCCCCCCTCACCCCCCTTGCGCCTGTGTGTTTTGGACTTTAGGGTAAGGACAAGGGGTGTTGAGGGGGCCGAATTTTCAAAGTAGAAAACTCTCTGTCGACAGTTTTCTATTTTATTTCGGCAGTTCAAGGGATGGAAGCTTTAAAAATTCCTAAAAGTAAACAAAAAGAGTATAAGAGACTGCTTTTATCCTAAACTGGATTGGAAGTTACCATAACTCTATGCGTTCTTTGTTTAAAGATAGAACTGGTCCTATGTCAAGATTTAGTACAATTAAAATAGAGGTTTCTTATCAGTAGAAGTCCTCATTGCTTTTTTAAAGGGTTTTTCTTTTCCCTTAGTTGACCACTATCCATTTCGCCTTCCGGCGACCA
>JADGIS010000089.1 GCA_015233825.1 Erysipelotrichaceae bacterium RD49
AAAAGGTATCGGATGAGGAAATGTCCAAAATCGATATCACATATTTTGGGAGCGAAACACATTGGAATTACATAATCAAGGGATTTAAGTCCGAATAAATCGGGATTTATTTTTACGCAGTTCCTTAGTAGAGTCCTGCCCGCTGCTATTTCCAGCTTGATGATTGTTTACGCAGAAGCCTGATGGTCTTCTGGCTTTAAAATCCGCTCTAAGCATTCTTGAGCCGCTTTGTTGTCGCCAATCCAGGGAACCCTTCCCTCTTCGTGATACATAAAGCTTTCGTCACCTTTACCAAGAAGCAGCACGGTATCTCCTTCATTGGCTGATTCAATAGCCTGACGAATGGCTTCATACCGCTCTGGAACAAAGACCGATCGGACACTGCTCATGCCCGAGCGAATTTCATTGGCGATCTCCTGCGGATTTTCATCCCGGGGATCGTCTTCCGTCAGATACACCTGGTCGCAGTATTTCTCGGCCAGCTGCCCGAAGACTTTACGCTTGGGCTTATCCCGCTTGCCTGCTGAGCCGAATACCGCGATCAGCTGCCCGCCTGGCTTGGTAATCATGCGGCCGAATTTAAACATCTTCTCCATACCGTCGGGCGTATGCGCAAAATCAACGATGACATTGAAGTTCTGGCCTTCATGAATCTGCTCCATCCGGCCGGGAACCTGCGGAATGTTTTTGGCTTTGGCGATGATTTCCTCTAAAGGCTGGCTGCTTGTTTCATGAACAGCCGCGATGGACGCCAATAGGTTATACAAGTTAAATTCACCAACCAGGTTGGTAACAACCGGATAGGTCTTGGTTCCATAAACCAGATCAAAAGAAATCGATCCTTGATCCATTTTGATGTTGATTGCCCGATAATCAGCCTCTTGTTTGGTCGAGTAGGTGACGGTCCTGGCCTGGGATAAAGCCTGGAGCTCAGCACACTTGGGATCATCAGCATTCAATACGGAAACGCCGTCGGATTTCACCCGTTTTGAAAACAAGCGGGATTTGGCTTCAAAGTAATTTTCCATGGTGCCATGGAAATCCAGATGATCATAGGTAAAGTTGGTAAAGACAGCGCAGTCAAAATCAATGCCTTCGACTCGTCTTTGGGCCAGGCCGTGGCTGGACACTTCCATGGCACAGGCTTTCATGCCCGCATCGACCATATTGCGAAGCGTCTTTTGTAAAAAGACAGTATCCGGTGTTGTCAGATCAGGAGCCAGGGTGCAGTTTCCATAAGCAATCGCAATGGTGCCGATATATCCGCAAGGCATTTCAGGCTGTTCAAAATGGCGGATAATATTGGCTACGGTGCTTTTGCCATTGGTGCCGGTAATGCCATACATTTCCAGCTGGTCTGAAGGCCGGTTATAAAAAATCCTGGCAGCCTGATTGAGAACATCGACCGTATCATCGACTTTGATATAAACCGCTCCGCCCCTGGGATGGTCAATCGGTTTGGAGTGAACGATTGCGATCGCTCCTTTATCGATTGCCTGATCGATAAAATCATGCCCGTCAAAGGTAAGACCCGGCATACAGAAATACATATCCCCGGGCTTGACTTTCCGGGAGTCAAATGAAAGTCCCTGGATATTGGTTGTTGGAACATTCTTGAACATTTTAGATAGTCTCATCTTAATCCTCTACAACGACTGTATATCGTTCATCTGCGCTTTCCGTCATTTTAACATTGATTCGGCCACGAAGGGGAGTCATTGAGAAGATCCTTGCGGGATGGTATTGACTTGTATACCCGATATACCAGTTTTTCTGGCCGGGTTCTTCGCGCTCAATTAACATCTGGCTTCTTTCAAAGCGCGCCATATCGTCTTTGCGCAGCTGCTTGGAAAGAGCTAATAATTCGTCCGTTCTTGCTTTGGCTTTGTGGCCATCTACAAACCCGGTCATCGCATCCGCTGCTGTTCCTTTCCGTCTTGAATATGGAAAGACATGCAGAAACGAGAACCTGCAGTCGGACAAGGTCTGTTTGGTCGTTTCAAATTCTTCATCGCTTTCCCCGACAAATCCGGTAATCACATCCGTCGAGATGGAAATATCGGGGATTTTTTTGCGGATCTGCTCGAGCCGCTTTTCAAACTGGGCCACTGTATAGGGCCGCTTCATGCGGGCCAGGGTTCTGTCATCTCCGGCCTGGATCGGAATATGCAGATGGGGCAGAATGCGCGGACTAGCCGCCATTAAATCGAGCAGTTCATCGCTGACCTCGGTAATTTCAATGCTGGAAAGCCGATAGCACACTTCTTCGCTGGTATTTTCCAAAAGCATTTCCAGCAGCTTGGTCAGATTGGTATCGCGAAAATGATAGCGGCCGGTATGGATGCCGGTCAAAACGATTTCCAAATGGCCGCTGGCTGCTAAATCCTGGGCGCTCTTGACGACTTCCATGGGCAATTGCGAGCGTTCGGGGCCGCGGGCCAGAGGGATCTGGCAATAGGCGCAGTATTGGTTGCAGCCATCCTGAATCTTTAAAAACGCCCGGTGCTGCCCTTCAAAACTCCCGATCGGCATTGATTCAAACCGGGTCAGATCCCGGCTTTCTTCGACCAGGTCGATTTTCTGTCCGGGACTTTGTTTCTGGTTCATAGCCTCGATAATCGTCGAGGCCAGCTGGTCTTTGTGGCTGGCACCGACAATCAAATCGACATGGAGCGCCTGGCGCTGTTGTTCGTCAAGCATCTGGGTATAGCAGCCGACGGCTGCGACAAACGCATTGGGATTTTCGCGTTTTAAGCGATTGATCTTGCGTCTGGATTTTGCAGCAGCTGTATTAGTAACCGTACAGGTATTAATGATGAGGACATCTGCCGCTTCGCCTTTCGCCGCATGGCAAAAGCCGGCTTTTTCCAGCTGGGAAGCATAAAAAGCCGATTCATATTCATTGACCTTGCAGCCAAGAGTTTCAATTTCAAATGTTTTCATCTCTTCTTCTCCTTCCCAACTGTCCCTTTGACTCTGACAGTTTCTGGCTCTTTGATGATTCTATCGAAAAATACATCTGGATTATAGACTAGAAATTTTTTCTGTATCTTGAAAGTGATACCAAACACGAATTCACGATTGTTTTACCACAGCCTGCCGTTTTTTCACATCAAAACAAACAAAATGCCCCACACCAGCTTCCAAACCAAGCTGCTGTGAGGCATCCTGGCCACCAGGAAAACGGCCAGTTTTCGTTCAATTCTTCTTATTCTTTGTTCGCCAGCTGATGACTTGGAGCGGCCGTTTTGCAGACCCCATGGTTTTGGTTCCAGGCATAGTCTGAGCAGGCCAGCACGTAGCAGGCAGCAGTTTCCGCACGCAAAATCCGGTTTCCAAGCGAACAGAGTTCAAACCCTTCCTGTTCCAGAAAATCCGCTTCCTTGGCACTCAAGCCGCCTTCCGGTCCAATGACAAAGGTCGCACTGCAAGCAAGTTTATCCAGGGCGCAGCATAAATGGCGGCTGACGTTTTCTTTTTCCCAGGCACAAAGATTGAGATCCGATTTAAAATGAACCAGATCAGCCAGGCTGACCGGCTTTTCGATGGTAACTAAATCGGTACGGTTGGACTGACGGCAGGCGCCTTCTAAAATGCTTTGCCAGCGGGCGATTTTCTTGTCGATTTTTTTGGGCTCGAGCGAAATAATCGTATTGGCACTGGTGAAGGGAACAATTTTAGTCACTCCAAGTTCTGCTGCTTTTTGAAGCATCCATTCAAATTTATCCGCTTTGATCAAAGCCGCACAAAGGGTCAGCTCAGGAGACTCAGGCAGGGTTTCATCGCTTTTTTCGCTGATCAAAAGATGCGGGTGGTCCTGGACATGGCCATAGAAGATATGACGATCCCGGCTGATAACGCGAATTTTCTCTTTTGGGGTCGTTCTTGTCACGTGGAATAAGTGGTGGGCTGTTTTTTCATTGAGGCTCAGCACTTTTCCTACGTCGATCGGTTCTTCAACAAAAATCTGCTTCATCTGGATTCTTCTTGCGCCATGGCAATCAGCTTGCGCACGTCATAGGGTTTTAAGCGTCTGGCCTCGCCAGGTCTGAGATCATCCACGGTAATGAAGCCAAAGCGGGAACGGTTCAAGCGGCGCACTTCATGACCGAGAGCTTCCATCATCTTTTTAACCTGATGGTTGCGGCCTTCATAAATGGTCAGATCCAAAAGCATGCGGTCGCGGGCATAGTCCTTGTTTTTGATGAACACTTTAGCCGGCGAGAATTTTTCACCCTCGTAGCTGAATCCTTTGCGCAGTTTCCTGACATCGTCTTCACTGAGCATCCCCTGCAGATTGACTTCATAGGTTTTGGGCAGGTGATAGCGCGGGTGCATCATCTGATTGGCAAAATCCCCATCGTTTGTCAGCAGCAGCACGCCGCTGGTATCGTAATCCAGCCGTCCGACAGGAAAGACTCTGGGATTTGCAGGAACATAGTTCATGACCGTATCCCGATCTTTATCATCTTTGACAGTTGTCACGCAGCCTTTGGGTTTATTGAGGACGTAGTAGACCTTTTCCTCCTTGGACAATGTTTTTCCATTGACCGTAATACGGTCTTTGGGATCGACTTTGGTTCCTAATGTTGTAATGGTTGTACCATTCACCTTCACCTTTCCCGCTAAAATTAATTCTTCTGCTTTACGCCGGGAGCAGATCCCGGATTGCGCGATGACTTTTTGTAAACGTTCTTCCATCATCTCAGCCTCTCTTTCTATCGAAAATGGACCGCCCAAGCCTGCCGGTTCGAATGGGGATCCTTTCGATCGGACGATCCGTTTGACGTGGTTGTGTTTTCTTCATCAGGCTAGGTAAAGATACCCCATCCAAACTGCAAGGCAGTTTGGATGGAGTCATTGACTATCGCCTATTGGTTATCAAAATAATTCTAACAGACCCCGCTTGCTCATTCTCTGTTTTTGGGCATGGATTTGTCAGCGGGCTGTTCTAGGCCCCCTCCTGAATTTTTTGTGAATCTGGTGCGCTCGAAGAGTGATCTGCCAATGAGTCGGCCGGTTCTTGGGGAATCCTTCCATCGGTCTGTCTTTCAAAAAGCGGACTGACGGCGGGCTCTGTCTCGCAGTCTGGCAGGTCAGCCAGACTTTCCAGACCAAAGGCATCATAAAATCCACTCGACACCTGGTATAACAGCGGGCGGCCAATTGTTTCTTTGTGGCCGCAAGTTTCAATTAAGTCACGCGCCTGGAGCTTTTTGAGCATGAGCTCGCTGGAGACGCCGCGGATTTCATCAATTTCAACGCGCGTTATGGGCTGGCGATAGGCAATCAGGGAGAGCACTTCCATTGCGGCGGTTGAAATCGCATTGCTTTTTGTTTTGGAATACAGCCTTGAAGCATAGGGATAGACGGATTCTTTTGCCACAAACTTCCAGCGGCCGCCATATTTCACCAGTTCAATCCCCCTGCTTTGCAAGCTGTAATCACGCCCAAGCAGTTCAAGCGCCTGGCCGAGTTCATCGCGGGTGCATTCTTCAAAGACGGTTTGAAGCTGAACCAGTGAAAGGCCATCTTCCCCGCTAGTAAAAATCAGTCCTTCTAAAATGGGTTTGATTTGTTCAATCACAGCAGCTGAATCCATATTTCCTCCTGTTCATTGCAATGGACGACCGCCTGGCCATCATGGACCAACTCCAAAACCGCCAGGAAGGTGACAACGACTTCATGCATGGTTTGAACGTCCGCCAGCAGATCTTCAAACTGGAACGGGGCCTGCTTCTTGAAATCCATAGCCAGAATCTGCGCCATGCGCTCCTCCACGGAAAGCTCTTTGACTTCCACCTGCGTCTGGTAGGGCTTTAAAATCGCATAACGCCGCATCACCCGCTCAAAAGCTTTTTGCAGATCCGCGCTTTTTAAATGCAGCTTGATGGTCAGATCCTCACGGGCCGCCCATTGGTCGATCAAGCTTGCCGGGGCCCTGTCAATCTGGGATTGCCTGGCTTCATGCAGTTTGGCAAGCAGAGCGGCTTCCTGTTTGCATTTTTCGTATTCCTGCAGCCGTCTAGCCATGGTCAGGGCTGGATCTTCTTCATAGGTATCCTCAACTTCGACTTCCTGCTTTTTTGGCAGCAGCTTGCGGGATTTATATTCCATCAAGGCAGTGAATTCAACCAGGTACTCGCTGCTGACATCCAGTCCTTTGGCTAACGCCTGGCGGATATAGGCTATATATTGGCTGGCAAGTACATCCAGCTTGAGTTCGAACAAGTCGAGTTTATGGGTATGGACCAGATGCAGCATCAAATCAAGCGGCCCTTCAAACTGGTCCAGTGAGACATTAAATTCCATACGTTTTCCCTTCGTCCTTTTTTCTGTATCGATTGGATCATTTTAGCTGAACCGGACAGCCCTGCCTATATGGACCATTTTTGATTGGCAAAAACAAAATCTCTCACGTGTTCAACAGACGATGTCCATTGATGTGATAATCCCTGGACGATTCTTTCCTTAATTATGGTCCGGCTTTGCAAAAGTGGTCAACGCAGGCCATCTTGAATTTTCCCGCTTCTAAACGCTTTCAGTGGCTTTCTTATCGGCTTAAGGCATAGATTGCGACTTTCAGCTGTGATTTGAAGAGCTTTTTTTGCACCCGGCTTTTTGATTGTTTAAAATTCAGGTAACCGGATCCTTCAATCCGGCCGATACTCTCAACAGGAGAAACAAATGAAACGTGCTGTTCTTTTTTTACTGGCCGCGCTGTTCATCCTTTTGGTGATTGAACCCAATCTTGGCGGTCAGCCCATGGCAAAAGAGGACAAAGTTCCGGTCTACAATCCTGATGAACCGTTACAAACCAATGAGGATGTCGAAACCAGACGATCCAAATCGAAAGCGTTGATTTATATTGATCCAGCCCGCGGCGGGCAGGATGCCGGCTATACTGGAGCCAATCAGCAGTCTGAAAAAGATCTTTTGATGCAGTTAGCCCTTACGACAGGCAACGCCTTGGAAAAGGCGGGATATCGAGTTGAATATTCCCGCTGGTACGATGATGTGCCGGCTTGTTCCAGTGAAGATAACTGTGAAAGCGTCCGGCTTGAGCAAGCCAGAGCCAACCAGGCGGATTATATATTGTCACTTTCGATGAACCAGGACTCTTCGCTGCACCGCGGCTTTTCAATCTTCACCCAGCCCAATTCCGTGCAGCTGGAAGACTTGACGAACCAACTGGCGGATCAGATCCAGGCGACAAGCTATTCCCGCTTCGAAGGCATTGATACCGATCATTATGATTCCTTTCCAATTTTAAGCGATCCCTCAATTCCTTCGATTCTGCTTCAGGTTGGTTACATCACCAACCCAACGGATTATTCTAAACTCTCGGATACCAAATTCCAGACCCGGATTGCCAATGCGATCACGCAGGCCTTCCTCAATACGGTTGACTAGCCACAAAAACAAGAAGAAAGCCTTCAGCCAAGGCAGAGTGACTTTCTTTTTCGAATTTGTTAGCATGCGGTCTTCCGACAATCTGGAACCGGTGTCGCAGATGGAGATGCATCGAAGGCCTTGTACTTTGATGCCGAATTGACCTTTGTTTTTGATTGGAGGCGGCGCAATGAGCACCAAAGAAATATTTAACGGCAAGATTTTTTCAGTGGTTCAAAAAGAAATGGATGTCAACGGCCGCAGGATGTGGCGGGATTTGGTCATTCATCCGGGTGGAGCTGCTGTTTTGGTGATTGCTGATCATAAGCTTTTGCTGGTCAGGCAGCCCCGCGCTGGAATCGGCAACGAATATACCTTGGAAATTCCTGCTGGCACCATTGATCCCAACGAAGATCCAGCAATGACGGCGATGCGGGAACTCAATGAAGAAACCGGCTGCCAGGCAAAGTCTTTATCTTTGATCACAGCTTTCTGGCCAACACCCGGTTACGATTCGGAAGTCATTTATGTCTACAAAGCCAATGATGTCACCAAAGCAAAACATCGCCTGGAAATGGATGATACCGAAGAAATCACCTTGGTTTGGATGGATTTAGATACGGCGTATGAAAAAATCGCATCTGGCGAAATTCGGGATGGCAAAACCATCCTGGCGATTTATCATGCGAAGCTGGCTGAACTGGAAGCTGAAATCCAAAGCCATTGACTCTAATCAGGCCTGGCTGCAGGCTTGATGGATTGTTCAGAGATTGAAACAGACCTGGAAGTGGTCAGGATCATTCTCAACTAACCCCAAAAATAAATCGATAAGAAGATAAGAACATAAAAGAAAGGTGTACTGAATGGAGAATTTTGTTTTCATCTCCCCGAACTATCCAGAAAGCTACTGGATGTTCTGCCGGGGACTGAAGAAAATGGGTGCCCGAGTCCTAGCGGTGATCGATACCGAATACGACAATCTTCATCCTGAACTGAAGCGAAACATCGACGAATGTTATAAAGTTTCTTCATTTCACAACTATGATGAAGTGTACAAAGCGGTTGCCTATTTTGCTTTCAAATACGGCAAACCAGACTGGATTGAATCCAACAACGAAGCTTGGCTTGATCTCGACGCCAGGCTCCGCGATGACTTCCACGTCAACACTGGCTTTTCGCTGGCGAAGATTCAAGAGTTCCAGTCCAAATCGGCGATGAAGTCCTACTATGAAAAAGCAGGATTGAAAGTTGCCCCTTACGTTCTGCCTCATTCTTTAGAAGAGGCCAAAGCCTTTGCCCAGGGCCATGGCTGGAATCTGGTCTTAAAACCCGATGTAGGTGTTGGTGCAAGCTATACCTGGCATATCCACGATGAAGCCGAAATGGAGAAATACTGGAAAGAAGCCAAGCAGATCGGCTGCCAGATGATCCTGGAAAAATTTGTACAGGGCAATGTCACCACGCTCGATGGCCTGGCTGACGGCCAGGGACAGATTCGGTTCTTGAGCGGCATGAGCTACGTGTCCAACTGCATGGACTCTGTTCAAAACCACGATTCAATTGGGACCTATTACAACTTCTATATTCCGGAAGAACGCCGGCAGATTGCCAAGCGCGTCGTTGATTCCTTTGACATCCGCAATCGTTTCTTCCATGGCGAGTACTTCGAACTCACCGAAGACCAGCCAGGGCTTGGCCAGAAAGGGGATCTGGTTGCCCTGGAAATGAATTTCAGACCACCAGGAGGCTTCTGTCCGGATCTGATCAACTATTCCTTTGATGAAGATATTTATAGTCTATGGGCACAGGTATTGCTGGAACAAAAATGCCCAGTACATGAAAAGGCAAAATACTCGGCAGGCTTCGTCGGCCGCCGGACCGGTGTGAATTATCGTCATTCGGTTGAGTTCTTAATGAGCAAATATTCCAATGAGCTGCTCGGAGTCGAAGTTCTTCCGCCTGCATTTGCCAGTGCGATGGGAGACGTGACGATTAAAGCCCGTTTCACCTCGCCAGAACGGCGTGACGAGTTCTTCCACGACTCTTTTATTAAAAACTAATCGGATTTCGTTTTGATTACCAAATTCGAACTGTATTCCGATCAGCTGCGCCGCAATGTGACGATTCACATGTATTTGCCTGATGATTATATTTCCAGCCAGAAGCGCTACCCCGTACTTTATATGTTTGACGGCCATAACCTCTTCTTTGATGAAGATGCCACGTATGGCCGAAGCTGGCGGCTGCTTAACCACTTATATCAACTGCCTGAACAGATCATGGTCGTTGGTCTGGAGTGTAGTCATGAAGGCTATGAGCGGTTAAGTGAGTATGCCCCCTACTCTTTCTATGATCCGGAATACGACGGCGGTTTTGATGGTAAAGGCCGGGCCACGATGGAATTTATCGTCCGTACCCTCAAACCGTATGTCGATGCCCACTTTCCCACCCGACCTGAGCGGACCAAAACATGGATTGGCGGATCAAGCTGCGGCGGATTGATGGCGATTTATGCCCTCTATGCATACAGCCATACTTTTTCCAAAGCAGCTGCCCTTTCTCCTTATGTTTTGCCCAGCCAGTCTTCCCTGCTCTATCATGCAGCAAGAGCCAGGGTCAAACTGCCTGCAAGCTTATATCTCTCCTGGGGAGCCAGAGAGGGCAGTACGGGTCATGAATTTATTCAAGAAACACGCATCCTTACCCTTCTTGCCAACCTGTTTCTTCGTAAAGGAATCAAGCTTCAATTTGATGTGCAGCCGGAAGGCGAACATTGTGAAGCACAATGGGAAGCAGAAGCGGATACGTTTTTGAGGTTTTTAATCAAATGAACCGTAAACCCGTGATTCAGAAACTCGGCCGGTTTCAGGGCCGGACCATTGTCATCTCCGATATTCATGGAGCACTGAAAACCTATCAGAAGCTTCTTGCAAAAGCCGACTATAAACCCGGGCAGGATCGATTGATCCTGCTCGGTGACTTAGTGGAAAAAGGCGAGGATTCGCTGGGGACCATCCGCTATATTATGGAGCAGACCAAAGCTGGCGAGGTCTATCCGATGATGGGCAACTGCGACTTTGTAGCCAAAAACGTTCTTTACTCCTATCGGCTGGATTTTTTAAAGAAAGTTCTGCTTGAAAGATCTCATTCGCTCATTCACGAAATGGCTGCCGAAGCGGGTCTTGAGCCCTTAAATGAACAAACCGATATGGAGCAGTACTGTTATGAGCTGCGCAAGCGGTATTTAAAGGAGCTGATCTTTATCAATGATTTGCCTCACGTCATTGATACGCCCGACTATATCCTCGCGCATTCAGGCATCGAAAACGAGACGACATTCGCAGATGATTTCCGCTACATCATGACCCGCTTTCAATTTGACCGTGAGGATAAGCACTTTACAAGGCCGGTCATCGTCGGCCATATGCCGGTCAGTGAGTACAGCATTTTGTATCCAAGTTTTAATCCCAAGCTGAATACCGAAAAAAACATCATCTCCATTGATGGAGGCAATGTTGTCAAAAAAGCCGGCCAGCTCAACGCTTTGATTTTAGGTCATAATTCGCTGCGCTTTATCCATACCGACCTGCTGGATAAAGTCAGAGTGCTACATACAACGACCCCTGATAACCGGTATTCGTTTTATATCAACTTCTCTCAAGGGGAGGTTGAACTTCTAGAAAAAGGTGAAGAACAGTCGCTGGTTTCTTCCCCTTACCTGCATCGGCGGGTCTGGGTGGACAATGCCTTTCTGATCGAGGGCAAGGCATCGAATTATACCAGTTATGAACTGCCCTTAATCGCCGGGCAGACTGTCCACCTGGTCAATATCTGGGGCCATAAAGCCCAGGTTAAGCACCATGGAGTCATGGGCTGGACGGATCTTCACAATCTGGCTTTGGATCCAGTTGAAGACGATCAGGATCTCAACTGGTAGCCAGCTGGTTTCTTCACTTGATAAACGTTTCCTGCAAGACTTCTAGAGGACTCTCATAAATTCGAAACACCTTTAGGTGTCGTGAGTTTTATATTTACCATTTTTCGTTTCTCCTACATTTCGAAGCGAAAAATGGTATTTTTTATCAACGCCATTCGGTTTGGCGGCAAATAGTATCTTTCGATCAATATCGGCACTTTATTAATTAGATGGACCTGACAAAAGCCTTTTTCTTAGTGAATTCGACCAAAATTGTTCGCAATATAAAGACAAAATATAGTCTAAAGCATCGATTGCAAATCTAATTGTTCACATTAAACAAACAGAAATTTA
>JADGIS010000008.1 GCA_015233825.1 Erysipelotrichaceae bacterium RD49
TCAGAAAGAGTAACTCCGCAGCGAAGAACACTGGCCATGATGAAGTCTTCGAGACTGATTTTCTCTGACTTCGTTCTAGAGTAGGCTCCTGTATTTTTGGCAAGTTTCTCGGATTCTTCTTTAGCGACAGAATGAGTAAGCTCTAGAAAGCTTGTGATCAGTGCTGTGACTTTTTTAACATTCATAAAGCGGACCTCGGAATGACTATTAAAAATCTTATCGTCATTACTATATAAATGATTTGAGATTATATCGGTTTGTCAAGCCAAAGACCCATCTTTATAAATCGAGAATTGTTCACGTAAGAAAAACATATTAAGCTTAGAATGGTTAGCTTAATGACATTGATATTATAATGATTAAAATAATCAGTTATAAGAGGTGCATCCATGCGATGTGCCAAAGAAAAAGGCTGGATTTTCAACCAGCACAGCTGCTTCCTGCTTCAATATCATCTGGTGCTTGTCACCAAGTATCGGCATCCAGTACTAACGGGTGGAATCAAAGATTTCGTCTATTCCTACCTAAAAGACAAGATGAAAGCGGCAGGATTAAGGGTTCTGGAAATGAACGGCGAGCCGGATCATATCCACTCCACATCCTGTTTGAAGCTCCGCCCAGCATCGATCTGGCCAAATCTGGAGCATGTCTTATTTCATTTGTACTGTGAGTGATCGCAACGCAAAAATATCGAAACGATACATACAGGATCAAGACATCAAATAGTCCCACAACAACTTTCAGAGGCTGATTGTGGTGGGCATTCACCCCCGACTGAACGGCATTCAAAAACAAAAATGAATTCCAAAGCAATCTCAAATTATTCCATTCAGTCGGGGTGCTCTGCCCTTAAGAATAGATCGAATTCATCTAGCATCCCAATCGTGTATACGTTGTAGACATCAAATTTGGAAGAATCTGCGATGAGAATCTTTTGGCTGGCACTGTTCATCACTTTACGCTCCCAGCCGATTTCTTCTGTATTCCCGACTCCAAATCCGGTTAAGTCTTTCAAGCCGTCCGAACCGATGATTGCCAAGTCAAAATGAATCTGCTCAAGCATCTGCTCAGCAAAATAGCCGCTGCAGCGTTTTCCCTTTTTAGAAACGACACCTCTCACCAGCAGCACTTCGAAATCCATCTACAGGCCAATTTCAGCGACATTCATCGAATTGGTCACAATCGTTAAATCCCGCTTGGAGCGAAGCAGATCCAAGCCCGCATACATCGTCGTACCTGTGTCCAAATACACGACTATCCCATCTTTGATCTCCTGGATCGCCCGCCAAGCGACAACTTTCTTTGCCTCGGTATTCGAAGCTGCCCGCTGCTCAAACGGCATTTCGATCGGCTTTCTGTTGGCCCTGGCAAAACCATGCCTTCTTGTAACGAGGTCCAGTTTTTCCATCGTATCTAAATCCGTACGGATGGTCTCGGTAGTTACCCCAAGCTGCTTGGCCAAAGCATGGACAGACAATACTTCACTGTCCCTCAGCAAATCGAGGATTCTTTTTTGCCGTTCTTCTCTTTTTCCCATCTCATTTCCTCTTTTAAAACCAGCTTTTC
This sequence comes from Erysipelotrichaceae bacterium RD49, assembly GCA_015233825.1. Classification (GTDB taxonomy): domain Bacteria; phylum Bacillota_I; class Bacilli_A; order Erysipelotrichales; family Erysipelotrichaceae; genus Allobaculum. The sequence continues at coordinate 1,567 of JADGIS010000008.1, forward strand.
ACTTTTTTTCTGGACATCAAAATTTTAACGTCAGAATAATTTTGCTTTCCAGAAAATTTTTTCGGAAGTCCAATAAACAGTAGAAATGTCCATTCTCGTCTCCGTACTAAGGTCAAGAAGAGATCTGATTTCGATAACAGGTCTCATTTATATTCATCTCGATCCAAATTTTTTCTGGACAGCCCATGAATAAGTCAGATTTCGCCGATTTCAAAATCCTTTTTTCTGTCCCTGCACACAGTCCATTGAATATAAAACCCAAAACACCAGCTGGATGTTTACCTGGAGGTCACGCCATTGATTTTGAATTTCCTGACTCCAAAATCTCGCTGGTCTGGAAACGGCTGAATCTTTGCAGCCAAAGGAGAACACTGGTTATGAATCACATCGTTTTAAAACAAATCCATAAAACCAAATTGGGATCCCTTTTTCATCTCCTGATTTGTCTGGCCAGATTTTTCCGGTATTTGGATCCAACGCGGGATCTGCCTTCCTTATGCGCTTTGCAGTCAGTATCTTTTGAAAGCGAGTATTTGGTTGAACCCGAGATTACAAGCCCCACCACCACCCCAATCCGGACCCTGTTTTTAAATGTTGATGAAACCTTACTGGATGAAAAGCATCCTGATCTGGACCAATCCTCATTTAACGCCTTACGCACTCTCCAAAAGCGCGGAATAAAAATCGCCTTAGTTACGATGCGGAATATGGCCGCGGTTTTAAGTCTTTCGAAACTGAATGAATTCCCTTTTGATGGCTATATTCTGGCTGGCGGCAGTGAAATTTTTGATGGCAAGCGCCGGCTGATCGAGCACACGGCCTATATTCCCGCTGACCTAAAAGCCATTTTCGATGAATGCCAAACCAGACAAATCCCTGTTTTCTTTTATGGAAAAAAACCAAATTTAACAATATGGACGAAAGAGTCTCAAGCATTCGCCGCCAAGATGCATTTTCTTCCTATCGAAATCAAGCCTTGGAGCGGAGAGGATATCTCCATGCTTACGATTATCAGTACTGATCCTGAACAAGTTCAATCCATCCTGGAACTGACTCCGGGGCTAAGCTGGATTTCTTCTGGGTCAAACCAGCAGCATCTCTATCCAGAAGGTGCAAGCCAAAGAAATGGCATCAAGAAGATGCTTGCCTATTGGAATTTAGAAGGCTCTTACTCCGCAGCTTTTGGCAAGAACAAAGCCAATCAAAACGTACTGGCACAAACTGCCTTCATCGCACCGTCCCCCTTGCAAGGCAGCATGGCCAACCAAACAGACTTTGACTGGAGGGACCATCAGGAAAATTCAATTTCCTGCGTTTTAAAGACTCTGGGCCTGCTGGAAAATGATCTCTCAAAACCTATAGGAATTGATTAACCGGCTCTTCCCGCCACACGCTTCTCAGTGCCTGTGGGAGCGGTGCATCAGTTTTCTTCCCTGCAAAAAGACCAGTCTTCCTCTCTGGCTGTCGATTGTCCTGATTTAATTCATCTCGTTGTGCGACTTTGACAGCTGATCTTTGCCATGTAAGATCCAGAAATGACCGGTTCACCCGTTATACTCTTCAAAAGCACCGCTGTTCGGCTCCACAGCGGTGCTTTTGGCATGTTCAATCATTCCAAGCACCTTTTCAACTCTTCAAATTTTCCTTTTTCTTTTCCGTGTATCTCGTTCTTTTTGGCCATCTGTTTCTATCAGCCTAACTTTTTCAGTTACCTTATCGCGAACTTGATCCTCGATAAAGTTTGTAATCAAAAGATCCACTTCATCTAAAGACCCTGAACGATACATATTGTGGTGTTCAAACTTCGAAGCATCCGCAATCAAAACGATCCGGTCTGCATTTTCGACCACTTTGCGCTCCCAGCCGATTTCTTCGGGAAACCAGACGCCGAACCCTTCCATATCTTTTAAGCCATCAGTTCCTAGAATAGCCAGGTTGAAGTGGATATGTTCAATCATCTGTTCAGCAAAGTAGCCAACGCAGCGCTTTCCAGTTCCAAAAAGTTCCCCACCAACCAGAAGGATCCTGAAGTTCAGATGGCGGCGGACCATTTCAACTACAGCCAGGGAGTTGGTCACGATCGTCAGATCTTTTTTGGATTGCAGCAAATCAAGTCCCGAAAACAAAGTCGTGCCTGCGTCTAGAAACACAGTCATTCCGTCTTCAATTTCCGCAATTGCCCGCCAGGCAACCGCTTTTTTATCTTCAAGATGGGCTGTCCGCCGCTGATCAAAAGGCAGTTCAACAAAATTTCGCACTGCTCTTGCATACCCATGCCCGCGTGTAATCAAGCCATTCCTCTCAAGAGCATCCAAATCAGTGCGGATGGTTTCAGGGGTAACAGCCAGCTGCTGTGCGAGCTCGCTGACGGATAGTTTTTCATTATTCGTCAATAAATCATAGATCTGATTCTGACGGTCTTCTTTTTTACTCATGACAGCTCACCTTTCTTTGCCGGGCTTTTGTAAGTCCAAAGCCAATCCAATCAAGCTTTTTTATTGACCAAAAGCCCAGCCAAACGATTTTTTCTGTTTCAAAAATATTATATCCCAAAATAATTTTTGAAACTAAGTTATAAATTTAGTTTCAAAAATTAAGGTGGAAATTTGAAATTGTGCGTTGCATACTGAAGATGCAAGAAGGAGAGGGCAAACATGAATACCAAATTTATTAAAAATAGAATCAATAATAAAACTCGTCACAATACTATGAATACGATGGAAGGTAGTTTCAGTGCCAAAGATCTTCGCTTCGTATTTGATCTTTGCAAGAAAGCCGGTGTAGCTGTTCTTTACAATAACGGCCGCAACCAGATTTCTGACTGGACACCCCAAGCTGCTGAGTTTATCGAGGCTTATAATCTGTATCCCGTTGTCATTGAAGACTGGAAGGGTGAGCCCGTCTATGGATTAAAAGTTTTAACAAGTGATGTCATTTTGCTGGAAAAAATCAGCCGCCGGCTTCCCGCATTAGCCAATCCAGCAGCTCACCAGATTCAGGCTGCCTTTTAATCGAGCATTCTAATCTGAACTGAATAGAAAGTTTTAATAAGTGATTTTACCTAAAGGAGAATAACTGATGAACATTAAAAACTTAAACATGTATGCAAACAATGAAAACAACCCGCTGGCAGGAAACTTTACACGCAAAGATCTTCGTTTCGTATTTGGTCTTTGCAAGAAAGCAGGTGCGGCTGTTCTTTATAATAACGGCCGCAACCAGATTTCTGACTGGACACCCCAAGCCGCTGAGTTTATCGAGGCCTATGATTTATACCCTGTTTTGATTGAAGACTGGAAGGGTGAACCTGTTTATGGACTGAAGATATTAAGCAATGATCCCAATCTGCTGGCAAAGATTCACCGCCGGCTTCCCGCTCTTACCAACCCAACAGCCCATCAGATTCAGACTGCTCTTTAATCAATTTCTGAGCGAATCAACCTTACTCTACAAATCGCACACCCAAAATCCTATCGCTCGTCCTCGTGCATAGGAAATAAAGAAGGAAAGACAGTCCAGATTTGAGATGTCCACTCGAATCTGGACTGTCTTTCCTTTTACTTCGGGATCTTATTGGATCTTTTCTAGCCCTCTATAATGATGCAAGAATTATATTCCAGCTATATGCGCGTTCAAAGTCTCATCTTTGACTATCAAAGCAGCGCATTCCATTCCGGTGGTATTTGGAAACATGTCGACTGGCTGGATCTTGAGCGCTCGATATCCCACCTTTTTAAACTCTCCCAAATCACGTGCTAAAGTTCGCGGATTGCATGAAATATAGACGACCCGTTTGGGAGCAAGCGCAGCAATATCTTCAATTCCCCGGGTGGTCATGCCTTTGCGGGGCGGATCGACCATCACCACGTCAGCCGGCTTTGTATTTTGGTGGGCAAACTTCGTCGCATCCATACAGATGAAATCAGCATTTTCAATTCCATTGCGCTCTTGATTCTCTTTGGCATTCTCAACTGCTTCAGGGACAATCTCCACCCCAGTGACATGACCTGCTTTACGGGCTGCCAACAGGCCGATCGTTCCTGTGCCGGAGTAAAGTTCAATGACTTCATCGGTTTTATGTAAGTCTGCCAGTTCTAAAGCTTGAGCGTACAAAACTTCCATCTGCTTGGGATTGACCTGGAAGAAGCTTTTAAAATGCAGCTTGATGTCAAGATCCAGGCACTTTTCATCCAGCGAATCGCTTCCATATAAAACCGTATATTGATCACTTAAGATGACGTTGTCATTCCGCTTGTTTTCATTGAAGACCACACTGGATACTTCAGGAAAGGCAGCCACGAGTTTTTGGGTCAGTCCTTCAAGCCCCTTGTTTTGGCGGCCGATAAAAACCACCTGGACCTTTCCGGTTGCATCGGAGTGCCGGATAAAAAGGTGGCGGAGGCTTTCAGCTTGATTCAGGCTTAAGTGGTCCAGGACCCATTTGTAGATCTCATTGATTTTTTTCGATTGAATCATGCAGTGCTCAACCGGAACAATATCGTTGGTCCTCGCTTTATAAAAGCCGCCGACGACACGGCCATCTTGAATACCGATCGGAAACTGTGCTTTATTGCGGTAATAATAAGGATAATCCATTCCCAAAGGGGGCAGCACTTCAATATCGGGATCCACTTTTGCGAACAGGTCTTTGAGCTGTTTTTCTTTATAAGCCAGCTGTCTTTCATAATTGACATGCAGCAAAGCGCATCCGCCGCATTTCCCTGCTTGGGCACAAACCGGCTCGACTCTGTCCTTGCTCGTGACCAGACGCTGGACCACTTTTCCAATCGCATACGTCTTTTGCATTTTAATGATCCGCACAATCACCTTTTCTTGAGGGAGCAAGTCGGATACAAAAACGGTTAGCCCATCATGGTGGCCAATGCCAAATCCTTGATCAGACAGATCTGTGCACTCGAATTCAAATTCATCATTCTTTTTCATAATTTTTATCTTATCATTGTCAGCCGCAGGCTTTTCGTCGGCCGCTTGAACGATCCAAAAGATCACGCCAAATCATTTTCTGCGGCTTTTTATGGCTTTTGATGCGTCTTGAATGGGAGGGCTTCTTCTTTGCATTCGATCCTGGTATTCGCTCGAGACTACGATGACCCTTTCCAGTATTTATTTGGCAAAGCAATTCATCGCACCAAAAGGCTCCATTCAACACATCGTGCTTTACAGATAATTTTTATGCTTTCGCACATTCAATTCCTTTTCATTCCCGATCATCTTCCAAAACTTCAGCCCAGGTTCCTGCCCTGATGCCGAAATCGTTTTCAATAAAATCCCGCTTCATATTTCTTTAAAATGTCCCGAGAATTAGCGGGAGAATGAATTGACAATAAAATATAGACACTCAATAATATAGAGGTCTATTTGATAGCATTCTATATTTCTAATTTCGGATTCCTGCCCGGCTGCGGATCAGGAATCCCTTTTACGCATTGGAAACAGACAAAAAACGGAATGCAGCAATAGAAACACAATCAACCCGCAGCCCATAGAAAGGAGATGGCCATGGAGAACCCGCCAAAGGGAGTTGGTTTTTTAATCGCTGTCATCCACCGCACAGTGCGGTCCCGCGTCAATTCCATTTTAAAAGATGCGGACCTGACCAAACCACAGATGGATGTCCTGATGTTTTTAAAACGCAATGAAGATGAAGACCATCGCGTCATTCAGCGCGATTTGGAAAACTATTTCCAGATTACCAACCCCACCGTTTCAAGCATGATCAACCGTTTAGAGGCCAAAGGCCTGATTGAACGCATCACTGATTCCAACGATCGCCGGATTCGGCAGATCGTTCTGACTGCTAAATCCAAAGATTTGCTCCATAGAATGAATGCGACGATCAAAGAAGCGGAAGAAAACATGCTCGAAGGCATCAGTTCGCAGGAACTGGAACAAGGAATGCATTTTCTAGAAACAATCCTGCACAATCTGCAAAGTAAGGAGGAACACAAATTTGATTGCCACACTTGCTAGACAAATCAAGCAATACAAACGTGAAACCATCCTCACCCCGATTCTAGTTGCACTAGAAGTTCTCTTTGATATCTTGATTCCCTTTTTCATGTCAAAGATTGTGGATGATGGGATTACGCCTGGCAATATGGACAACGTCTGGCTCTATTCCGGCTTGATGTTGGCTTGTGCTGTTGCAGCACTCATCTGCGGCGCCTTGTCGGGAAAGTATGCCGCTATTGCATCAGCCGGGTTTGCCAAAAATCTGCGGGAAGCTGAATTTAAAAATATTCAAAACTTCTCCTTTTCCAATATCGATGAGTATTCAACCGGGGGGCTGATTACACGTTTGACCACTGATGTCACCAACGTCCAGAACTCATTCCAGATGATTATCCGAATCGCGGTTCGTGCTCCGCTAAACTTCATCATGGCCCTGGTTATGGTCATGTATTTGAGCTCAACCATCGGCTGGTGGCTGATTGGCATCATTGCCCTTTTGGCGATCGCAATCGGCATTCTGATCTCGCGGGCTGGACCGATCTTTAACAAAATGTTCAAGATGTATGACCGCTTGAATGAAGAAATCCAGGAAAATATCACCGGCATCCGCCCCGTCAAATCCTTCGTTCGCGAAGACTATGAAATCGACCGGTTCAATCAGCGAAGCCAGGATATCTATACAGTTAACCGCAAAGCTGAACTGCTGATGATTCTCAACCAGCCGCTCATGCAGGCCGCTGTGTATGCCTGTATTTTATTGATCGCCTGGATCGGCGCACACTTGATCGTTGGCGGTTCAATGGAAGTGGGCGTTTTATTTTCGTTGTTCTCTTATGTCATGAACCTGCTGATGTCCTTGATGATGTTTTCCATGATCCTGGTTATGGTCACCATGTCAGCAGCCAGTGCCAAACGAATCACTGAAGTCATCAACCAGGTTTCCTATCTGGACTCACCAAAAGATGGCCTCAAAGAAGTCAAAGATGGTTCTGTTGAATTTGACCATGTGTACTTCAATTATGCAGAACAGGTTGACGGCCACTACGTTTTGCGCGATATCAACTTTTCGCTGCCTTCGGGAACCACGCTTGGGATTTTAGGCGGAACCGGTTCTTCTAAATCTTCCTTGGTCAGCTTGATTCCTCGTCTTTATGATGTAACCAAAGGTTCAGTCAAAGTCGGCGGCGTTGACGTCCGTGATTATGATTTGAAAGTTTTACGCGACAGCGTAGCCATGGTATTGCAAAAAAACGTTCTCTTTTCCGGGACCATCAAAGAGAACATGCGCTGGGGAGATGAAACGGCGACCGATGAAGAAATCGTGGAAGCCTGCCGTCTTGCCCAAGCAGATGAATTTATCTCGCGCATGCCGAAAGGCTATGACACCTATATTGAGCAAGGGGGTACGAACGTTTCCGGCGGGCAGCGCCAGCGTTTGACCATTGCGCGTGCTTTGCTCAAGAAACCGAAAATCCTCATTCTGGATGATTCGACTTCCGCTGTCGACACCAAGACGGACTACTTAATCCGCGAGGCTTTCAAAACCAAAATTCCAAACACCACCAAGATCATCATCTCGCAGCGTGTTTCTTCTTTGCAGGATGCGGATCAGATCATGGTTCTTGACCGCGGCCACTTGATCGCAATGGGCACCCATGATGAACTTCTAAAAACCAATGAGATCTACCGCACAACATGGCAGGCTCAACAGAAAGGAGACGATAACGATGCCAGGTCCTAATTCGATGCCAAAAGGCCCAATGCCCGCTGGAAAACCAAAACTCAATCCTGAAGGCTTAAGCCGGCTGTTCAAAATGATCTGGAACGATTATCGCTGGTCGATTTTGATCATTGCCTTTCTGATCTGCTTTTCGGCTTTTGCCAACGTCTATGGCAATACCTTCCAGCAGTCTTTAATTGATGACTACATCAGTCCGATGCTTCAAAGCGGAAGCAAGGATTTCACTCCCTTGCTTCATGCCATTGCCCAGCTTGCCATGATTTATCTGCTGGGTATTGTTTCCACCTATACTTGGAACCGAATGATGGTCCGCATTTCTCTGGGGACTTTAAACAACGTTCGTGAGCGCCTGTTTGCCCATATGGAATCTCTGCCGATCAAATATTTTGATACCCATGCCCATGGCGATATCATGTCGGTTTATACCAATGATACGGATACGCTGCGCCAGATGATTTCCCAATCCATTCCACAGGTCTTCTCCAGCCTGGTTTCAATTATCATGGTGGTTGTGGCTATGGTTTCCATGTCCTGGGTTTTGGCAGCCATCACTTTCTTGTTTGCCTTCTGCATGCTGATGATTGCCAGAACCATTACCCACTCCTCCGGCCGCTACTTTCGCGAGCAGCAATCCCAGCTGGGCAAGGTCAATGGCTATATTGAAGAAATGATCGAAGGCACCCGGGTTATTAAAGTCTTCAACCATGAATCGGCCGTTGAAGAAGCGTTTTCCGTCCTCAATGAAAACTTGTTCCAGGCTTCAAGCAAAGCCAATATCTATGCCAATATTCTGATGCCTGTCTGCATGAACTTTGGCTATATCTCGTACGTCGTCTGCGCTTTAGCCGGGGCTTACTTTACGATTCATGGCATGTTTGGCATGACGATCGGCACCATTTCAGCCATGCTTTCCTTAAACAAAGCCTTCAACAACCCGATCACCCAGATCTCCCAGCAGATCAACGCGGTTGTCATGGCGCAAGCGGGTGCTGCCCGGATCTTTGCTTTATTGGATGCGCCATCGGAAACCGATCAAGGCATCGTTACATTGGTTCGCGCCAAACAAGTCGATGGCCAATGGGTTGAATCCAAAGAATACACCGGCCACTGGTGCTGGAAGCATCCGCGCGCGGAAGGCAAGTTTCAAATGGTTCCTTTGCGCGGTGATGTCGTATTCGATGATGTAACCTTTGGTTACGTTCCTGAAAAAACGGTTTTGCATGATATCAATCTTTACGCCCATGCCGGCCAGAAAATTGCGCTGGTTGGCGCCACCGGGGCTGGAAAGACGACCATCACCAATCTGGTCAACCGCTTCTACGATATCAATAAAGGGTCCATCACGTATGATGGCATCAATATTGACCTGATTAAAAAGCCAGATCTGCGCCGTTCGCTTGGTGTGGTGCTGCAGGATACCCAGTTATTCTCCGGCACGATCATGGATAATATCCGCTTTGGCAAGCTGGAAGCAACCGATGAAGAGTGCATTGCAGCCGCCAAGCTCGCTCGAGCCGACAGCTTTATCAACCATCTTGAAAATGGCTATAACACCTATATTCATGCCAATGGTGAATCCCTTTCCCAAGGCCAGCGCCAGCTGTTGGCCATTGCCCGCGCTGCGGTAGCCAATCCGCCGGTTTTGATTCTGGATGAAGCCACCTCCAGCATCGATACCCGCACTGAACGCCTGGTTCAGGAAGGGATGGATGAGTTGATGAAAGGCCGAACCGTCTTTGTCATCGCTCACCGCTTGTCGACGATTATGAACTCCGATGCGATCATGGTTCTCGACCAGGGCCGCATCATTGAGCGCGGCGACCACGATTCTTTGATCAAGAAAAAAGGCGTTTACTACCAGCTTTACACGGGCGCCTTGGAAATGGATTAAGTTTTTTTCGATGCTGTTTCAAATGCAGCCTTGCCTATGGATTTCCATCCGGATCAGCCATTTCAAATCCTTCGTTTTGCAAAGCAAAATATTGAAAGAAATTTTGTCCGTCCCAGAATTTGGGGCGGATTTTTGCGTATACGCAAACAGGAGGTGTTGTATGAACGATAAACACATCAACCAACTGCTTGCCACTTTGCAAGAGGGCGTCAATACGCTCACCAGCTCAGAACAGTACCAAAACTATCTGAAAACAATGGCCCGCTTTCCAAGCTACTCAGCTCGAAACTGCCTGCTGATCTTCACCCAAAATCCCAATGCCACCTTGGTGGCCGGCTATAAAAGCTGGAAACGACTCTTTGGCCGGCAGGTGCGCGAAGGGGAAAAAGGGATCCGGATTCTGGCTCCCTACTCCTACACGGTGGAAAAAACAGCCGGCTTCAATCAGATCAAAGAAACACGCATCGGCTATCGCAGTATCTGCGTCTTTGATATCTCCCAAACCGAGGGCCCAGAGCTGCCCGCCCTGCCCCAGCCAGCCTTACTGTGCGGCAAATGCGGCTTCTTGCAGGCAAGCATTCCAATTCTCAGCAAACTGACCGGCTTTGCCATTTATCCTGCCGTCCTTTCCAATGGCCATATGGGTGAATGCTGGTTTAGCCAGAAGCAGATCTTTTACAGCGAAACACTGGAAGAAAAGCATATCTTCAAAACGCTCATCCACGAATGCACCCATGCACTGCTTCATGATTTTTCCAATGACAGCCAGATCGATGATTTTGAGCACCAGCTCTATCTCAATGCTGACCTTCGTGAAATTGAAGCAGAATCCGTCAGCTACGTCGTCTGCCAGGCTCTTGGCCTTGACAGCGCTGACTACTCCTTTCACTACATCGCCAACTACAAGCAAAACCATGCGTTTTTAACCGAGTCCTTACAGCGAATTGCCCGCACTGCACAAGTAATCTTACAAGCTTTAGCTCCGGATCTGTTTTGTAGCTATGAGCCAAATAACAATAAATATCCTTTCAATCAACAGGCTTGTTTGACAAGTAGACAGGGATCAACACCTGCTTCTTCTACACGTCCATAAATCAATTCCGCCTTATTCTTTCTTGGGCGCATAAAAACATAAAGGGAGATAGCTATCTCCCTTTATGTTTTTGCTTTCTTTTTTGTTGTTTCAGCCTGAACCGGAGCTCTTGATCTGCCTGATGCACTTGCCGATTGGTGTTTTTTTGCTGCGCATGCCTCTGTTCCTGTTGTAATTTCAAGGCTTGCTGCGATTTGGTGCCGATTCCAGCATTCGAAATCTGTTTTTTAGCTTCCCTTTGCATCCGTTTAGGGTTTCGCTTAGCTTCTTTGACAACCACATTTATAGCTGGGCTAAATCGGAGCTGGTCATATTTTTCTAGAACAAAACGGTAAACTTCATAGTCTCTGGGTTCAGCACCAAAAACCACTTTGCACGCTGACAGTTGACCTTCTGATATCCTTTCAAAAATTCCGACCCAATATGGATTTTCAAAAAACACAGTTAGCCTGCTCGAAACTTTGTCCAAAACAATTCCTCCTTAAAACTGTAATGAACAAAGAATGGACGACCTAAGGAGGAAGGTTACTTACATCATTTGATGCGGCTGGACTACCTACCAGCTCTGCAGAAACTCTGCGTTGTGTTTTTATCTTTGCCTATCAAAGTTACCACAGATCAAAGATTTGCGCAGATAATCGTACAGTGTTTGGTTGAATCCACGAAAAAATCCGCCTCCTCAAGAGAATTTGGGGACTGCGGATTCTTTTATATTTACGAGTTTATGAAACATTGTCCAGATACTTGTGGAACCATTTCACCGGCTGCTTCCAGAGCAGGCCGATCATCACAACCTGGATGACGAATACAGTCGCAATGGTTAAAACCAAGGAATTCGAGAGAGAATAAATCAACCATGCAGCCACAAAGATGATCACCCCCATCAAAAAGGATGCAAACATGCCTAAAAAGACATTCAGGTTATTTTTGACAGCCTGGGCTTCATCCTGCCAATCCAGCTTCGGATGGTAAATATCCATTAAAAGCGAGGTCTGACAAGAGAGATAACTTGGCACGATGGCACCGAGCAAGGCGCCAATCAGGGCAAAAAACTGAAAGCCGATAAAAAACAAGATGCCCCCGATCATGATCAAAGAGGAAAGGATGGCCAAAATCATGGCAACATTGATTTTAGCTTGGAGCTGTTTTTCGATGGGGACAGGAACACTCTTCATCCACGCCAAACCCGCCCGGCCGCCGCGGGTAATGGCCGTCTGGGTGGTGGCAGTCGATCCGCCAACCATATAGCCAATCACCATGCCCACCAGCATTGCGGCCCAGAACATCGGCAGATTCACCGTTTTTAGCATCGCATTGATCATCAGGCTGAGCTGGGCTGAATCGATCTCGGTATTTTTAAATACAAAATAAATCGGGACCATGAAGGCAATCGGCAAAATAAACGCGCCCAATACGTTATTGGTCAAGTAGGCAGGCGTGCGCACGAGGGTATCGATTTCAACTTTCGCTAAAAGCGAAGCCATGCTGCCATTCATGACATCTTTGTTGGCCGCTTTGCGTTTTTTCGGAGAGCTGCCAACCGCATTGGTCGCCGCGACCAGATAAAATTTGCTGGCTAAAAACTGGAAGAGCAAATAGCTGCCAGCCAGAATAGCCACATTGATTCCAAAGTTCAAAAGCGAAGGGCGCAGAATCCCTTCAAACGCTGCCCACGCCGATGGAAAGAGATAAATCGGGATTGAGCCGCCCAAGGCATTGAACATAGCCGCTGAACTGTGAGCATCGTTATTGGCCTGGGACATCATCTCGGGGTTGCCGTAAATTGCACTCATCATGACCAAGACCAGGACAACCGTCATGATCCCAAACAAGGTCATAAATTTATCTTTGCTGCGAAAAAACGGCAGAAAACGCATCATCAAAATGATTACTCCCGCTAAAATAAAGATCGTTGAAAGCCCGGTAAATATTCCGTATCCAAACATCAGCACGCACTGCAAAACCGAAAAGACACCCGAGAGGGCAGCTGCCCCGGTCATGGTGATGACCACCGCCAAAAGAAGCGGCCCAATCATCGAAAGAATGAGCAGTGTTTTGGCATTGATGATTTCTTTGGCCCGCAGCGGCATAGCCAATAAAACAGGCAGATCTTTGGAAAAGTAGTACGTGCTGGGAAAGGTTGCAAATAACATCAGCACCAGGATCATGCTGATAATCATCAACAAGGAACGCAGCATCACCTCGCTTTGCCCGCTTTGAAATGAGAACAAAATCAGTGCGCCATATAAGCCGATATAGACTCCGCCGATTACCAGCACCAGAAGCATCACCAACAGGTTGCGCCGGCCGCGCTTGGTTTTGAGCGACAGGCTGAAACCGTCATGAAACATCGTCCGGTACAAAAGCCAAGTTTTATTCATGTCCAGTCACCCGAATGAAGATTTCTTCCAGCGAGCAGTCTGGATGCTGTTCTTTTAGAGCTTCAAGCGTACCATTGTATTTCAAATCACCGTGATCAATCAGCAAAATCTTGTCGCACAGTTTTTCCGCCACCTCAAGGACGTGAGTAGAAAAGAAGATCGTCTTGCCTTTGGCGGCCTGCTCCCGCATTTTTTCTTTCAAAATATAGCTGGCTGTCGGATCCAGCCCGGTCATTGGTTCATCCAGAAACCAGATCTGTGGATCACAGACCAGTGCCCCGATGACAATCGCCTTTTGGCGCATCCCATGAGAATAGCTGTTCATCTGCTCATCCAATGAGCTTTCCAATTCAAATTCTTTGGCGAGCTCTTCCATGCGCGCTTCGATCTGCTCAATCGGCCGATCATAAATACGGCCCATGAATTTAATATACTCACGTCCTGTTAAGCGCAAGAAGATATCCGGGCTGTCCGGCACAAGTACAAAGCTTTTCTTGGCTTCAATCGGATCTGTGACAATATTATGGCCATCCAGCAGAATTTCGCCGGCATCCGGCTGCAAAATTCCCGTCATCATATTGATCGTTGTGGTCTTACCTGCTCCATTGGGACCGATAAAACCAGTAATGGTTCCATCGGGGATCACAACACTCAGATCTTTGACCGCCGTTTTGTCACCAAAACGCTTGGTGACATGGTTGATTTCAATCATATTTCCTCCAAAATGTGGAAAATTCCACATTTATTTAAGTAATTGTTAAAATGATAGTCCTCCCTTTGCCTTCTCGTCAATGGATCTTTGCATCCTTACAATCTAGAAAGAAAAGCGCTGGTGAAATCGCTTTCTTTTCCTATGCACCCTTTCGCAATTCGGTCAAAGAAAACGACTCAAAAAACAAAGGATATTCATGTATGAATGATTTTTAATTGAAATTATATTTATTTGATTCAATTTGAAGCAGTTGTTTTTGTCTTTCCTTCGGCAACTCGGGCGCCCGGGGCAGTTTTTAACAATCTGTGGCTACAATAAACCTATGACTATGACAACATTTAAAACCAATCCTGATCAGACATCCCTCTCTGATCAGACGACTTTAAAACCTGCTGTTCAATCGAATCCATCTCAATTCGAAACCATCCACCCAGCAGATGAATTTCCCTCCCAATCAGGAACGCTTTTAGAAGGCTCCCAGGAAACGGAAGCCAAAGATATCCAAAGTCCAGGACAATCCGCGGATGCCGGCCGCGCTCTGATTCTTGGCGGCGGCGGATCTCGCGGCAGCTATACGATCGGCGCTTTATACACCCTCATCGAACAAAAACATCAATACGATTATGTCAGCGGGATCTCCATCGGTGCGCTGGTCGGTGCGGCTTACGCCACTGGACAGCCAGTCGATTTTAGCGCAATCATCAACGGCTTTTCCAATGAATCTGTTGCCACCGGCCTTTTCCAGTTTCCAAAACGCAACGATGCTTTGAAAGCAAGCCCCGGCAATTTTGATGAATTCGTTTATCTTTTCCAGCAAGACGGTCCAAGTGTTTTGCCCCTGCGCACTAACTTTGGCAATCTCTTTGATTTCGAGGCATTCAAAAATTCACCGATCGACTATGCCTGCCTGGCTGCAGATCTTTCTGCCAATCAGGCGGTCCGGTTTACCAAAGCAGATATGATCGATAAAGAGGATGCCATCAATAAAATCCTCGCTTCTGCTGCTTATTTTCCTGCATTTGAATATGTCAATATCAACGGCAGCTACTATGCAGATGGCGGCTATCTCAACTCTACACTGGGGCAAGATGCAGTGGAGATGGGAATGAACCATCTCGATATCATCGCCTTAACGGATCCCAACGCTCCAGTCAACTATTGCCAAAAACAAACAGATGTCCTGGTCCGGCCGATTCTCAAACTGGCCTACTTTCTTGATTTTGACAAGCCGACGATGCTTCGCCAGATTGAGCAGGGCCGCTTAGAAGCCTTGAAATACATGGGACTGACACCCGGCTATATTTACACCTTCTATCCAGAAGATGCCTTTTTGTTCAAAACCCTGTCGAAAACAGCAGTGGCGATCTTAAACAAAAACCACATCTCCCTCAACAATGAAATGCTCATTGGCGGCATCTCCGAACTGCTTGGCTACAGACCAGGAGCGCTTGATAACAAATATATGAAAGACTACCAGATGGGACTGCTTTTAGAATGCTTAGGCTTGATTACAGGCATCTCTCCTTATCAACGCTACCATGTCCTGCCGTTTGTCAAAGAAATCATCAATCATCTGGAAAACTATAAAGTTGTGATTCATCCAGGCGAAACGGGCAATGGCTTAAAAATGGACCGCTTTGGTGCTGAAGATTTAATGGCATTTTTCCATCATGCCTTAACGGTCAACGACGGCAGCCTTCCCGATCAATATGATCTGATCAAAAAGAAATTCCGCTCGCTCTACTACCTGGCTTTAGCCTGGTATATCCTGGACAAGTTCTCGCTGATCATCAATCTGTTCTAAGTCAGCGAATCGCTCTATCCTCCATCCAATGTCATAAAACGCGTCTGCTCAGAATCTGGTCAGGCTCGTTTTTTGAAGTGAATGGTTTCCAACTTTTGATAAAATCTGGTTTTCATTCTTAAAAAAACCTCTCTTTTGCAAATAGACAGACCCATTGGACCACAACAGAAGTTCTGGATGGAATGCTGAGCATCAGAGATTCGTCTTTGCTTGAATCCCGCTATACTCTTTTCATCAAAAGCGGTGCATCTGCTGATCACTCTCCGCAATCCAAGTGGATTTGCGTGAACATCGGACGTGTAAGTGCATCCTTTTTACTGCCAAAAGCAGAAAATCGAGAACACCATGAAACAAGACGTCTTGATGGCGCCTGCAGGACTACAGAGTTGGTCCTGCGCATTTCAGGGTGTTCTCTTTTTTTTGAAGAGTTGGGATAAAGCTTTATTCAATATAGTAGCGGCCGGACTGATTATAATAGGCAAAATGGTTCGGTAAAAAAGCAGCCTCAACTGTCGTATCAGCCGATTCACCCGTTTCTGCCGGGATCATTTTGCTGGCAGCTGTATCTGGGCATTTGACTTCACTTGCGGCGGCACAATCAAAAAAGTCCCCATTAACCATCCAGTCGACGGTCTGTGAATCCAGTCGATGTACGTAAACCGAACCTGAAAACTGTTTTGCAATTCCAGTTTTACGATCTGTACAATCCAAAGCTGACCAACAAATTTCATCCATTCCTTTTGGGCTTCCCCCCAATTCAGTTGTCTTATAGTAAAGCTGAATCCCTTTTGGCTGATAAGAAGAAGAACTGGGTACAGGAATGATTGAATGCGCATAGGCTGCTGTTCTCAAGACCTCTAATGCCTTAAGCTCATCAATTTGAAGACCGGGATTTTGGTCTTGCAGGCTTTCCATTTTCCTGTTGACCAGATGTGCAATGACTTCACCTTGATCTAAGTCGCACTCTTTTGCGATACAATCCACCATTTCATCAAATGTAAATTCTTTTGGCCGGATTTGATCTTTGTCATTTCTTTTTTGATCCTGAACAAAGAAAAGCATAACCCCCAAAAAAGCCAGCCCACAAACGAAAAATAAGTTTTGCTTTTTCATAAAATACCTTCTCCTCTAAAAACTGCTCCGGATTTTCCAGTGGATAGACTCTTACCCGCATCGTATTTCTTATGCACCTTTTCCAAGCCCAGCTACTCATTTCTGAGCATTTTATCTTCTTCACTCAACCGCCTATCACACATCAGGATTCCTGCCAGGGGGCTTCCCAATCTCCATTTCCTGTTTTCCTGTAAAGTCCGAATAAGAATTCCAAATCAGGGCTGCCGGGAATTCGAACACAATCGCCAACGCCTGAAAGCCCAGGCCCAGACTGCGAAAAAACGGATCGATTTCAAAGCGGTAAGGATCAGACTGGACATCGATTTCCAAATTGGATTGATCTGGCAAAGCGCGCAAGAGAAACGAATCATCCTCCACGGCAATTACTTTGACGCCGATAGAGTAAAAGTCACCCAAACGATGCGAAGCAATCCAATGGATGCCTAGGACAGTCAATATCCCAAGCAAGAGCAGAATCAGCAGTTTCTTTTATAATTCGTTTCATTGTTCATCTCATCCTTCCTTATGTACTGGTCGACGATTCTTGTAAGTGGTTCATTCCACTCCAGCTTCTATATTCCTATTTTATCAAAAAAGTTAACTTTTATTCAGATTACCAATAAATTGCATAGGCAGTTTAAAATAGATCGAGATTTCATATAAAAAGCTCTAAACCCATTGGGTGGAATACCCACATTCAGGTTTAGAGCTTGGATTTCAAAATGACTTATGAATTTTGAGAACACGGCTTATTTCAGACAATAAAACAACATTCTGCGGCTTACTGATAATATTCTTCTCCGTATCCTTCAACCGCTTCTTCACCGCCTGCATTGGGATCGGTGGTTTCATCGGCTGGCTGTTCCGCATTTGTACCCGGAGTTTGAATCACCTGGTTTTTAACTGCTTCGGCAAGATCGGGATTGCGCGGCTGCGTGATGACATCTGTCACCTGATCACCGGCACCACTCTTGGAAACTTTGACAAAACGCCAGCCATCCACTGGATGGTTGTCATCAACGATATAGTTGTAGGAATCGATTTCTAAGTCGTAGTTTTTGCCTTCTGCTGAGTTGGTAAAGTACGTCTCTATAGGCAGATGCTCATTGACAATGTTATAGGCCTGGTGAGCGGCTGCTTCGAGAGTATTCTGGTCGGCGGTATCCACCAAATTCAAGTGAATGCGCAAGGTAGCACTTTTCAAATCCAGGGTGGCTGTTTCCATGCCTCCGATCTGCATGAGTTCACTTTGAATCGCACTTAATTGTGTTTCCTGGATCTTTGGGTTCAAATCATTGGGGCCAAAACGGTTGCCTTCAACTGGCTGATCACTTTCTTTGGCACTGGTCAGCAGTACATAGCCAACAACAAGAACCGGAACCAGGATGATCACAAGCGTCAGCCAGACAAGCTTATGGCCTTGTTTGACCTTTTGCCGCTTAGGCTTGCTTGGACGTTTACGTTTTACGGGTGTATCTGACATGTATCTCTTGCCTCCAGTGTGAGCTTAATATATCACAACCGGCATCCCTTCCAGGGATCCGGATTCATTCTTTCGAAAGTGTATTTTAACGTTTATTGAGCTCTTGAACAAGCAGGCCGTTGGCTTTTTTCGGATTCGCCTGACCTTTAGACGCTTTCATCACCTGACCCATCAAGAATCCCACAGCCCGTTTTTTGCCGTTTTTAAAGTCTTCAATGGATTTCGGGTTTTCATCCAGCACCTGGTTGATCATCGCAATCAGTGTTGAATCGTCCGAAACTTGCTGCAGGCCTTTTTCTTGGATGACATCATCCGGCTTTTTGCCATTCATCAATTCTTCAAAGACTTCCTTGCCCTGCTTGCCTGAGATGGTTCCTTCATCGATGAGATTGACCAGGCGAGCCAGGTCTTCTGGATTGGCTGGGTTGCTGGCAAAACTCTTGTTGTTTTTATTGAGCCAGGCAGCCAGTTCAACGATGACCCAGTTGGCTGCCTTTTTTGCATCTTTGGCTGTCTTCATCACTTCTTCATAGAAGTCAGCCATGTCCCGGTCATTGACCAGAACGGATGCATCGTAATCGGACAGACCGAAGGATTGCTGGAGCCTGGCCATGCGCTGCTCCGGCAGTTCTTCCAGATTGTTTAAAATCGAGTCAATCCAGGCCTGGTTAAGCTGAATTGGGAAAATATTAGGTTCCGGAAAGTACTTATAGTCGACGGTTCCCTCTTTTTTACGCATCAGGATCGTTGTTTTGCTTGGTTCATCAAAGCGGCGGGTTGCCTGTTCAATCGACTCGCCTGCCTCTAACAATGCCGTCTGGCGTTCAATTTCAGCCTGGACGGCTTTTTGAACGTTGGCAATCGAGTTCAGGTTTTTGATCTCCACTTTGGTTCCCAGCTTGCTGGGATCATCGGAGATGGAAATGTTGACATCGCAGCGCATCGATCCTTCTTCCATCTTGACATCCGAAACGTTCAAATAGAACAAAATCCGGCGCAATGCTTCCACATAGGCTGCAGCTTCCTGGGCTGAATGCATATCCGGGCGGGAGACGATTTCAACCAGCGGCGTGCCGGCGCGGTTGAAATCAATATAGGTGCCGGTTTCTTTATGGAACTGCTTCGCGGTATCTTCTTCCATATGGATTCGTTCTACGCGGACCTGTTTTTCCCCTTCATCCGTCTGGATGGTCACATAGCCATCTTTACCGATCGGATGAAACTGCTGGGTGATCTGGAACCCTTTGGGCAGATCGGAGTAGTAATAGTTTTTCCGGTCGAATTTGACCAGCGGATCAATCGTGCAATGCAGGCCGCCGCAAGCCTTAATGGCTAACCGGACCGCTTCTTTGTTTACGCAAGGCAGGCAGCCTGGATGGCCAAGGTCAATCACCGATGTCTGGGTATTGGCGACTTCACCAAAGCTGGTCGGGGCACCGGAAAACATTTTGGTTTTGGTTTTGAGCTCGCAATGGATCTCAATGCCAATGGTTACTTGATAATCAGACATGTACAGGCTCCTCTCTCCAGTCAATCAATTCTTCAAGGCCGGCAGCCACATTGAACAGTTCCTGCTCTTCAAAGGCACGTGCCGTCAGGTTAATGCCAAAAGGCAGGCCATCCGCCAGTCCAAGGGGCATGGTTAAGGACGGATAGCCGGAGAAATTGGCCAGCTGCATATGTTCTTCTTCAAAGCGGTCCTGCCCAAAGCGGACATCGCTGCTCTGTTCGATAAGCGGGGCAGTACTCACGGCCGCAGGCGCCAGAATGACGTCCACGGTTTTGAATAAATCCGCATACGCCTCCACAATCAAGCGGCGGATTTTCTGGGCTTTTTTAAACAGGCGGTCCTGGTTTTCTTCAAACAAGGAATAAGAGCCGATCACAAAGCGGGCTCTGACATAACTGGAAAAACCAGCTGTGCGCGAATTGGTCATGACTTCTTCGACGCTGCCGCCTGGCTTGCGCACTCCAAAGCGCAGCCCATCCAGGTTGGAATGGTTGGCAGTGGCTTCCGCATTGGCAATCGTTTTATAGATCGGTGCGATCAATTCCATTAATTTGGTATCCATTTCGACTTCAACCACTTCAGCGCCGGCTTCTTTGATCTTTGCTACAAGATTGTCAAAGGCTTCTTTGATGACGGGATCCGTGATTTTATCGGCAACGGTTTTGAAAACGCCGATTTTCTGGCCTTTCAGGTTCGGATTGAGGTTTTTGGCATAGTCTTCCACCGGCAAAAAGGAGGAAGTCATGTCATGATCGTCACGGCCGGCTAAAATCTCTAAGGCTTCAGCCGCATCGGCGATGGTTTTGGTGAAATAGCCAACCGTATCCAGACTGGAAGCGTAAGGAATAATGCCATAACGGGAAATGCGGCCATAGCTTGGCTTGACCCCAATCACGCCGCAATAGGCAGCGGGTTTTCGAATCGAGTCACCGGTATCGGTTCCAATGGCCAGCGGCGTAGTTCCTGCAGCAATCAAAGCTGCACTGCCTCCAGAGGATCCACCGGTAATATGCTCTGGATTCCACGGGTTGCGGGCGGGTCCAATGATCGCATTGCGGTTGGTACCGCCCATGCCTAACTCATCCATGCTGGCTTTGGCTACGATGACGCCGCCGGCATCTTTTAATTTCTTGGTAATGGTTGCATCATAAACCGGAACATAATTCTCGAGGATCCTGGAACTGGCAGTTGTCCGGATTCCTTTGGTGGAAACATTGTCCTTCAAAACAATCGGCACCCCAGCCAGAGATCCCTGGTTTGGATTTTCTTCAGGCTCTTCAACGATCGTGATCGCGGCATTGAGGATGGGCTGAAGTTTGGTGATCCGCTCAACGGACTGTTTTGGGGTCAGTTTGCTTTCCATTTATTTCACCACCTTTGGTACATGGACATGGCCCATGCGGACATCTGGCACATTGGCCAGCGCTTCTTTCTGGTCTAAAACTTCGGCCACTTCATCTTCGCGAAGGAAGATGGTGGGTGTTTCAAACGGATAGACCATTGGTTCAACGCCTTCGGTATCAATGGCCTCAAACAATTCGACTTGTTTTTCTACTTCAATAAAATCTTTTTTCAGCTCTTCAATCTCTTCGTCGCTTAAATCAAACTTCAGATCATTGGCAAGCTTGCGAAAGTATTCATTTGAAAACTTTTCCATGATTCGCCTTTCTGTATTTCATTGACTTCAATCGACCCTGCCGCTTTAGACATTTTTAATCGGCAGCGGCCAGGATCATCCAGCCATCTATGTAGAAACGCTTATGAAGATAAGACGATATCCTGGCTGGATCCTGGGTGGAGATCTCTGCTAGTAGGTCGTCAGAACCTGGACATTCTGGCTGTCCGGCTGGCGGTCCATCAAGGCGCAGATATCGCCATTGTTTTTGATTATAACTTTATAGTCACACTTTTCCGATTCAAATATGGACAGATGTTCACGAACTGACTGAATCACTGCCAAAATTTCACCAACCGTCTTGCCATGGGCGGTAACGGTCAAAGTCAGCTTCTGCACCGAACCATTTTCAATCTTGGCCTCGCCGGTGGTGTAGGTGGTATCGGAAAGAATGGTCGCCACATCCGCTCTAAAGGTATCAAACTGGGCAGCCATTTCGGGCTGGGATTCGGTAAAGGCAGCAGAAGGGACCAGCAGGTACTGCTGGGAAATCGTCTTGTCTGTCGTATTGGTTCCATCAAAGTATTCCGCATAAATATAGCCGCCTTTGGATGGATCGTTTTCGTCCGTATTCAATTGGTAAGCTGCTACTAAAATCGGCACATTGGGAGTTACATCGTTAAAACGTTCCCGCATATACGAAACGATTTTGGTGCCGCTGGCTTTTAAGAACTCCTGCATCTTTTCCGGCGTAATCGCTACCCGGTTGCCATTGGCATCTTCCACGGCATCGGGAACTGCCAGACCGATGGCAATACCATCAAGGGTGCTCCCGCTAAAAAAATCCAGCTCATACAAATCCACAACGAGAATCGGGCCTTTGACAATGCCGTTGCCGGTATCAAAATCCTCGTCCGCCCCTGGGTTGAGGCCGTTGGGATTGTCATCCCGCAAGGTTCCTAAAAGCCCCCGGGAACCATCGGAAGCATCAAGTTCATCGTAGTTGAGATACTTATGGTTTTGGAAAGCATGATCGGTTGGGCTGAAGTAATCCTTGCTGATTTCCATCAAGCCCTGCTCTAGCTGGGTGCGGATGTCGATATCATTGATCAAGCCGATATGCTTGGCGCGGGTATCGCTGGTTTCATAAGGCAGAATCGCCGGATAGTCGCCTGGCTTGAGCGGCTTGGAGGTCTGGACGGTCTGCTCGGCACATCCGGCCAGCATCAGCATCGGGACCAAGAATCCGGCCAGCGCTTTTTTCCCTTGCGCCACTGCTTTATTCACGGTTTGCTACCTCGCGCAAGAAGCGTTCTTCATCCCATACCGGGATATTCAATTCATTGGCTTTGGCCAGTTTGCTTCCCGCTTTTTCCCCGGCAATGACCAGATCCGTTTTCTTGGAAACCGATCCGGAAACATTTGCCCCCAGATCTTCCAGGACCTTTTTGGCTTGCGAGCGGCCCATCTGCGTCAAGGTTCCCGTTAAAACGACAGTCTTGCCTGCAAATAGGCTGTCGGTAACTTCGACTTCAGCTTTTGGCTCCTCCATGTTCACACCAAGTGCCTGTAAGCTCTCGATCAGCTTGCGGTTTTCGCTTTGGTCAAAGAAGCTGCGAATGCTGCGGGCCGATACCTCGCCAATCAAGTTGATCGAAGCCAGGCGGGATTCATCCGCAGCCATCAAAGCTTCCATCGTGCCAAAATCCTTGGCCAAAATGCCAGCAGCTTTAGCCCCGACCTGCCGGATACCCAGTCCAAACAACAGCCGGGAAAGCGGCTGCTTCTTGCTTTGTTCAATCGCTGCTAAAAGCTTATCGAGACCTTTATCCGACCAGCCTTTATGGCTGAGCAGCTGATCGCGGTGTTCATGAAGGCGGTAAATATCTTCAATGGAATTGATAAAGCCATGACCATGCAGCCAGGCGACTTTTTTGCTGCCCATGCCATCGATATCCATGGCATCGCGTGAACAGAAATGGATGATGCTTTCCAGAATCCTGGCCGGACAGTCTGGATTGACACAATAGGTATCCGCTTCATCGGGCAGCCGGACAAGTTTAGAGCCGCACACCGGGCAGTCTTTGGGCCAGATGAAATCATGGACATGCTCATCGCGCTTTTCGGGAAGTGCTTTCACGACTTCCGGGATGATATCCCCTGCTTTGCGGATAATGACACGGTCATTGATCTTCAAATCATATTGCTTGATCCGGTCTTCGTTGTGCAAAGTAGCAGCCGAAACAAGAGTCCCCGCTACCCGGACGGGTTCCAAAACCGCATTGGGTGTAATTTTGCCTGTCCGGCCAACAGTCAGCGTAATATCCAGCAGTTTGGTCTCAACCTCCTGGGCTGGAAATTTATAGGCAATCGCATATTTGGGAGCTTTGGCTGTGGTTCCCAGCTGCTGCTGGTAATTAAACTGGTTAAGCTTGATGACCACGCCATCAATTTCAAATGGCAGTTCATTGCGTTTGCTGCCCGTTTCTTCAATAAACGACCAGATTTCTTCAAAGTTATGGCATTCTCTCCAGGATGGATTGACTCGAAAGTGCATCTTTGCCATCGCTTCCAAGGCTTCTTTCTGGCTGTGAACCCCATAGCGTTCGCCATTTTGGAAGTAGTAAAGATACATATCCAATCGGCGCTTGCGGGCGATGCCCGTATCCAAGTTGCGGATTGTGCCGGCTGCCGCATTGCGAGGGTTGGCAAAAAGCGGCAGGTGGAGTGATTCCTGCAAAGCATTGAGCGCTTCAAAGCTGGCTTTGGGCATATACACTTCCCCGCGCACCTCAATGGGACCATGCTCGTCGATCTGCATCGGAATCGAGTGAATGGTCCGGACATTTTCGGTGACATCCTCCCCGACCTCACCATCGCCGCGCGTCACAGCCCGGACAAACCGGCCCTCTTCATACATTAAAGCCATCGCCAGGCCGTCAAATTTGTATTCGCAGATAAAAGCAGCATCAGGAAAATCCTTCCAGATCTTATCGACGAAGGATTTGAGCTCCTCTTTATTAAATACATCCCCAAGTGAAAGCATCCGCTGGGCATGGATGACTTTTTCAAAGCCATTGAGCACCTTGCCGATAATCCGCTGGGTGGGTGAATTGGAGTCATACAATTCGGGATGCTTGGCCTCTAAACTCTGCAGCTCTTCGAGCAGACGGTCATATTCAAAATCCGAAACACTCGGGTTATCATCGACATAATATTCGATTGCATATTTTTCAAGAAGCCTGCGTAATTCTTCAATCCGTTCTTGTTCAGACATGAAGGCACCTCTTTTCTATTTGGTTTCTGATTGGTTTCTGATTCACTTCTCTGAAGAAGATGCCCTCTTCTTCAAGATAAGCAGAAATGTCCAACTTGTATTGTAGCAAAAATCGAGGCATCCTCTTCAATCGAATCAACCGCTCTTGCAAACGCAAGAAAAGGTCCTCCAAAAGATAGGAAGGACCTGAATTGTGAGAGCTTGAAAGCTATTCATCAGAGGAATATAAAGATCGTTTTCAAGAGAATTGTGCTTGAGAGTGACAATGGCAGGCAGTTTTGCCTGCGTTTGAATTTCGGCGATATCTTCTGGCGGATTGGCGGGGTTCTTCCCAGTCGAGACAACCGTATACAAATAGGGATGAATCGTTCTGTCCATTTGGAGAATGTTAATTGAGTGGACATTTTGAATCAAATGCCGCTTGCCACAATACAAACTTGGCAAGCCTCATTGGCTGGCAGGGGCTTGTTTTTCGATCTGCTTGTTGGCAATATTCACGCTCTCTGGATATTCAATGGGCCGAAAAGCCACATCCAATCTTCGCTGAAGGCTGTAAATCGAGCGGTTGCCATTGACTAGATAGGCAGCCGAACTGCACACAAAGAAAAATGGAAAGTAGTCAAAGCCAAAAATTTCCATGCCAATCATCATTGAGGCAAGCCAGGTATTTGTTCCCGCGCCAAACACGGCTGCATACCCTAAAGCTGCCCCAAAAATCGAGGGATAGCCAAGAAGTGGTGCGATCACACCTCCTAAGCTGGCCCCTATCGCAAATAACGGCGTAACTTCGCCGCCGATAAAGCCCATTGAAAGCGACAAGACACTCAACAAGAACTTCAGCGCAAAATCCCAAGGATAGATCTGCCCGCCTGTGCAGGCAGCCGTGATCAAATTGATTCCTGATCCACTGTAGCGGCCATCAAAGAAAATCCAAAGCAGCAGCCCGAGTCCACTCGAAAACAAGGCAATGCGCAGATACGGATCAAGCGGATGATGATCAAAATAGCGGTGGGCCCGGTGCATGCACCAGGCAAAAAAACCGCCCGTTAAACCAAAAATTACACCCAGAATCATCAGCCGCCAGGCATCGCCAACCAGCGTGAATTCAAAGGGATATGGCAAAGGAAAAGCTTCTTTTCCCAAATGAAACAAACCCGAAATTCGAGAAGCGCAAAGGCCGGCAGCCAGGGCAGGAGCCAAAGCCCGGTATTCAATGACACCGCTGACCAAAACTTCCATTGCGAAAAAGACAGCCGTAAACGGGGTTCCAAATAACCCCGCAAAGCCCGCAGCCATACCGGTGATCAAGAAGATCGTCTTGCGCTCTTTTAAATAGGGAATCTTTCTGCTGATGACATTGGAGACAGCGGCTCCAATCTGCATCCCGACTCCTTCTTTACCAACCGATGCCCCGGCTAAATGGGAAAGCCAGGTGCTGATCATCATCAGCACAATAATCCTGGCCGGCATTCTTGTTTCTTTACCCTGGTTGATTTTGAAAACCAGGCTGATTCCCTGCCTTGCTTTTGAGCCAAAGCGGTTAAACATCCAGACAATCAGCATACCGACAACAGGCAGGCTGAGCAGCCATAAGCAGTTTCCATACTTCTGGTGAAACGTTGTAACCAGGTTAATGCCTTCGACAAAAACCACTTCAAATAAAGAGACAATCACCCCAATGAGCGCCCCAGCCGCAGCCAGGACACACATTTCACCAATGATCCGTCCCTGCCGCTCCAGTCGGCCACAAAGCCCTTTTATCATCTCGGACATACTTACTCCATCTCTTTTCTTGTTCTCTTGTTTATTCTTGCTTGGCTAAGGTCAAATACGATTTCATAATGCTCTTCTTACCAACAGCCGCATCGAACTGAACCACAACCACATTGCCTTTTTCCTCTAAGACAACGCCCTGGCCAAATTTTGCATGGTCCACAATCGCCCCGGGCCGCAGTTTGGCTGGCAGCTTCGTCTTTTTGCGGCGGGCGGCAAGCGTCCTGGCTTCTTTGAGAAAATCAGGATTCTGGAAATGATTCTTCGTCTCCTGTTCTTTCTTTTCACGCTCTTCTTTCTGGCTTTGTGATTCTTCCGGAATCTCCATTAAGAAAGAAGAAGGCAATTTATCACGGCCGGCCTGATAGCTGAAGCCCCGATTCCACAAAATATATAAACGTTCCTTGGCTCTGGTCATAGCCACATACAACAAACGGCGCTCTTCTTCTTTGGCGGCATTGCCGCCTTCATCGACAGCGCGCCGGCTTGGGAATACATCTTCGTTAAGCCCCGAGATCATGACCACCGGGTATTCCGTTCCTTTGGCAGCGTGGACAGTCATTAAAGTCACCAGATCCTGCGTATCATCCATCTGTGATTTTTCTGTCAGTAAAGTAACCTGCTGCAAATAGTCAGAGAGCGTCAGGTTCTCGTCATCGAGCAGGGCGGCTTCGATATCGTTTTTAATTTCCTGAATATTTTCAGCGCGGGTTTCGCCGTCCTCTTCTTTTTCAAGCATGGCTTCATAGCCGGTTTTATCGGTAATGATATCAATCAAATCCGGCAGATCTTCAACGTCTTCGATATTGTTTAAATCCTCGCGCAGTTCATCGACCAAGTCGACAAATTTCTTCGCTTTTTTGGCAGTAGCCGGTTTGAGGGTCTGGGGGTTTCGCATAACTTCCAGCATATTGACATCCCGCTGGCTGGCTTCAGCGCGGATATCATCCAGCGATTTCTCACCGATGCCGCGTCTTGGCACATTGATCACCCGCTCAACTGCTAAATCCAGCGACTTTTGGCTGGGGTCGTCTTCGGTTGGCGGAGTGAGCAGTTTTAAGTAGGCCAGGATGTCCTTGACTTCTTTGCGCTCATAGAAGCGAAGGCCGCCAATGATGCGGTACGGAATCTGATAGAGACGCAGCCCTTTTTCTATCGCCCGCGACTGGTAGTTGGAGCGATATAAAACCGCCATGTCTTTCCAGGCCAGCTTATGCTTGCGATGCTCTTCCTCGAGCAGTTTGGCAATCCGCATCCCTTCAGCCTCGTCATCCATGCATTCTTGAAAGACAATCGGATCGGCATCGGGCTTGCTGGTGAAAAGATCTTTTTTGACGCGGTTGCGGTTGTGGCTGATCAGTTCGTTGCTGGCATCCAGGATCGTTTTGGTCGAGCGGTAGTTTTCGTCAAGAATGACCGTTTTGCAAGGCTGGAAATCCTTTTCAAAATTCATGATGATATCCACGCTCGCATTGCGCCACGTGTAAATGGTCTGGTCGGGATCGCCGACGACGCAAAGAATTGCATCAGGGCGGGTGAGATTTTTGATGATGTCATATTGGATGGGATCGACGTCCTGGAACTCATCGACATGCAGATAATCCAGCCGGTTCTGCCACTTTTCGCGAACGGTCCGGTCGGTTTTTAAAAGCATGTCAGTTTTGAGCAGCAGATCATCAAAATCCATGGCCTTCATATCCTTGAGTGCGTTGTAGTAATCCTGAAAGACGAGCGCGATATGGACATTTTCCCAGCCTTGGGCTCTTTGCAGGGCTTCATCAGGAGCCAATCCCTGGTATTTCCAATGGGAAATCTGGCCTAGAGCTTTAGCCGGACTCAGATCTTTAGGCGATAGATTGTGGAGTTTATAGCTTTTGCGCAAAATGGTGCGCTGGTCATCGGGATCGACGATTGTAAAGTTTTTAGGATAATCAACCGCACTGGCATCTTCTCGCAAGATCCGCACACAAAGGGCATGGATCGTTGAAATCCGGACATTTTTTGCATCCTGCGGACACTGGTTCTGCAAGCGGGTGCGCATTTCCGCAGCAGCTTTATTGGTAAAGGTAATGGCTAAAATCCGGCTTGGATACACGCCCAGGTCGTTGAGGAGGTATTCAATGCGCGCCATCAAAACCCGCGTTTTGCCGCTTCCTGCTCCCGCAATAATGCGAACATGTTCATCCGTGCACAGCGCGGCTTCTTTTTGATTGGGGTTCAGCGAATTTAATAGTGGTTCCACAATCCTTACCTCCTGCATTTTTCAATTCGAAACGTACTTGAAATTTTATTTTAACATAAGCTTTCGAAAGAAAATCTCTTGTTCGTTCCTGAGCCAAAAGAGCAGCGGAGTTTGGGATTCTTTTGACCGGCTGTTTCAGGCCGCTGCTATTGTTGACAAATAAAAAGCGGGTATATAAACTCAAATTGAATTTATATACCCGCTTGAATTTACATCCGCTATCCAGCGTAAAAACCGGACTGCATAATGCAAGTGCGCAGATACTTCTGCTCCTGTAAACTCTTGCAGAGCACATGCTCATACAAGTAGCGCTCGTCATCGCGGATGATGGCATCCAGATAGCGGATTCCATCGACTTCGTATTCATCGATCCAGACAACGTTGCCATTGTCTTCATGAATCGGTTCAACCGCTTTGACCGCTTCCAAATTAGGAAGAATGGAGGGCTGCTTGGAAGCCTGGATCAGCCAGCTCCACTCCTCGTTTTCACCATAGGGGGCCATCAAGAAAACAGACTGTGTAGCGGGATCGTAACTCCTTTCGGCAGTGCCCGGAGCAACGACCTTCGCATCTTCAAATACATGGTAGACTTCGCGTGTCCGATATTGAACAGCTTCCCGGTCCATTTCAACTGCACCCTCTAATTTATTTTCGCGTCCTAAAAGGTGAATCAGCTCATTGTATGCCTTGAGCGGCAGCGGCAGGGTTGGATCCATGCGGAAAGCAATTTCAAGATCATCGCAGATTTCATCGGCGATTTTCTCGGTCTGTTCGTTCATTTTGGCAAACTGGCCATAGCCTTCCTTGGCAAGCAGAGTCAACGCTGCGTTGCGATAGAACCGGGCATCCCGGTCCCAGTCGTTCCAGACATAAAAATGGTCCATCAGATCTGAAAGGTTCTTATTCTTGAATTCTTCTTCATCCATATCCCCGGTAGCTGTGAGAACTTTGCCTTTTTCTGGTTTGGGCAGATAGTAGGTTTCATCAAACATATAGTTCTTGTTGCGGAATTGGGGATCTTCAAGAATCATTTTGCGGACATAATCCAGCTCGTTTTCATAAAGCTGCACCAAACGATCCCAGTCTTTGTCTTTGTCATATTCAGTGTCGTCGATCATTTCATAGTCACCCGGAATTTCTTCCTGAATGTCTTCAAACAGATCCACGACAAAGGCATGGAATCCTGGGCCGCCTTGTCTTGTATTGGCGGAAAGAATCATATCCTTGTCTTCTTCGATTACAACAATTTTGCCTTGCGGGCAGACGAGAATTTCAACATCATGTCCACGATCTTCAATTTGAACACCTTCGCGGGCAGCGAGGGCACCTAAAACTTCATAGAGTTCATCCATCTGCGCTTGAGAACGATTTTTGCAGATTAACTGTACAAACATTGGAGTCTATCCTTTCTATACTTCTTCAGGACATCTTTATTATTTCATTTTGCGGCGATGAAGACTGCAGGCGTGCCCGTTCATTTTGAGCGGGCCTCATTAGCTTGCATTCACATTCTTAGCAATCAGAGTATGATTCAACTCAAAATGTTTTCCAGCTGGAAAAAGCGGTTCCAAAATTGGAAAGTCCGATGCCTGAAGAGCTGAACATCTTGTTCGAGTCTCTTAAAAAGTCAAGCTATGTCCGATTAAGGCATAGTCATCTTCATTTTAAGCGGTTTTCGCTGGAAGTCCGGCCAGATGAACAGAGTCTCGAAAAGACCATCTGCACCCACGATTCACAACCAGCTTCCGTTTTTGGCGGACCGAGGCTTCTTTTGGCCAAGGAATGCTTCCAGCTTTTACTTGCTGCTTTTGCAAATTTCAGGATGGCTTTTGATCAGGGAATGTCGTTTGCTTTCGTCTATACTGGAAGCAGAGGTGAGCACAATGAATCAGATTGCATCCGACTGGAAGGATTACGAAGTCATTGATGCCGGCAATAAGGAAAAATTAGAGCGCTGGAGCGACGTTATTTTACGCCGCCCGGATCCGGTTGCCTTATGGCCGATTGACGACGAATCCGCCTGGAAAAAAGCCCATGCTGTTTATCACCGCTCGTCCAAAGGCGGCGGCAGCTGGGAATATAAAAAGCCGATCAAAGAATTCTGGACGATCGGCTACAAAGATTTACGCTTTAAAATTTCGCCGACCGGTTTTAAACATACCGGCCTGTTCCCTGAACAGGCTGCCAACTGGGATTTCATCATGAATACGATTCGGCAGGCAAAAGCCGAAGATCCCAACCGGCCGATTCGAATTCTCAACTTGTTTGCGTATACAGGCGGCGCAACCATGGCTGCAGCCAAAGCAGGTGCGGACGAAGTCGTTCATCTGGATGCTTCCAAAGGCATCAATGCCTGGGCCAAGGAAAACATGGAACTCAACCACTTAGAAGACAAGAAGATCCGCTTTTTAGTGGATGATGTCATGAAGTTTATTGCTCGTGAAAAAAGGCGGGGCCGTAAATATGATGGCATCATCATGGATCCGCCTTCCTATGGACGCGGTCCAAACGGTGAAGTTTGGAAACTGGAAGATAATATCTTTGAACTGATCAACCAGGCCAAAGACCTGCTCAGTGACAATGCTTTGTTTTTCTTGGTCAACTTGTATACCACCGGCTTTCCATTGACTACGCTCAAACAAACGCTTGAACGGACAGTTGGCCGTGAATTTGGCGGCTACGTCGAAGTGGGTGAAACATTGCTTCCCATTACCCGTGAGCATGCCCTGCTTCCCTGCGGCTTATTTGGCCGCTGGACCAGCTTCAAGCCAGACTGGCTGGACGAGTAGCTTTGTCTTCCAGCTTCAAAATCCCATCTTGAATTCTGTCTTTGAGTTCTTGTCTGGGTCCAATCCATCAAATGGCTGAATTGCTCGTTTTTCCTGGTGAAAGGCGAGCTTTTTTCTTGGCTGCCTGTAAGCCGGCAGATGTCATTGCTTGCGATCCGCAATTGATTCTCTTTAACAGAGCTGCTTACGACACGAACAAGCCAGCGTCTGGAACTGGATGAAAAATACGATCCCCCAGCTTGGATACCAAATCATGAAGAGACCACGAAAAATGCCCATTCGAATGTTGTGGCCTATAACGTCTCCTAGGCAGCAGCTTTGGAATCCGGGACAGCCGCATTCCCGTCATTCTCTATCCATTCTTATTTTCGAAAAGGATCCGTGCTCTTTTTCAGCTTTTTCCAAGATCAGCAAAAAAAAGCCCAGCCTCTGCAGTTGTTTGAAAACAGCAGAGAACTGGGCTCTTGTTTGATTCAAAAGATGGGCCTGACAAAAATCTTTTTCTTAGTGAATTCGACCAAAATTGTTCACAATAAGAAGACAAAAGATAGTCTAACGCATCGATTACAAATCCAATGCCATTCGGTTTGGCGGCAAATAGTATCTTTCGATCAATATCGGCAATTTATTAATTACCTTCCCGCTACGCCTATCTTTTAGAGATTATATTCTTATCCAAAGATTGTCTTTTAGCCTCATG
>JADGIS010000090.1 GCA_015233825.1 Erysipelotrichaceae bacterium RD49
AACAACGGAGTTCGTATTGTCCGAGGACAATATTCACCAGGGCTACTCACTGACGACAGCTAAAGCTGTCCTGCCAAACAACGGGGTGTCTTTCAACCCCCATGGCTTGCCATGGGGTCAGTGAGTGTCTGTCCAAAGTTGGCACAAACTTACTTCATTATAGTCTTACTTGCCAAAATCCCGCCTGCCAAGCTTCTGGCAGGTCTGGGCAATCCATCAAGGAAAAATTCTCTCTTTTTGATCATTGCGGATAAATAGTCCGCTTTCAAACGGAAAGCCCCCGATAAAATGGTCAGCATCCAATCAATACTGAAACTGAAAGGGATTGAAACTGAAAGGCAGTTTCGAACCATCTCTTTCTGCCTGAACCAAAAGCCGCGTAACTGTGGCTTTCCTTTTTGCATGAAGCAAAAAGGAGATACTTATGCCAATTAATCCTAAGATCAACGAAAAAGCAGGACTCTATATTAGTGAGGTCCTCCTTTATGCCCTACATCAAAGCATAAAAGGTTATTAGAGATACTTCTGGTCAAATCATCAGTGGTACTGCAGCCATTATTGATTCTGAGTATGTTGCCGGATCGAAAGGCCAATCCAAAAAGCCTGTCCGAGAAAAGCTAGGAAAAATCCTTTATTTATCAAAGGATAAGAAGACTGGCATTTTCTTGTCCCCGACGCGGGGAATGGTTGAGTATTGTTCCTTATCAGATACATTTCAAGAAATTGAGTGCTCTGATTCAAGACTTCAGGGCAATCAAAACTTTCCTGAACCTAAAGTCCATTCGATACAAAGCAGCCGGTGACCATCATTACACCACCGACAGCAAGGAAACAGAATCACTGGTCAAAGCAGGATGGTCATTTGAAGGCATTGGCTGGTACTCTGCGGAAAATAAGGCTGTTCCAGTTTACCGGCAGTACAATCCCCATGCCAGAACCGGAAGTCATAACTACACCACAAGCCTTGCTGAAAACAACCATCTTGTTTCAGTCGGATGGAATGCTGAAGGGGTTGCCTGGTACGGATTGAAACGGTGAACAGTAAAGCTGTTCAAGGAGAGGTTATGAATAAAACAGACAAGATCAAAGCAATTCAGAAGACTATTCTGGAAGCTGAAAAACGGCCGGGTGATGAGATCATCCTTCATGATCTCCTGGAAAAAACAGGGGATATCAAACGAAATTACCAGCATTATCTGACTACAGGCGATCTTGATATTGAACTTCAGCAAATTCCTGATGCGGATTATGAACTTTGTACTGCTCTGCTTACCGCAATCTTGAGGGAGGGATACCGCAGTATGTTTGACAATACGATCAGGCAGAGAGCAAAAGCCGGTGAGATCCGGGCCTTGCTGGAACGCATGGTTGAAACTTTACAGAATTCAGAATCCTGATCAGTTTTTTAACAGGGCATCTCATATTGAGATGCCTTTTTCGTTGGGTCAAAGAAGAATCCTGCTTCCCAAAAAAATTGATACTTTTCCTTAAAGGTTCACATACCCATCCAAAATGGATGGCTGGGATCTTTTCACAACCATATTCTGCCGATACCCAGAGAACCAAAAATTGAACTTCTGTTAGCGTATCTTTAATCGGGCATTTCAGATGTTCGGGCCAGATGAAAAGTGGTTTTCCCATAAGCTGCCGGAATATTCTAAAACCCCTTTCCGTCAATCCCCCTGATGGTAAACCAATCCCTTCAACGCGCATCCATTCTCCAGTAAAGTCCTTCCCAGCCAAGGGGGGCCCAGAGCAATACGGGGCCTCCATGCAACGGTCATCTACGGGATTCAAAATAGTCCCATACAGCAGTGGATCTTCTGTCTTTTGGAAAAGAACCGAATATACAGAACAGGATGGTCATGAAACAAGAGAATTTTTTGAAATGAAGACCCCGAGGCATATTGGACAACTATGGAGAAAAGCCTTCGAAAATACCAGAAACTGCAATTTGTGACCTTCCCGGCCAGCATTTGACGCTTACGAAAGACTCAAAAGCCACAGGAAAATAAAGTCCAATAGATAAGCCCCAATTTTATTGTATATAAAGGAGATAAACAGTCTGTTCCGCGGGACTAAATATCCAGGAGATCCTCAGGACCCCGGCGCTTGTTTTCCAGCAAAAAAGCGGGACAGACTTGCGTCTTGTCCCGCTTCGATGATCATTCAAAATTGCAGGTTTTCTGCCAAGCTTCCCGGTTCCAGCAGGGATAAGCACCCGTACAGGATTTGCACGTGGCTTTTTAAGCTAATTGGCATTGGAAACCACAACTTTAACCCGGCTCCAAAGATCGGCAATGATCTTGCGGGCTTTGGCATTGTATTCAAAGACTTCATCATTTGGATACTCCGTTCTAGGAATATACGCATCGATGCCTTCAAATTCCGTAGCCGCAAGTTCTTCTTCGGCTTCCAGGTTGGTTGCGGTATAGCCGACATAGGTGCTGTTGAGCATTTGCGCTTCGTAGCCAGCTGCATAGTTGATAAATGCATAAGCCAGTTCAGGATTGGGTGCATTTTTAGGAATGCACATGGCATCCGTCCATAAGTTTGTTCCCTCACCAGGCAAAAAGTAGCCCATCTGGTCATTTTCCTGAAT
The DNA here is from genome assembly GCA_015233825.1 of Erysipelotrichaceae bacterium RD49. Taxonomy (GTDB): domain Bacteria; phylum Bacillota_I; class Bacilli_A; order Erysipelotrichales; family Erysipelotrichaceae; genus Allobaculum. The sequence continues at coordinate 2,603 of JADGIS010000090.1, forward strand.
GACGTAAGTCGCATCTCCCGAATAAATCAGGCCCAGCGCCTTTCTGGCATTGGCCATGTGGTCAATGATTTCATCAGTGACGATTTCAGGATCCATTGTGTTTCCCACAGTGGCCAGCCAGTCATAAGCGGCTTGAAGCTGGGCTTCGTCATCAGTATTCATCGAATAGCCGAGGTTCTTGAGCGCGGTCATGAACTGGTCGCGCTCCGAGTCATACATATAAATGTCACCCTTGTATTTCGGATCCTGGAAAATCGCCCAGCCTTCTCGTTCCAAATCTTCCAAAGGCACTTTCTGGGTGTCATAGACAATGCCGACCGTTCCCCAGAAATAAGGAACGGAATACTGGTTGCCAGGGTCGTAAGCCAGATCCAGGACCTTGTCATCCAGCTGCACCAAGGATTCATCCACTTTGGCTGGATCGAGTTTCATGAGCAGATCTTCCTGAATGAGGCGCTGGATCATATAATCCGATGGAATCAGCACGTCAAAGGCTTCGCCATTCGCAACCTTGATATACATCTGTTCATTGGAATCAAAGTTATCCACCACCACTTCGGCTCCGGTCTGCTCTTCAAAACCAGCCAGCATTTCATCGGAAATGTATTCACCAGGCAGATACAGATGCAGCGTCTGGCCGGCAAAGGCCTGGCTGCCGCCGCTTGGCTTTAAGAAAACCAGCAGCAAAGCCAAGGAAGCGACGATCGCCCCGATGGTGATGTTGCGGGCCGAATGATTGGTTGGCTTGGGCACGTAGTTGGGATCCGCTTCCCGCTTTTTGGCCATTTTCTCGCGGACAAACGGCACAACGTTGACCAGAACCAAAATAATCGTAATCAGCAAGACAAGCAGGGTCGAAATCGCGTTGATCGATGGATTGACGCGCTTGGCCATGGTGTACACCATGATCGATAAGTTCTTGACTCCCTTGCCAGTCGCAAAATACGAAATGATAAAGTCATCAAAACTCATCGTAAAGGCAATCAGGGCCCCGGAAACAACACCCGGCATGATTTCCGGCACGATGACTTTGGTCAGCGTCTGAAAAGGCGTCGCCCCAAGGTCCATCGCTGCATCAGCCAGGTTGGGATCCAGCTGGCGCAGCTTCGGGTTGACTGAAAGCATGACATACGGAATGCAAAAGGCAATATGAGCCAGAAGCAGGGTCATAAAGCCGCGTTCAATATGGAAGGTGATGAACAAAAGCATCAGCCCGATCGCCGTGACAATATCCGGGTTCATCATGGGCAGATCGTTAATCTGCGTAACATACGCTTTAACCAGCTTTTTTGAATAGTTCAGGCCAATCGCCGTCAAGGTGCCGACAATCGTGGAAATCACTGTGGCCAGAACAGCAATGACAATCGTGACATAGAGCGAATCCATCATGTCATGCGAGGCAAACATCTGCTGGTACCAGCGCATGGAAAAGCCGGTAAAGCTGGTTAAAGATTTGGAGCTGTTAAACGAGAAAATCACCATGAAGATGATCGGCAGATAGAAGAAGACAATCGTCAAGATCGTGATCAGCATGCCAACAGGACGTTTTTTCTTCATGCTTTTTTCTCCTTGGCTTCTGCCTTGCGGTCCGCTTTGCGAACCAGAGACATCAGCAGCATCATGATCATCGCCATGATGACCGAAATTGCCGAACCAAAGTTCCATTCTCCGACGGTGATGAACTGGTTTTCAATGACATTACCAATCAAGAACCAGCCGCCTCCGCCCAGCAGTTTTGGAATGAAGAAAGCTGAAATGGCCGGCAGAAACACCAATGTGATTCCGGAGATGACGCCTGGAATCGATAAGGGAAAGGTCACACGCCAAAACGTCTGGAAGGGGGAAGCCCCCAGATCGCTGGCTGCTTCTTCCAGCGAAGGATCCATCTTGGTTAAAGAAGAATGGATCTGCAAAATCATATAGGGCAGGTAGTTATAGACCATGCCGATCAAAACCGCAGCCTGGGTGTAGAGGATTTCCGCATCCTGGATGCCAAACCAGCTCAAGACAATCGAAAGCGGACCGCCCTTGGATAAAATGCCAATCCACGCATACGTGCGGACCAGCATGTTGATCCACATCGGCAAGGTGATGGCCAGAACCATAAGGTTCTGCGTTTTTTGCGAGCAGCGGCTGATCCAATAGGCAATGGGATAGCCAATCAGAAGACATAACGCAGTGGTTTCCAGGGCAATGGTCAAAGACCGCCATAAAATCAGCAAAAAGTCCTGGTCGGTAAAAAACCGAATGTAGTTATCCAGGGTAAAACGGAATGTCGTGACGTCGTTGCCGGGCTGGACCAAGGAATAAAACACGATCAAAAGCATCGGCAAAAGAAGCATCAAGGTTCCCCAGATCAGATAGGGAACGGCTAAACGGCGCCAGGTCTTCATGAGATGAAGCCCTCTTTTTCCATGACATGGATATCTTCGGGTTTAAAATCCAGACCCACTTCGGCGCCTTCTTTGACATTGGCGGTGGTGTGAATCTTAAATTCACGGCCGGTTGTCCAGAAGGTAATCGGATAGATGCCGGTATCAATTTTTTCCGGATCGAAATCGTATGTGGCAGTCAGGTTGACGCTTTGGTCTTCATTGTCGAGCTTCCAGCCCTGGGCGTTGGCCCAGGTCTTCAAATCGGTATCCAGCGCAATGGATTCTTCAATTTCATCTTTGGATTTGAAGAAGTCAAAAGCCGAAACGCCTTCGTTTTTCTTTGGATTGCGCACAACCTGCTGGTCGACAACCTGAATGGTTTTGGTAATCGACAAATTGTTCTGGGTGCTGAAGGTAATGGTGTACGTGCCGATTTTATCTTCAAGATTGGTTTCGACGCGTTCGATGGACAACTGCTCATCGGTTTCATCATTCCAGGCCTGGGCATCGGCACGGGCGATCAGATCTCTTTCTTCAATCCCTTCCATATCTTCAACGTCCAGATAGAAGCTGTTAGCTGAAATATGGATATGGTCATCATCCACCTGGTTGGCACTTTCTTCCGTGATATGCATGTTGACGGTCACATGCGTGCCGGGAACCGTTTCAACGATGACTTCGTTGAGCATCCCTTTAAACAGCACGCTTTCTACCGTGCCGTTAAGCTTGCCCTGGTTATACGGAACCAGGTTGATATCTTCAGGACGAATGACCACATCGACCGGTTCATTGGGGCGAAAGCCCTTATCGACACATTCAAAGTCGGTTTCATCAAAGCGCACAAGCTCATCCTGGACCATCGTGCCCGGAATGATGTTCGATTCGCCGATAAAGTTGGCGACATACGCATTCGCCGGTTCGTTGTAAATTTCAGTAGGTGAGCCGACCTGCTGGATTTCGCCTTCTTTCATGACGACGATCTTGTCGGACATGGTCAGCGCTTCTTCCTGGTCATGGGTAACGAAAATAAACGTGATGCCAACTTCCTGCTGGATGCGTTTCAATTCATACTGCATCTCTTTGCGCAGCTTCAAATCCAGTGCGCCAAGCGGCTCATCCAAAAGCAGCACATTGGGCTCATTGACCAAGGCTCTGGCAATCGCCACCCGCTGCTGCTGGCCGCCGGAAAGCTGGGTGATTTCACGCTTTTCATAGCCTTCCAGACCAATCAGGCGCAGCATCCGCATGACTTTCTGCTCGATGATGTCATCAGACACTTTTTTAATTCGCAGGCCAAACGCAATGTTTTCGTATACGTTCATATTTGGAAAGAGCGCATACTTCTGGAATACCGTGTTCAGCTCCCGCTTATAAGGCGGCAGTTTGGTGATATCCTTGCCATCGACAAGAATTTCCCCTTCATCCTGGTCCAGAAAGCCGCCCAGAATACGAAGCAGAGTGGTTTTGCCGCAGCCTGACGGTCCAAGCAGCGTGACAAATTCGTTTTCATAGATGTCCAGATCAATTCCCTTTAAAATGATCTGGTCATCGAAGCTTTTCTGGATGTTTCGAAACTGGATCAGCTTCTTTTTTTCGTTTTCCATCCTCAAATCCTTTCTAGAGCCGCCCGGCTAGAAAACCGGCGGCGTCGAGATCCAAAGCATCTGCGCGCTGGATTTTCCGGCGTTGACGATCTGGTGGCTCAAAGAGCCGTCCATATAAAACGTCTCACCGGCATGCACCACATGTGAGGTGCCGTTTTCAAGTTCGATTCGAATCGTGCCGCGAAGCACATACCCAAATTCTTGACCATCGTGATTGGAAACCTTCATCGATCTGCCTGAAACAGGCAGCCTTAACAAAATAGGCTCCATTTCGTTTTTTTGAGCATTGGGAACGATCCAGCTGATGGAATATTCGTCCTGCTCATCTTCGAAGAAGTCCTCTTTTCCAAACACGATCCGCTCGTCGCTTTCCTCCTGGAAAAACTCCGCCAGACTGGTTCCTAACGCCTCCAAAATATTTTCGAGCGTTGAAATCGAGGGCGAAGTCAGATTTCTTTCGAGCTGGGAAAGAAATCCTTTGGTCAGTTCGCTGCGGCTGGCCAGCTCTTCAAGCGTTAAGCCGCTGGTCTTGCGCAGCTTCCGTATTTTCGCACCAATATCCACAGGTCCCTCCGTTTAGTAATACTAAACAAACGATCATCGTTAAATAAACGCAATGCCTATTATAGCGATCAGGCGCCTTGGAGCAATTCAAAGCCCGGAAATTCGAAGACTTGGTCTGCCAATCCCATGATTTTGGCTAAAATTGTCAGAATTCTGTTAAAAATGCAAAAAGATTAATGCCTTTCAAGTTTGCCAGACGGCCCGTAATTCCTGCTGAATATCCGGTTTCTTCGTGTTTTCTTAGCTTTCATTTTCTTTCATTCGCTTACAGCATTCGTTTGGATTCGTCCTCTCTGGAAGAAAAAATCATCTGTTTCAGACAGGCTAAAACAGGCGACAGCCACTGGATTTCAAGCCGGATTCGAAAGAAAAATGTTTCGAAAGCCTTGTCTGGCCGCTCTTTTCTTGTGGAATGAACCGCTTTTCCTTTTTTTCTGTCCATTGGTGCTTGTCCTGTTTTAAGCCCTGCCATCCATTCTGGCTATTGCGGACCAGCTTTCTTCTGCTTACTCCTCGTTTTCAAGTTGTCAAATTCTTTAACGATCTGTAAGGAGAAGAAATGTAACCGTCACCGCATGGCAAGGCAGGCGAACACTCTTGTAAAATCCCCCTTACAGTGCTCATCTGCTACACATTTTGAGCATAAATTTAGTAGAATGCCTTCGTTAAAAAGGAGACTTTCATGAACAAATCATCTTTCCTGATGGATACCCTGCGCGGCATGGTTATTGGTATAGCCAACATCATCCCTGGTGTATCCGGTGGAACCATGATGGTGGCCATGGGCATCTACGATAAGCTCATTTACTCCATCACCCATCTATTTTCCAACTTTAAAAAAGCAGTCAAGCTTTTACTGCCCATTGGTATCGGCATTCTGCTTGCCTTAGCTCTCTTATCCAAACTCATCGAATACTGCCTGGCCACCTGGCCGGTTGCCACCAATCTCGGCTTCTGCGGCCTGATTTTAGGATCGCTGCCTGCCATCGCCAAGCAGGTCCAGCATAAAGGCTTCCACTCTTCCATGGCCATCTGCTTTATCGTCTTTTTTGCCCTGGTTGTCGGCGGGGCGTTGTTTACTGAATCGGCTGTCGCCAATGTCACCCTCAAAGCGGATTTTTTCGGGATTGTGATGTTGTTTATTGTCGGGGTGATCTCAGCGGCCACAATGGTCATTCCAGGGGTTTCCGGATCGATGATGCTGATGCTGATGGGCTATTATGAGCCGATCATCAATCTGGTCTCTGAAACTGTAGATTCCGTCATCCATTTCAATCTTTCCGAGTTCTGGCACTGCTTTACGCTGGCCTTCCCCTTTGGCCTTGGTGTCATTGTGGGTGTCTTTGCGATTGCCAAGCTGATCGAATGGATTTTATCCAAATGGCGTCTGCAGACATACTGGGCAATTCTTGGTTTGATTATCGCCAGCCCGTTTGCGATTTTGATTAAAACCGACTGGTCCACCTTCTCGATCTGGCAGCTTATTTTCGGTTGCCTGGCAGCACTTGCCGGCGCATTTGCGGCCTACAAGCTTTCCGACTAATCCTTTTTAATTGCAGCGCTCTTCCAAGGGCGTTGTTTTTTCTTTGGTTTTTGGGGTCCAGGATTCAAAAAGGCTTTCCGCCCTGCAGGTAACATACCGGCAAAGCAGAAAGCCTGTGGCATTCCAAACCATGCTTTCAAACGATCTTGAGGACATTTTTTTGCTGCTTGATTGAGCTGTTTGAACAGATTACGAGAAAGGGTGAACGAGCCGGAGCTCGATTTTATAGTTTTCCGGATGCTCGAAGCTGGTCCGAATCGCTTCAGCGATTTCTTTGGCTTCCTGTTTTTCATCGTAGGGGACAATCAAGTCAAAGAAGATATGGGTCCGCTTGGTTCGTTTTTCAATTCGGAAATCTTGAATCGACCATTGGTTATTCAGCTGCGCCACGCGGGAGGCGACTTTGTCTTCCAGCAGATTGGTCTGCACATCATCCAAAACGACCGGATCAACGTGGGTGACCAGCTCGATTCCCATATTTCTGGACACCTTGCGCTCTAAGCGGTCGACTTCAGAGTGAACCTCAATCAAGCCAAGCGTGCCATCTACTTCGACATGCGCAGTGGCATAGGTGTATTTGGGTCCATAGGTATGAATGGCGATATCATGAACATCAATCACCATCGGGCTTTCCATAATCGTGTCGATAATCTCATTGATCTGGCTTGCTTTTGGCGCTTCGCCAAGCAGGGTGTTGATCACATCTTTTAGCAAGCCCCAGGCAGAATACAAAATAATCCCCGAAACCACCAGGCCTACAATGCCATCCAGATCGTAGTGGATTAAGGGCGAGACCAAAGTCGAAGCTAAAACCATGACCGTGCCCACCACATCATTTCGGGAATCCAGGGCATTGGCCACCAGCAAGTCGCTGTCATAGATCTTCCCGTATTTATTGTTGTAGGCATACATATACAGCTTGACGCAGATGGAAAGAATCAAGACCGCTACCGCTGCCCATTCAAAATGAACAACGCCGGGATGAATGATCTTCGCTACGGACTGGCGGAACATTTCAATGCCCAAATAGACGATAATCATGCCCATAAATAAGGCGGCAATGGTTTCTGTGCGCTCGTGGCCATACGGATGTTCCTTATCGGCCGGCTTTTCAGCAATCTTGAAGGAAAGAATCGAAATAATGTTGGACATAAAATCGGTCAGGTTGTTGATGGCATCGCCTTTGATGGCAACCGATCCAACTGCATAGCCAATCGTGTACTTCGAAATAAACAAAAAGAAGTTGAGGGCAATCCCCACATATCCTAAAAGCTTGCACACCGCATAGCGGACCTTAGTGGTATGGTCCTGACTGTCTGGAATCAGCTTGCGAATGAGAAAAGAAATCATACAATTCGACCTCGTTTCTTTGAAAACAGGAACTCTTGTGTTAAAGTATTGAAACGAACGGAGACGTATCGAAGTGGTCATAACGGGCCTGACTCGAAATCAGGTAGTCTTCACGGGCTCGTGGGTTCGAATCCCACCGTCTCCGCCATTTGTAAAGAACCGCCGGCAGCTGCCGGCTTTTTTATTGCCCCAAAGAAAATGCGTCCTGGAAAGTCCAAGCATGCAAAATCGCTGTCCGTTTTCTGGACAGTGTTGGATTGAGTTTCGTCTGGCCATTCTCTTTTACAGATTCATTGCCTTCGGTTTTGAGAAATGAATCTGGAACCGTTCTCTGTTTCGATAGTTCTGTCGTAACCAATATTATAAGACGGATTGAATCCAAAAGTGGATTGATGCTCATTGGGGGAATCTGAACGTTTTGAAATTGAACCATGATGAGTTCTCTTGCCGTCCAATGCGAAAGTTTCAGAAATGGCTATAATGGTTGGGAAAGGAAAAAGCTGCTTTTGCAGCCCATATCGATTATCTATGTCTGAAAATGAAGTTCTTGTTGTCTTAAATTCCAGCCGCTTTGGCCAGGGCAATCCCCAGCTTGGTGAAAAGCTGATGGTTTCCTTTTTAGAATCTCTTGCCGATCTCGATGCCAAGCCACGCGCCATCCTTCTGTATAATTCAGCCGTTGTTCTGGCTACTGATCAGTCTGCCGTTCTGCCTGCATTAGACACCCTTGAAAAACTCGGTGTGGAAATTCTGGTGAATGAGCAGAGCCTGACTTTTTATAACCTTGGAGGAAACCGCAAAGTCGGCCAGCCCTGCGATATGGCCACGATGAGCCAGCGGATGATGAATGCCGCTTTGATCGTCAAGCCATAGGTCTTAAAATTTGTTAAAAACCTCCATTTTGCCTTATTTGTAGGATCAGAGTGTTTTCGGTTCCGCTTACATCGCATCAGTTTGACAATTATTAGGATTCAATTATCCTATCAAGGATGCCAGCAGGCAGATAGAAAGGAACTTTCTGATGGAAAAATGGACCCAAGATCAGTATGAACAGACTCTTGCACGCAAAAAGCAGGAAGCTCATGATGCAATGCAGCTGTACATTCTGGTCAATGCCAAAGAACTCCAGGACGAATGCGAACCTGGAGTGAAAAATCTGTCTGTTGCATGCAAAGCCATGCTCAATCAGATGCTTGAAGGCGACGGCTATGAAGTCGAACCCAAAGTCAGAAGCAAAATTGCCGGTAAACTGACTGTCCGCTACTATGTGGATAACCTCGATCCATCCCGCCGCAAATACGCTGAAGTCAACCAATAATCTGACTTTTTAACCGCTTATGAAAGGAAATCTTCTGGTTCTTTTCATAAGCGGTTTTTGTTTTCTCATTTCTGCTTTTACCTATCAATTTTTTCTGAACTACTACAAAACAGATTTGGGTTTTTAGGACATGGAGCGGGAATCCTCGGCCATTCAATGACCGAGATGAAAGCGACTGGTGCATAAAGATGCATTACTGGATGTTATATCTTTTTTATTTTATTTAAGCATATTTAATCATATTTATG
>JADGIS010000091.1 GCA_015233825.1 Erysipelotrichaceae bacterium RD49
GGAAGATTGCATTGTACAGGATTTCAACACATTTGACATCACCTGTTAGGTGAAAAGTAAAACGGTCGGAAACACGTTTCATAAAGGTGTTTCCGACCGTTTTTGATTTTGTGAGAATTATTAAGGTGAAATATAAGAATTATCTAAATGGGACTACTACCGAAAGCTTTGAACTATTTACTGCCTATCGAAAAGAAACTTTTGAAGAAGGCTTACTGTACTCAGAACTATCCATGGCAAACGTTCCTGTTCCAAAACTTGCCGACCAAATTTTACTTACTGGGCTTCTCAATATGGCTGACTGGTTAGCTTCTGATGCCCATTTCTTCCCTCTTTATTCGGAGGGAGAAAAGATTCTTAAAGATGAAGAGCGGTTTCTTCAAGCAAAAAAAGATTTTCAGATTACAGAACCTTGGCAGTCTATGCATTATCTGAGCGACGAATCTGACTTTGAAGAAGTATTTTCATTTCCACCGCGCCCTTTTCAAAAAGATGTTATCGAAATGCTTTCAAAAATTGAAAAGTCTGGTTTGCTGGTTCTGGAAGCCCCAATGGGATGCGGAAAAACAGAAATTGCCCTCTATGCTGCTCAAAAATTCGCATTTGATCATGGACAAGGTGGACTATTTTATGGTCTTCCGACTGTGGCAACCTCAAATGGGATTTTGGATCGAATTATGAAGTGGGCTGATGCTGAAGTTGTAAATGGGAAGCTCAGCTTACAATTGGTTCACGGAAAAACAATGTTTAATGAACCGTATCAGAATTTCCGAAATAAGGAATTTGATCAAGAAGACCTGGTTGTCAGCCGCTGGATGGAGAAAAACAAGCTTCAACTCTGTCCTAATTTTGTCATTGGAACAATCGACCATCTGCTGAGATCCGTTTTAAAACGTAATCATTTTATGCTGGATCATCTTGGAATGGCTGGAAAAGTTGTAATTTTGGATGAAATTCATAGCTATGATGCTTATACACTCGAGTATTTATATAGATGTCTTGAATGGCTGGGTTTTTATAAGGTTCCGGTTATTCTACTGAGTGCAACTCTGGCCCCTTCATTTCGCAAGAAATTGGTTCAAGCTTATCTACACGGGGCAAATCCTGCATCAAATCAGGATTTCTCAATCTGTGATCGTCAGCAGTATCCAGTTATGACTTTTGTTTCAGAAGATGGAATTCAGACTCGATCATCAGACCCTGGTCCTTCCAAACAAGTTACTTTGCAGCAGCTCAAAGACTGGAGCGGAATTAAAAACTCTGTTGCCAACAAGCTGGCTGCGGGTGGCTGTGTGGGAATTCTAGTCAATACAATCCGCCAAGCACAAAGCCTTTATCAAGAATTGAAATCGCTAGAGAAAGAAGGATTTACTGTAAAGCTTTTACATTCTGGTTTTACCGATGCTGATCGAGCTGAAAAGGAAGCTGAACTTCTGGATCTACTTGGAAAACCGAAGTCAGAAAATGATTTAGAAAGCTATAAAAAGCGTGAAAAATTGATTGTGATTGGAACGCAGGTATTTGAGCAGTCTTTAGATATTGACTTTGATTGGCTGGTTACGGAAATCTGTCCCATTGATCTGCTGTTTCAGCGTATTGGGCGGCTTCATCGGCATTTGCGAAAAAGGCCGTCTGGTCTTCAAACGCCCGAATGCTGGGTAGTTGGAAAGACTTGTGAAGAGTTGAATTCTGGAACCCGAGCCATTTATTTTGATTGGATTTTAGAAAAAACACTTCAAGTGCTTCAAGGAAGAAACCATCTTATGGTTCCTGGGGATATTTCTTCAATGATTGCGGCTGTTTATGAAAATTCTGATATTTCATCTATCTCTGAAGAGCAAGCTAAAAATGAGTACCAGCTCCATAAAGATACAAAAATTAGCAAGGCTCAAGCTTTTCTTCTAGCCGATCCTATCTCTGATGAAGATACAATGCGAAATCTTTTAACCATGCAGGTTGATGCTCAAGATGCGGAACAAGCGGTTCGCGATTGTGGCTTATCTGTAGAAGTCATTCTTGTTTCCATTCAAGACCAAGAATACGCTCTTACTTCAGATGAAAAGAGGATCAGCCGTTTAGAAACTCCCGATTTTCAAACTGCCAAAAATCTATTGCGTTCAAAAATCAAACTGCCAAATGCAATGGTCAAAAGATATGCATTAGCTTCTATCCTAGGAGAACTAGAAAATGATACTCAAGCTCTTTTTCCGCAATGACTTAAGTCAAAACAGATTAGTGGTGAACTGATCCTTGCTCTTGATTCTTTCTGGAAGGGCTCTTTAGGCGATTGGCAGGTGGAGTATTCTCGTGAAACAGGATTGGTAGTTTGGAAAGGAGACCAAAATGATGAATCCAAACTTAGTGGATGATTCCTTTATTCAAGTTTTGGATCTGGATGGAAATGAATCGGTGATTTCTTTACAGGAAGCTTTGATCAATGCTCACAAATACAAAGCAATCTGCGGCGAATGCCTTCCGCAGGATAAAGCAATCGAAAGGCTTCTTCGAGGAATCCTACACCGAATTCTACAAGACTATGGGGCGAATGGAGAGAAGGAACCATTGACCTCTCCAAAGCAAGCCAGAAATAGATGGGTTGAACTCTGGAAGAACGGCCAGTTTCCAGCTCAGTCTATTCTGGATTATTTCAACACTTATAAAGATCGATTTAACTTGGTCGATGATACCCATCCTTTTTTTCAGGTTCATGAAACAGAGAAACAGATCGAATTTAAAGCTTCCAATGGAAAAATTGCTAAAGGAGATGGGGTTAACCCAAGAACAGTTGGTAAATTGGTCGGAACTCTATTCGCAAGCAGCAGCCGGCCACGTGTATGGGCGGATCGATATTTTGACGAAAACAGTACTCTCTCCTGGCAAGAGGGCGCTCGCTGGCTTTTGTTTATCAACAGCTTTGACGACGCAAGTTTTAAAAAGCCACCAACGGATATCCACGTTTCCTTCTGTGGCCAGATTACTGGAATCTATGCGGAAGGAGCAAACCTTTTTGAGACGCTAATGCTCAATTTACCTCTTTCACAACTAGATCAGCTGTGGAAGAATAATACTCCGTATTGGGAAATTGAACCTTTTACCAGAAGCCAGATGGTTGTTGCTCCTCCTGACAATCCATCTTTACTTCTGACCTTTCCCTATCGAAGAATGCATCTCATTTTTAATGAAGAAGGAAGAGTCACCGGCTATGAATTGACTGGGCATCATTCCTTTCCCACCGATAACTATTTGGTTGAGCAGAATGGTGTTTACCGAGCCCCTGATCTGAAAAAAGGCACTCCTTTAGGATTTCGTCGTTTGACTTCTGATTTCCTTTGGAAAAATTACGGTGACCTTTTTCTTCCAGGAGAGGATCAAAATCTACGTCCCGGCATTATCAATTGGATTTCAAACATCGTAAACAGTGATGACTATGAAATTTCGATTCCTGAATTGAAGTTTCGCTCAGTCGAAGTTTCCTATAAAAGTATGCAATGCGTTTTTTCGGAAATGACAGATGACACATTAGTAATGAACAGTTTCTTACTCGCTGATGATTCAGCTGACTGGCGGATTTTAATTAACTCTAGTGTCGAGAACTTAAAAAAAGCTGCACAGGCAACTGGCTACTTCTTTAAAAACCTTGCCATTGCTGCAGGCGGTGATCCTCAAAAAGACTATCCACGTAAAGAAGGAGAAGAAATTTTCTGGCAGCGGATTGACACTCCATTTCGCGAATGGTTAGGCAGCCTTAAAGAGATGGATGAAATTATTGAGCGTGAAAAGGAAGTTAAGACGTTAGTCTACGGCATTGCTGACCAGATCCGGCGGGAAAAAGAAGCTTCCGCTTCTCTGAAAGCAGCCATTGGAACGACCCAGAAAGTGAAGAAAGGCAAAACTGAGGTTGAAGTCACTTACAATCTTCAAAAAGCCTGCGGGCAATACTATTCACAGATCCGAAAAATCATGGGCGACTCCCCAAAACACGCTAAAGAATAATAGGAAGGAGAACACATGGATACCTCCAAAAAAGAACAGTCTACTTGGCCTTCCCCACTGAAGCATTACAGCTATAAGAAAATCCAACAATGGGGAAATAGTTTAACCTCCGCTGAGACTAAAGCGGACTTAGCCTTATTAAGAAAATTTGTCGGCAAATCACCCGAGCAAGTCATTGAACCCTGGCCAGTCATTTTGGATGGGGAAGAAAAGGATCTTCAGGAAATTCTGAATCCTCTCTATGTTCCCAAACAAAATAAACTTTCAGGATTAACGCCTGGCGAGATTGCTCTGTATTACACCTTTTGTCTATATGCTATCCATCAGCGAAGCCGAACTGACAAATCGATGTTTGAGGCGAACGTTTCTGTCGGACAAGCTTTGCATCAATTGGCTATCGAGCGTGCTAGGAAAAATGGATCTCTTAGTGATGAATCAGAAAAGATCTTTAAGCGCTTAAAAGCAATGGCGGGAAAGAAAGAACTCAAAGCAATGATTCCTGATTTGCGGGGCCTGGTTGCCCTTTTAAATGAAGCCAAAATTCCAATGGATTATGCAGCCCTTGCTGTAGATCTGCTTCGTCTTCAAAGTCCTAAAACAAAAAACCAAGTATTAATTCGCTGGATCAACGATTTTAATCGCGCAAAGTCTGTCGATGAAATTCAGCCATCAGAGGAGAAAAAATAATATGAAAAAGAACTTATTTATCGAAGTCCATGCCTTGCAGGATTTACCCCCTAACTGCCTGAACCGCGATGAAAACGGATCGCCCAAAACAGCCTTATATGGCGGTGCCGAACGGTCATACGTTTCATCCCAAGCATGGAAAAAAGCCATGCGTACCTACTTTAAAGAAGCAATCGACGAAAGCAAAATTGGCTATCGTACTCTGGAAATCGTAACTTTGGTTCAACAAGACCTGATGAATCGGCATGGCAAAAGTGACAAAGAAGCTAAAGCCTTAACCAAAAGTTTATTAAAAGACTTAGGCTTGAAAGCCGACAAAGAAAAAACAAAAGCGTTATTCCCTGTCTCTAAAGAAGAAATCCAAGCTCTTTCTGATACGCTGCTATCTACTCCAAATGATAAAAACGCTTTAAAAGAGGCTTTGAATTATCTTCCTTCCGTTGATATCTGTCTCTTTGGAAGAATGTCGGCTGATGATAAAGACTTAAACGTAGACGCTGCCTGCCAGATTGCACCTGCTCTTTCAGTTAACGAGATTCAGATGGACACCGATTTCTTTACTGCAATAGACGATCTCAAAAAGACCTCTGGTTCTGTCATGATGGGGACCAAAGAATTCACATCCGGGGTTATGTACCGTTATGGTGCCCTTTCTCTTGCGGCCTTACAAGATAATATGAAAAAGGATGTACCACTGGTCGTCAGCCAGTTCTTACGTGCATTCATCGAATCAATGCCGAACGGCCTTCAAAACGGTTTTGCTGCAAACACTCTTCCCTATGCAGTTTATGTAACCATCCGCAGCGATCGTCCAATCTCCTTTGCTTCGGCCTTTGAATCCCCAGTTGAAGCCAGCGGTAATGGATACCGCCTCCCTGCTGCCAAAGCCTTTAAGGATGAAGTAAATGCCATTTATAAAGATTGGGCTAAAACTCCTGAATTCCATGCTGCTGTCGGAACTGCTGTCGATGAATTAGCACCTTCCTGCAGCCTTGAGCAATTGTACTCATCCGTTCAAGACTACATCCAAGAAAATGGAGCACTCTAATGCCCACCCTTATCCTTGCTTTCGAAGGCCCGATGCAGGCCTGGGGAAGCGGCTCAAAATTTGATACAAGACAGACAGAAAACATCCCTACAAAAAGCGGTGTAATCGGAATGATTGGCTCTGCTATGGGTAGGAAGCGCGGTGAATCCCTCGAAGATTTAAATGAATTAAAGCTTACCATCCGCGTTGACCAGCCTGGTCGGAAAGTAACAGATTTACAGACAATGAAAGTATCTGGGGTTAAAGATCTCTATTTAGGGCGAAAAGTTTATTTATCCGATGCAAAATTCCTCGTCTGCTTAAGTCATCCTGATCAAGCATTTCTAGAAGCTATTCAGGATGCCCTCAACCATCCAATTTATCCAATTTCGTTGGGAAGAAGAAATTGTGTACCGACGGGGAATCTTGTACGCGGGATTAAAGCTGAAGACGGAACAGAAGTAGTCAAAACTTTTCCATGGCTCGCTCAAAGCGACGATAAAAAGAATAAGAAAAACTATTCTCAACCATTTTCTAACCCCTCCAGTCTGCCTGTGTTTGTTGAGGGAAAAGCCGGCTTCCGGCAGTTTAGAATGAAGGACCATCCTGTATCCTTTGATCGTAAAAACCGGCAGTATCAAACTCGGGTATTCAGTGAGACCGCCCCAATCAAAACCGATTCCCTCAATCAGAACTCTGCTAAAATTGCTCAAGATCATTTGGCTGCTTCAAATCCATCTCAAGATTCGGCAGATATTGATTTTTTTAAGGAGGCTTGCAATGTATCTGAATAAAATCGAATTAAATACAAAGAAAACTAAAGCACTGCTTGCCTTACGAAATCCAAATCTGATTCATGGAGCTCTTGCTTCCCATTATCCAGAGGAACCTATTCTTTGGCGAATTGATGAAATCGGATCCAAGCGAAACCTGTTACTTCAAACAGAACATCTGCTTTCTTTTTCTCCATTGGTTGAGCAGTTTGGCAAGGAAAACCATGGGGCTGCTACAGTAAATCTTCAGCCCATATTTAATCTTGTCAAAGAGGATACGCAATGGAAATTCAGACTCAAGGCCAATCCTGTATACCGAACCGTCAATAAAAAAACTGGCCGTAAAGCCTATTGCCACTATATGAATGACAAAGACCGGCTAGCCTGGTTAGAGAATAGATCTGAGAAAAACGGCTTTAAAATTGATTCTGTTCATATTTCTTCCATTCAAAATATCCGCTTTAAAAGAAACGGCAGCCAAGTTTCTTTAGCCGCGGTTACCTACGATGGCATTCTTACTGTTACCAACCAAGAGCTGTTTCTCCATACCCTAGAGCATGGTCTTGGACATGGTAAGGCCTATGGCTTAGGCTTACTCAGCCTCGCACCACTATGAATGGCGCCCCAAAGCCAACTCTAAGCCAAATGCCTAGAGTTGATCAAAGATTGACCTTCCTTTATCTGGATCAATGCAAGATTCAGTGTGAGGATTCCGCTGTAAAAGTAATCGATGAAAGCGGCATTTATCTTATTCCTTCCGCCATGCTGTCTGTCCTTTTGTTGGGACCAGGGACAGACATTACTCATCGAGCGCTCATGCTGATCGGAGATTCAGGTATGTCGACAGTTTGGGTGGGAGAAAAAGGAATCCGTTTTTATGCGTGCGGGTCTCCGCTGACCCGAAGCTCCATTTTCGCTGAAAAGCAAGCTGTCCTATTTTCCAATCAGCGCAGCCATCTTCGCGTAGCCAAAAAGATGTACTCCAAACGGTTTGGTGATTCCGTCGATAATATGAATATCCAGCAATTACGCGGAATCGAAGGTTCAAGAATGAAAAAAGAATATCGAAGATGGGCAGATCATTTTCAAGTACCTTGGAAAGGACGAATTCAGGATTTCGAACAAGGCGACTTAGTCAACCAACTGCTGTCAGTCGGAACTTCCTGCTTATATGGACTTGCCTATTCGGTCATTATGGCCCTTGGAATGTCCCCGGCATTAGGCTTTATTCACAATTCTCATTCAAAGTCTTTTGTCCTGGATCTTGCCGATATTTATAAAACCACAACCACCATCCCTCTAGCATTCGAGATTGCTTCGGTCAATCCACCCGAAGCAGTCTCAGAAATGCGCAGGGCATGTCGTGATAAATTTCGCGAAATGAAGATTTTAGAGAAGATGGTCGCTGATATCCAAGACCTTTTAGAATTGTCACCGACACTTGACGATGACGAATTCCAAGACGTTGTAACATGGTGGGAGAAATCCGATTTAGAAGCATTTAAAACACCAAAAGGATTTGCAGCATGATTGTCATTTCTCTCGTTAATCCACCTCGTTCTCTGCACGGTGATCTTTCTAAGTGGCTGCTGGAAATCAACACGAATGTATACGTTGGAAATGTAAATGCTCGAGTACGCGAAGCGCTCTGGGACCGTATCACAGCCTCAATCAAAACCGGGCAGGCAACAATGGTCTATACAACAAACAATGAGCAGGGCATGGATTTCAAAGTCTGGGGAACTACCTGGAAACCAACGGAATTTGACGGATTGATTTTAATGCAAAAACCCTTTCCCAAATCAATCTCTCATTCGCCTGAACAACCAAGTTATATTGGCAATAGTAAATATTCCAGATTTCGAAAATTTGGTAAATCTCCAAATCTAAGCCCAGTCTCTGAAAACGAAGGCAATAAAACCCAAGAGTCCCTCTTTGCAGTAATTGATATTGAAACAACCGGCCTGAACCCTCAAAAAGATCGGATTATCGAAATCGGCTGCATCATTGCAGACCAAGAACAAATCTATGAGCAAAGAAATTTCTTAATCAAAACTGACTTATCCATCAGTACGGAAATTGAAAAGTTGACTGGCATTACAAAAGAAATGCTTGAAGAAGAAGGAATTAGCCTGGAGAACTCTTTAAAAGAGCTATCTGCTCTAACGGCCAATCTTCAAGCAGTATTTCATAATGCCCCATTCGATCTGAAATTTCTTACCCTTGCTTTTAAAAAAGCAGGGCTTAAAATTCCAGTATGGAAGATCACTGACACAATGATTCTTTCAAAAAAGATTCTTTCCAGTCTGGATAATTACCGTCTTCAAACTGTCTGCGAGTTTCTGAAATGTACCTATATGCCCAGCCATAGAGCATTGCCAGATTGCCTCGCTGCTTGGGAAGCCTATGTCAAGTTAATGAATTTTGCCTCATCTTCTTAACTTGTCCCCTATAAGTAAAGCAGTTTAGAAGCGCTATCCCTACACACGTAGGGGTGAATCCGCCCGCCCAGACCCTTCAGCCGACTGTCATTGGCTATCCCTACACACGTAGGGGTGAATCCAACTATGTAGCTCGTCAGCAGTGCCGGCAGCTGCTATCCCTACACACGTAGGGGTGAATCCCTTTGGCTCTGCCCCTGCTCCGTCAAGGACAAGCTATCCCTACACACGTAGGGGTGAATCCATAATCGAACGCAAAGATGTACCAGCTTGGCTGCTATCCCTACACACGTAGGGGTGAATCCTCTTTATCCACGCCCATTGAATCCATCTTGTCGCTATCCCTACACACGTAGGGGTGAATCCCCTCTGAAAACCTCAATTTTACTATCCAAAACGCTATCCCTACACACGTAGGGGTGAATCCGATATCCAAAACATATCTTATGACCATCTAAAGCTATCCCTACACACGTAGGGGTGAATCCTACACCATTTGCTGAATATTTAAAAAACTTGAGCTATCCCTACACACGTAGGGGTGAATCCAGTCATTTAACCCAACAATTACTTATCTACAAGCTATCCCTACACACGTAGGGGTGAATCCTGCCTTAACCAAGCCGTTGACTGTGACACGCAGCTATCCCTACACACGTAGGGGTGAATCCCCGTTGGCATGGAATCATCGATCAGCACCAGAGCTATCCCTACACACGTAGGGGTGAATCCTCGCGCCCGTCAAAATAAAAATCTGGGATGATGCTATCCCTACACACGTAGGGGTGAATCCTGTATAGGTCTTGAACAAAGAAAAAACAATTAGCTATCCCTACACACGTAGGGGTGAATCCAACCACAGCCACAACAACCTATGTCCACAGAAGCTATCCCTACACACGTAGGGGTGAATCCTGTGATCCACATATAGATCCGGCTCACTCTTCGCTATCCCTACACACGTAGGGGTGAATCCATTTTCTGATCTTGCTGATGATGTAGACAATGGCTATCCCTACACACGTAGGGGTGAATCCATCTGATCCGTAAAATGGAAGAGATGCTCGACGCTATCCCTACACACGTAGGGGTGAATCCCGGAAACGAGTTTCCAAATTTTCATTTTGATTGCTGTCCCTACACACGTAGGGGTGAATCCTTCGCCACAGGCCTCAATAACGGCATCACGGCGCTATCCCTACACACGTAGGGGTGAATCCTTGGAATTTTGGGGTAGAGCTTGAATACTTACGCTATCCCTACACACGTAGGGGTGAATCCTTGGTCAAAACCCATGAGCTGTTTTTTGGTCTGCTATCCCTACACACGTAGGGGTGAATCCCTTTTCGCTTCAGGATTTCCGGCACATGCACAGCTATCCCTACACACGTAGGGGTGAATCCTGAGTTCGACCTACAAAACGACGTTACAAAAGGCTATCCCTACACACGTAGGGGTGAATCCTGTATCGGTCTCGCCGGCTGGCTGCCCCATTCGCTATCCCTACACACGTAGGGGTGAATCGTAAAAGAAGCTGCATGTTGTTTTCACTGACGCTATCCCTACACACGTAGGGGTGAATCCAATAGGCGTTTCTAAGTCTCTGGATAACTGTTGCTATCCCTACACACGTAGGGGTGAATCCCTATAAGCCGACAGGTCAGGTCATCCTTTTTCGCTATCCCTACACACGTAGGGGTGAATCCAGTTAGAAGATGGAACAATAGTGATGAAATCAGCTATCCCTACACACGTAGGGGTGAATCCTTGTCTGATAGACCATCCGGCATCGCCATCCGGCTATCCCTACACACGTAGGGGTGAATCCGGTAAATAAGAAAGCTGTTCAGCCGCTAATTCGCTATCCCTACACACGTAGGGGTGAATCCAAGATCAGTGAAAATGGAACGCAGGGCAAATTGCTATCCCTACACACGTAGGGGTGAATCCAATGTGAGTGACCACTGTGTCAAATTCGAAAAGCTATCCCTACACACGTAGGGGTGAATCCCGTCAAGCAGCTTAAAGAGTGGCTGGAAGCAAGCTATCCCTACACACGTAGGGGTGAATCCAAAGAATCAGCCTATGTCGTGGTCGAAGACGAGCTATCCCTACACACGTAGGGGTGAATCCTCTATGATTAGACCGTTGATCGACTTAATGTGGCTATCCCTACACACGTAGGGGTGAATCCAACAAAACAACAAAAAATTTTTAAATTCTTTTGCTATCCCTACACACGTAGGGGTGAATCCGGTTTCGAGAGATTCTACATCGTTTTCTTCTTGCTCTCCCTACACACGTAGGGTTTAAAAAACGGACTCATAATTTTCTGTATCAAATTATGAGTCCGTTTCAAATTAGTTTCTAACAGCAGTTTGATAAAAACTATGTATTTATTCTTCTACCTTTTTCGATGCGCCCGATAAAAGTGCAAAACAGCACCTCATGTTCATCGAGCACAGACAAAGAGCCACTGCTCTAGCGAATTGATTTATTCCTATTTTTGCCTGTAAGTTGATTGGTATAATAGTATTGTACAATTCGGAGGCTTCTCTTATGTCACAAAGTAAGTTTAAATCAAACCAAGCTATTCAGTTGAATACTAATATTCTTGTCACTCCCAGACTTCTGAGAAAACTTGAAAATGGATGGTCAGGACACTTTAATCGTGAAGTC
>JADGIS010000092.1 GCA_015233825.1 Erysipelotrichaceae bacterium RD49
AGATGTGTATAAGAGACAGTTTCAAAAGGTTAATATTTACGTTGAGTTATACAACCTATTTAATTTAAAATCACTTCCTGAAATGAGCGACAATTACCTCTTGATTCTCTGTAAATTAGTGGTTCATCTCATTCATGTTTAGTTAATTAGTTAGGCATTAGATTGCCAAAAATTGGGCTTTTAGTAAGGAAATACCTAGAAATTTAACAAAAATAGTAAAGATAAACTACTAAACTTCTACGAAGAAATCTTTTGAGCCTGTCAATGATCTACTTCTCCATTACCGCTGTCTTTTCCAACTTGTTGATAGCAGTAATCAAGTTCTTCATGAACAGAACAGTATTTTGGTGGATTGAGTGTAATAGATAAGGCAAGTGTTAATATAACTCTTAAAAGCGATAAGTATTTCATATCGGTCTTTATCCCTTTCATAATTGATGATTTAATGTTCACATATCAAATTAAAGGAATCAATCTAAAAATGACTAAGATGTTCGAGAACAAAATCGTTGTTAATACTGAATCTAGAAAATTAGGCTTGATGGAAAAGAGACTCAGAATGAGTAGCAATTTGACAGTTGAGCAAGCGGCAAGTTATCTCAATGTTTCTAAAGGGAATCTGAGTGAGATAGAGAACGGAAAACGGGGACTCAAAAAAGAAGCGTTTTTGAAATTTATTGCGCACTTTTATCCTAACTTCGATCTAAGTTGCTCAATCGTAGAAGAGGCGGAAAGTCAGTTGGATAAATTGTTTTATGCTTTAGCTTATTGGGATTCTGTTCAAGAGGATGAAGTTGAAAGGTGGATGGTTGAAAATCGGAAAAAACTTTTGAACTCTTTTGCTTGTATCTATTTAACTGTGCTTGAAACATACTTTAGTTATCGAAAATCACTCAATCGAGATGACGTCGATACCTTAAACTCAGCAGACGATTTCATTCAATACTTTTCGCCAGATATTCGGGCTCTTTTGCTTTTTAATAAAGGGTATATGTATATGAAAAAACGGATCCCTACAGACTTCGAGAAAAACGTACAGGCGATAGAGATTTTTGAAATGGCATTAAAGGAAATGGATGGAAAAAGATGGCCACAATTAGAAGGGATTATTAAAGCAAACTTAGCCAGTGCTATTGCTAAAGATTTATCCTTTCAACAGGCATTTAATATGGCTGAACAAGCAAAATCTACATTTATAGAGGAGGCAAACTTACTACGTCTAGCGGGGATTTATAATAATCAGTCTGTTTATCTTAATAATATGGGCCAATATGAACGGGCAATTGAGATTGTTGATAAATTACTATTGAATAAAAACGTGTTTAAAGATGGAAAAGTATATAGATTAGCTATTATGAATAAAATTATATCTCTAGTTGGATGGAGCCACTTTAATGAGGCATTGCAGTTCATTCATGATCATAAATCTGAAATTAATCCTAAATGTCCAGATAACTTTACTTTAGAGCCTTATTGCTTACTGCGAGTGGGTGAAGAAAAAGCTTGCCTGGCAGCGATCAAATCGTACCGGAATTATTCTTTGGGAGAAGAAGATGAGACTTTCTATACACTGATTAAGGCAATTATCAGCAAAAATTCAGACCGTGTTGAAAAAGCGAAAGTAAAGATGTTCTTAGTTTGCGGGCGCATGAAAAACTGGGGAATGATGCTGGTAATGCTGCAGGCGCTGGCTTATTTTTACAAACAGACCGGCCAAAGCGACCGCTTGGTTGAAGTTTATGAATGGCAAGCCGGGCTTCATAATCATCAAATGCCAGATATTTGTGAGCTGTAGCATAATTTGCATCCAGAAAAAAGGAGAAATTTGGCCTTTTGTTCGAGAACTTCAGCCTCAAAATCCTGATTTTTGAACAGCAGCCAGAGGCTTTTTTCTTGGAAAAAGAGTTAAATTCAACTTTTTACGGAAAGAAATATCGCAAATTGAGAATAGTGACCTTGGTTGAACGGAATGAACAGATGAAAAACAATCAGGAGAAAGCCTGGAATATCTTTTTCCAGCTGAATCAATCCATCTGGCAATCACAAAAGCCGTCAATTTTCCACGCTGGATCGTGGCAGAAATTGACGGCTTTTCAATTGAGTTGAGAAAAATTGCTTTGAAATTCGGATTGTTTTCTTATTGGTCATCCGCTGCTTTGTTGGTGGAGCATTTTTCAACCAAAGTTCCAGAGAATACAGAATCCCTTGGATATTCTTTGCCATCGAGAACCTGGATCATACAGGAGACCGAGGTGTCGCAAAGGTAATTGATCAAGTTGTCGTAGGATGTAATTTCGCAGGCCGGCATATCGGAGAGCAGGGAATTGTTATAGCCGGTGATCTGGACTTGGTCAGGAACCGACAACCCATGATGGGCGCAGTATTTCATCGCAAATACGGCGATTTCGTCATCCACGCAAAGAATGGCATCGAAATCTTTGCCATCCAGTTCTTCTTCAAAGTGGTCATTGAGCTTGCGGGACGGATCTAAGTGGATGATCCGGTCTGTTGGATCAATGCCGGCTTCTTTGCAGGCCTCTTCAAAGCCTTTGACCTTTTCCCCAGCTGAGAAAGTCAGTTTGCGCGTCAATAGAATCGGCTTGGTGGCGCCACCTTTGAGAACGACATTGGTCAGCTCTTTCATGCCTTTGACATCATCACAGCGGATGGAATGGACTTTAGAGTTTTCCAGAAGGCCGTTCATCAAGATGACAGGCACTTTGTTGGCAGCTTCTTTGAGATACATATTATCGCGGCCGCTTTTTTCGACAAAGCCGGATCCAATTAAGAAGATGACATCGACGTTTCTTGAAAGTAACAGGCGGACAGAGTCCTGCTTGTTTTTTAATTCGCTGCCCGTACAGGCAAGCAAAGTGGTATAGCCATGCTGGCGCAGTGCATTTTGCAGGTAGTAAATACATTCGGCTTGGTACAAGTCACGAGAATCGGTGCTGAGAACCCCAGCTAAAGACATGGTAGAAGTTGCCATCCCCTTAGCAAAGGGATTGACTGAATAGCCTTTTTCATCGATGACTTTCATGATTTTTTCGCGGGTTTTTTCCGATACATACCCGGAATTATTGATAGCTCTGGAAATGGTTGCAATCGAAAAGCCCGTTTCCTTGGCAATGTCATACATGTTCATAAAGTGACGCCCCCTTTCGCGTATAGAGAGCAGCTGGCGGTAGTTCAAAAGATGGCCGCTATTGAGTTCAGCTGCTTCATTAACAGTTAAAAATACAGATTCAACTTTCTTGATGGATGAAGGTTTACATCGAAAAGATATCTGAATGAATGGTCTGCTTTATACAGATCAGGTTGAAAACTCCAATAAACAAAAACAGATATGTAAAAGTCTACCGAATATCTGTAACCTTTTCCATAATTGGATTCATTATACTCATGAAAGCGCTTGATCTCAACCCAGCAACCTGACTTCTGAAAATAAAAGTGATTGTAACTAAGAATATGAAAGCGAAAGTGTGTAAGAGAACCGAAAGCAGATCCCCTAAAAAAGAACGATAAATACAATGAAAATTGGAATATTTCAGGTTTGGGGAGTGAAGAGAAAAGCGAGAGTTCTCTATTGTGTAAAATCTTCCAGATGAAAACAGCCGGAATTCGGGCAGATTTCAGATATGAAAAAGCTTTCTCATTGCCCGTTTCCATACCGGAGCAGGGAATAAGGTTGGAAAGTGTTCCTGTTCGCATTTGGTGCATGAAGGAAAGAAAACCACGAGATCTCTATACTTTAGCAGAAAACGGCACGATAGCTTTTTGATTTTGGGAATCTTGGTTAAAAGATGGGAATTTAGAACTGAATTTTACAAAACTCCATCATCTTCCCAAAAAGAAGCTGAACTTTGCTTTGAACAACGAGCGGAATCGCAAAGGTTCAGCTTCTTGTTTTTCGTGAAAGGGCGTTCAAAGTATGAAAGAAACAGGCTGGAAGATATGAAAGAGGAAAGCTGATTTTAGTGTAAATCCTCAAAAACGTACTGATTTATGAAACGGTTTACGGCTTTATGAAAAGATAGTTGTGAATTTTAGAGTAAGCACAAACTAATAATTTGTGAAACTTTATTTATAGTATTAACGATATATAAAGAAGAAATATAAAATATCGCCGTAATGACGATAGAAATTATGTAAAAATGGTGATTTCTGCGGGCATTCGAATTTTCAAAGTTAAACGCTTACAGTATCTTAATTCCTGTAAAGGGTTACACAAGAAGAACCCGAAATCAGACGCAAACAAAGGAGAACAGAAATGATGCGAATGAAGCAACTGGCGGCCTGTGCACTTAGTTTTGGCATGGTCCTCTCACTAGGCGGCTGCTCTTATACCGGCGGCAAACGAATTGTCCGGATCTCACATGCTCAATCCGAAGAGCACCCTGAACATCAAGGACTGCTTAAATTTAAAGAGGTGATCGAGTCCAAACTCGGTGACAAATATGAAGTCCAGATCTTCCCCAACGAACTGCTCGGATCTGCTCAAAAGGCAATTGAATTATGCCAGACCGGAGCGATTGACTTTGTCGTAGCCGGAACCGCAAACGTTGAAACGTTTGAAGGCGATTATGAAATCTTCTCGATGCCTTACTTATTCACCAGCCGTGAGGCCTATCACGAAGTCATGAGCGATGTGGACTATATGTCCAAGCTTTACAACTCTACCGACCAGTCTGGCTTTCGAGTGCTGACCTGGTTTGATGCCGGCGTTCGAAACTTCTACTCCACCAAGAAAATTGAAACGCCAGAGGACATGAAGGGCCAGAAAATCCGCGTTCAGCAGTCCCCGGCTTCGGTTACGATGGTTCAAGCCCTGGGTGCAGCAGCCAGCCCGATGAGCTTTGGGGAAACCTATACGGCCATTCAGTCCAATGTCATCCAGGGGGCTGAAAACAATGAACTGGCCTTAACCAACAATAAGCATGGCGAGGTGGCCAAATATTACACCTACACCCAGCACCAGATGATACCAGATGTATTGCTTGGAAATACCAAGTTTTTGCAGTCATTAAGCGATGACGAATATGCCATTTTCATGGAAGCTGCGCACGATGCGACCGAGCTGGAAATGTCGGAATGGGATAAAGCCATTGAAGAAGCCTACAACTATGCCAAAGATGTACAGGGAGTTGAATTCATTACCGTTGATATTGAGCCATTCCGTCAAAAAGAACTCAGTGTTCAGGAAGACATGATTGAGCGCAATCCTGGCATTGAAGAGATGTATGAACACATTCAGGAAGTCAACAAGAAATATGACTCCGCCAAGGAAGGAGACTAGCAATGAAAACTGAAAAACTCATCCGCAAATGGATGGACAAGATCATCATGGGTGCCTGTATCTTCATTTTCGGCTTCATGGTCGTTTTGGGAACGTATCAGATCATTACCCGTTACGTATTCAACTCCCCATCCACCTTCTCTGAAGAACTTCTGACCTACAGCTTCACCTGGCTGTCGCTGCTTTCGGGAGCTTATGTCTTTGGTAAGCGTGACCACATGCGCATGGCTTTCATTGCCGACAAGATCACCGGCAAGCCCAAAGAATATCTGGACATCTGCATCGAAGCTTTGATTTTCATCTTCGCTTTCTTGACGATGGTCTGGGGCGGATGGAGCATCATGATGCTTTCCATGCAGCAAAAAACCGCATCGCTGGGCGTATCGATGGGATATATCTATTCGATCCTGCCGTTTTGCGGCGTGATGATCTGCATTTACTGCATTTTAAATATCTACGAACTGATTAAAGGAAAAGACCTCAAATTCGAAAACGGATATGAGGAAAAAGGAGACATCGCATGAGTATCGCTGCTCTTTCCGGACTGATTATTCTCGTCCTGCTAGCCATCCAGCTGATTCTGGGTGTGCCCATCGCCATTGCCCTTGGTGTTTCATCCCTGGCTGCCATCCTGCCGATTATGCCGGCTGATGTAGCCGTTGTGACTGCTTCCCAACGAATTTTCTCTGGAATTTCTGTTTTCTCCTTGCTGGCCATTCCATTCTTCATTCTGGCAGGCAACATCATGAATAAAGGCGGAATCGCCGTCCGCTTGATCAACCTGGCGAAAATTATGACTGGCCGCATGCCTGGTGCACTTGCGCAGACAAACGCCATTGCCAATATGTTATTTGGTGCAATCTCTGGATCAGGAACCGCTGCGGCTTCTGCAATGGGTTCCATCATTGGCCCGGTTGAAGTTGAAGAAGGCTATTCTAGAGAATTCTCCGCTGCAGCCAACATCGCTACAGCTCCAACTGGTCTTCTGATTCCACCATCAAACGTCATGATCACCTACTCATTAGTAGCAGGCGGGGCTTCGGTCTCTGCGTTGTTCATGGCCGGCTACATTCCGGGCATCCTTTGGGGCCTGGCTTGCATGGTTGTCATTTACTTCCTGGCAAAAAAATTTGGCTATCGCTCTACCGTTACCTATACCGGTAAAGAAAAATTAAAAATGTTTATTCAAGCGATTCCTTGCTTGGTTTTGATCGTCGTTGTAATCGGCGGCATCATCTTCGGTGTCTTCACTGCCACTGAAGGATCTGTTGTCGCCGTTGTGTACTCCTTATTGCTTTCCATTTATGGATACCATTCCATGAAATGGTCGGATGTTCCAAAAGTTTTAAAAGAAAGCGCGGAAATGACTGGTATCATCATCTTCTTGATCGGCGTTTCCTCCATCATGTCCTGGGTTATGGCCTTCACCGGCATTCCACAGATGGCTTCTTCGGCAATGCTTGGCTTAACCGATAATAAATACATCATTCTGCTGATGATCAACATCATCTTGTTAATTGTCGGAACTTTCATGGATATGACCCCAGCCGTCTTGATCTTCACCCCAATCTTCCTGCCGATCTGCACGCAGCTGGGAATGAATATCATCCACTTCGGCATCATGATTATCTACAACTTGTGTATCGGAACGATCACGCCGCCGGTTGGCACAACCTTATTCGTTGGTGTGCGTGTCGGGAAAGTTACAATTGAAGGCGTATTTAAGCAGCTGCTGCTGTACTTTGGAGCCATCATTATCGTCTTGATGTTCGTCACCTATATCCCGCAGCTTTCCTTGTGGCTGCCAACAACTCTCGGTGTGCTCAAGTAAACCGAAACCAATCCACCTCAGGATCAGCCGATCTCTTCTTCGCTCTTGAATCGGCAGCCGCAATTGATGGGACTGAGGGTCGATGGAATGAAGCAAAATCTTACCGCCGCTTGTAAAGCGGCCAAACCAATATCCTCCTGAAAAGACCGCCGCTGCCTGTTCACCCGCAGGCAGGTGGCGGTTTTTTTGGTGGATGGGTTGAAAGATCAAGAAGAAAAGATGCCGATCAACTGGTGGCCGAATCCAGAGGATCTATAGGAAGACCAAAATATGCAAAATAGAAGGACAATATAAACATCGTAAAGAAGAATTGAAAATATGAATTTTAAGCAAAAAAATAGGACGAAAAAATAGATTGAATATTGATCAACTCCTCAATGGTGATTCAGCGGATACTTCACACAAAGTCACACTTCTATTTTTTATGTTGACCGATCAACTATAGGATCAAGCCAAATCAGCACGATTTGGAGTTAAAAACGCTTGTTTATGGACATTGATGTGAAAACGATTCCATATACAGGGATCACAATCGTCGAAATTCCATGGCTTAAATATGGGATGTTTCGGGCTTGACAATTTGTTTTGCAGAGCAGGGGATTCAAAGCTGCTTGAGAAAAGATTGACGCAAGGTGGCAAAAAGAGATATAACGGAATCCAGACAACAAATGTGAAATTGCTCACATGTTAGTTTCAATTGTCTTTTGAAGAGACTTAGAATTGAAAAACGAAAGAAACTGGACACTTGTTTTGCCCAGATGGGATAAACAAGAAAACCAGTATCACAAAATGAAAGAGCAGGGGAAGGCAGACGAAGATGAAGGGCAATGGTTCTGGCAAAAAGATGAAGTAGAGAAGTTTGTTATTCATCACAAACGATTTGCTTAAATTATTTGCTCGACCTCTTGCGCGAATGGCCTGGAACCGCTATTCTTTTTGTGTAAGTGTTTACACAAAAAGTTACACAGAGAGAAATCATCATGAAAGGAGATCACAGATGAAAAGAATGAAAAAGATTTTATCTGGATTGTTCGTTTTTGCGCTGGCCATGCTGCTGACTGGCTGCAGTTCTGAAAAACGAATTATCCGCATTGCGCACGCGCAATCCGAAACCCATCCTGAGCATTTAGGACTGCTCAAATTCAAAGAAATTGTGGAAGACAAGCTCGGCGACAAGTACGAAGTCCAGATCTACCCGAACGAACTGCTCGGCTCTGCCCAGAAAGCTATCGAGCTGACCCAGACAGGTGCGATCGACTTTGTTGTAGCGGGTACCGCCAACTTAGAAACATTCGCTGATGTCTATGAAGTCTTCTCCATGCCTTACCTGTTTACGTCCGAAGAAGCCTATCACGAAGTAATGAATGATACGGATTACATGCAGCCGATCTACCACAGCACGGATGAATCTGGATTCCGCGTTCTGACCTGGTACAACGCGGGAACGCGAAACTTCTATTCCACCAAGCGGATTGAGACACCGGAAGACCTGAAAGGTCAGAAAATCCGTGTCCAGCAGTCTCCTGCCTCTGTGAACATGGTGAACGCTTTTGGTGCTGCCGCTTCACCAATGTCCTTTGGAGAAGTGTATACCGCCATTCAGCAGGGCGTTATCCACGGGGCAGAAAACAACGAACTTGCTTTAACCAACAACAAACATGGTGAAGTTGCCAAATACTACTCCTACAACCGCCACCAGATGGTGCCTGATATGTTAGTGGGCAACGCCAAACTGCTCAACGACATGCCTCAAGAAGATCTGGATGTCTTCATGGAAGCTGCCCTGGCTTCTACGGAAGTGGAAACAGCGGAATGGGATAAAGCCGTACAGGAAGCAAAAGACTATGCCCAGAACGTTCAGGGCGTTGAATTTATCGATGTTGATGTCCAGAAATTTAAAGATGCGGTCAAAGATGTTCAGGCTGAAATGCTTGCAGCCAACCCATCCATCCAGGATCTGTATGACCACATCCAGACCATCAACGCGAAATATGAAGGAAAGGAATAGTCCTCAATGGAAATTTTAAAGAAAATCCGCCACGTGATGGATAAGACCTTAATGGGCTTATGTATCTTCTTGTTTGCTTTGATGGTGGTTGTTGGAACCTACCAGATCTGCACTCGTTATTTCTTTGGCAGACCTTCCACGGTTTCGGAAGAGCTGCTGACTTACTCCTTTACCTGGATGGCGCTGCTGGCTAGTGCGTATGTATTTGGTAAACGTGACCATATGCGCATGGGCTTTATTGCGGACAAAATCAAAGGCAAAGCCAAACAGATTCTGGACATTGTTCTGGAACTGATGATTCTTGGATTCTCCTCTCTGGCAATGGTCTGGGGCGGCTGGTCTATCATGATGCTTTCGATGCATCAAAAAACAGCTTCCCTGGGTATCCCCATGGGCTATGTTTACACAGTCCTGCCGTTGTCGGGCTTATTTATCGCGATCTATGCCATTTTAAATATCGTCGATATGGCGCATGGCAAAGATCTAGATTTGAAAAATGGAATTGAAGAGAAAGGAGATATCGCATGAGTATCGCAGTCATTTCAGGTCTGATTATTCTCTGTGTCCTGGTTGTATTGTTAATTTTAGGGGCACCGATTGCGGTGGCATTGGGAATTGCTTCGGTAGCCGCCATCCTGCCGGTTATGCCATTTGATGTTGCGGTCTTGACTGCTTCACAGCGAATTTTCTCAGGTATTTCCGTTTTCTCCCTGCTGGCCATTCCGTTCTTCGTATTGGCTGGAAACATTATGAATAAAGGCGGAATCGCCATTCGTTTGATTAACTTAGCCAAATTGGTAACCGGTCGTTTGCCTGGAGCTTTGGCAGAGACCAACGTATTGGCCAACATGTTATTTGGTTCGATTTCTGGATCCGGTACTGCTGCGGCTTCCGCAATGGGTTCGATCATCGGTCCGGTTGAATTGGAAGACGGCTATGATCCTGCTTTCTCCGCTGCAACCAACATTGCAACGGCTCCAACAGGTCTTTTGATTCCACCATCAAACGTTATGATCACCTACGCGCTTGTTTCAGGTGGTGCTTCGGTATCGGCGCTGTTCATGGCTGGCTATATTCCTGGCTTCTTATGGGGCCTTGCTTGCATGATCGTGGTTTACTTCATTGCCAAGAAAAACAACTACCGTTCGGAAGTAACGTATACAGGGAAAGAAGCCCTCAAAGTGTTCCTGGATTCGCTGCCATGCCTGCTTTTGATTTTGATCGTTATCGGTGGAATTATCGGTGGTGTCTTCACAGCAACTGAAGGCTCAGTTGTTGCGGTTGTTTACTCCATGATTCTTTCCTTGTTCTTCTACAAGTCCATCCAGTTCAAGGACCTGTACCAGATTTTCAAAGAAAGTGCGGAAATGACCGGTATTATCATCTTCTTGATTGGTGTATCCTCCATCATGTCCTGGGTTATGGCCTTCACGGGCATCCCACAGATGGTTTCCACGGCACTGCTATCTTTAACGGATAATAAATACATCATCTTACTGCTGATCAATATTATTCTGCTGATCGTTGGTACCTTCTTGGATATGACCCCGGCCTGCTTGATCTTCACCCCGATTTTCCTGCCGGTTTGTGAAGCGTTAGGCATGAATGTCATTCACTTCGGTATCATGATGATCTTCAACTTGTGTATCGGAACGATCACACCGCCTGTTGGTACAACCTTGTTTGTCGGCGTTAAAGTCGGTGGTGTAACCATTGAGTCTGTCTTCAAGTTATTGCTGGTTTACTTTGCCGCAATCTTCGTTGTCCTGATTCTGGTTACCTACATTCCAGCGATCTCGCTGTTCTTGCCAACGGTTCTGGGTGTTATGTAAAACCTATTGCATCGCACAAAAAATAATCCTGACCACTCCCCCCCCCCAAGAAGGAAGCTCCCTGTGGAGCTTCCTTCTTTTTTCATTCATAGGGACTCGCCCGGATCCCTATGAATGAAAAAAGAACCGAAATTTAAGTAGACTTAAATTTCGGTTCATCTAAGGACTATTGTGATGATTTTTTTTAGGACATGGAGCGGGAATCCTCGGCCATTCAATGACCGAGATGAAAGCGACTGGTGCATAAAGATGCATTACTGGATGTTATATCTTTTTTATTTTATTTAAGAATATTTAATCATATTTATGATATACTATATGCATGAAGAAAAACAATCTGGTGCATGGTAGAACCACTGTGTACAA
>JADGIS010000093.1 GCA_015233825.1 Erysipelotrichaceae bacterium RD49
ATTGTTCGTCTCTGGTAAGACTCTTCCATCCTACGGGAGATCTTTTTTGTTTTCCATATTTCTTTTTTGACATATCAAATTCAGCCACCAACCCAATCCCACCAATTTTTTCAGAGACCCTCTTTTTAGAAGATGCTCGAAATCTTCTCAAGCAAAAAGAGACGGCCATCTTTCATATGCGCCAGTTTACCCAAAAAGACCAAGCTCAGATTCGCGTTGCATACACTGCAAGCTTTGCCGATCAAACCATGCCAGATTTGATCGCCCAGTTTCTCAAATCACAAGCGGGAAACATTCAGATTTACAGCACCGAAATGCCCTCTGACCAGATCGCTCAAGCCTTGCGGGACAACCAAATCGATCTTGGGATCTGTTCGTTGATTCCCGCAGACCCTTTAATTCTCCGCCAGACCTTAACCAAACAGCCCTTTTGCCTGATTACACCTTCTGATGATCCTTATACGTATGAAAATCTCCATGATTTTGAGCAGGCCGTCGTTCTTGATTATCATCAGGACTATCCAATGGCTCGCAATCTGGCTGCTTTATATGACCATCTTCAAATCCATCCAAACTTTCATTTTTTTGGCTATTCCGAAGGCGCAATTGCCAAGCTGGTCGAGCGTGGAACGGGCATTGCGGTTATCGCTCAAATTGAAGGACTCGAGCACTATAACGTTCGGATTCTTCATCCGAAATGGCTGGAAGGATTCAGATCGATTTGTCTACTGACAAGCACCAACCGTCCTCTCAGTCCCTTAGCTCAGGCGTTTGCTGACAAGGTTATCGATCATTTCAAGCAGACCCAAAACCTTGCTTCCCTTTCAAGCATTGAAAAAGGCTGCCACTGAGGCAGCCTGCTTTCTTCTTTTGAATGTCTAAAACTTATTTGACAGTGACTTTGATGATGTGTGGGTTAGCTCCCTCATACCAATATAAGAAGCCTTCGCAGTCGATTACATCGCCGACCTTTAAGTTCTGAACAGCTTTATAGACTTCTGTATCCTGACCCGTCAGATAGGATTCCACAACAAAGGAGTAAGTCTGGCCATCTTTGGAGACATTGAAGTACAAATCGTCACCTTCCTGGCCGGAACCATCGTAGTTGTACAGATAGGCTGCATCGGAACCTTCTTCAGCCGGTTCAACAGTTAAATCCGTGAATTCAACCAGCTGGTTTTGATGCTTGATCAGTTCTTCTTCGTTGCCAAGCATGTCGGTTACATTGACTGGGGTTGCTGTCCAAGTTTCGCCTTCGATCAGTTCCACTTCAGCACCTTCCGCAATTTCAACTTCGCCGGACCATTCGGTTTTAAAGCCTTTGACTTTAATTTTTGCGCCATCCGTCAGCTTGTCGTACAGATCCTGGGATACGTTGGCATTGTAAATGAAGTAAGCACCGTCTGGATCCTGGGCATAAATCGTCGCTTTTTCCTCCCACCAAGACTGTGTAGCCTGAACGTAAGCTTCGATTGTCACTTCAGAATCCAAGTCGGCATCGACATATTCCTGATAGGTCATTACGCCTTCGGATTTAGCTGCTGGATCTGCAGCAGCCGCAGTGCTGGAAACAGCAGAAGAGGCAGTTGAAGCAGTTGAAGATGTTCCAGAGTTGGAAGAACATCCTGTCAGAGCCATGCCTGCACATAAAAGCAAGGCAGTTAAGGCTGTCTTTTTCATAATTTAATCTCCTCTATTTAATCAGAATGGATTCTTTCCATCCTTTCCCGCGTTTGGCGGGTTAGCAATTCTAGTTTACTTGTTTTTTAAACGACCGGGGAAAAATGTTGCCTTCTCCAAGAGATTTTCATCTGTTCTTCTTTAAGGAATTCACATTGAAAACGCTCAGTTTAACATTTCAAAATCAATCATTCATTTCACAGGCAAGCCACAGCTTTCTTTTGTTGATGAACAGGTCGCAATCTGGCCAATTGAAAAAGGACTGCATCCGTTGCAGGAAACAGCCCTTCTCCGCAAATGTTTTAAGACTAAATTATAGTCTTTAATCAGTGTATTCTACACCTTAACAAGGGTGTTTATTGTCAGTGACCATCTTTTCGCTGCTGAAAGTAGTTTTTGGCATAAGCCAGTAGAATGACAATCCAAGTACCGCCAAGAATCGATAAGAACCACACTGATGATTTTGGCAGCGGTCCAAGCGATTCAGAGGACTGGATGGACTGGGAAAGCTGATCGAGCCGGTATAAGGACGTTACCTTGTCATAGAGCTCCTGGATATAAGCGTCATCTACGGTTTGTTTTCGTCTGGTCGAGCGGACGACGTCTTCAACCATTTCCCCAGCTGCATTGCGAAGTGATGCGGAACCATTAAAGACAGGAGTCGTGAAGGTGTTATCCAGATTGTTCATCAGCAGCTTAGCAGCGTCGATTTTAACGGAATAGTGTTCATTATCATCCGTTCCGGCAGCCGCTAAATAGTCCTGGTAAGCTGGATCATTCAGTGCTTTGGTCGTAACCGGAAGGTAGCCTTCGGTTTGGGCATATCCAATCTGGGCCTCATTGCTCATCAAGTATTGAACAAACAGCCAGGAAGCTAAGACTTCCTGCGGATCCTCTTTACCAAAAACGGCGATGGACGGTCCTTGGGAAATCATTGTGACATCATCCGGATCCGCTTGAGGAACCGGGCGGATGACGGTTTCAAATTCGGTAAAGGCATCCGGGCTGATATCTGAAAGCGGCGCATGGGCACCCATCCAGGTTGCACCGGCTGTGGAATCGACCGCAAATAAAGTCTGCGACGCATTGAGCAAGTTGGCAGGATAGCCGGAGACCTTAAAGGTGGAAAAGGCTCCATCTTTCGTTTCCTGGGCAACTTTTTCGAGGGTTTCGGTTGTGACATCGTTGAAAATCTCAATATGACCTTCGTCATCGCTGTAGCCGGCATCTAACTGCTTGAGGATCTGGATCATCATGTTATCCGTCGATTTATAGATAAAAGGAATCAAAACCTTCTGGCCATTCAGGCTGTAGACCCCGTCTGCTCCCTTGGTTGCGGCAGCCGCATTGGAAACTTCCCAGATCCAGTCCCACGTGACAACATCCGGAATTTCGTAGCCGAGCTTTTCGACTAAATTTTTATTGATATATAAAGCCTCGGTTGAACGCATGAACGGCATCGCATATTGCGTTCCGTTAATCACGCCTTCTTCAACAAAAGCGTCAACCAATTCATTCTCATCCGGTCCATCGAATTTCAATTCCGAACCGCCAAGGCCGTATTTTTCATCGGCCATCAACTCATCCAAGCCGACCACGATGCCATCCTGCTGGATATAAGAAGCAATATGGTCAGGATAGGTGATCGCCACATTCGGTGTGGTTCCGGTTGCAATATTGGTAATGACATCATTGTAGATCTTGCCGTAATCGGTATACAGCTTCAGATTGACTTTAATGTTGGGGTAAAGCTTTTCAAACTCTTCAATCGCTTTTTTATAAACAGCCGTCTGGTTTTTATTGGTATCATTTTTAGCCCAGAAAGTAATTTCAATCGGACGCGATTCATCTAATGCTTCAGGAATCGTAAAGGCTGCTTTGGATTTTGCTCCATGGCAGCCGCTCAAAACTAGACATAGAGCAAGAACTAAGCTGGTCAGCCAGGAAAATCGAAAGCGTCTCATCCTTTGGTTCCTCCTCTGACGACCCCGGACATGATCTGCTTGCGGTAGATCAAGAACAGGACAATCAAGGGAACACTGATAACCACAACAGCCGCCATCATTGCCGGAATGTTGGCGCGGCCAAATCCGGATTCCCGAATCTGCTGGATCCCATTGGAAACCAGATAGTATTTCGGATCATCGGTAATCAAAGATGGCCAGATGTAGCTGTTCCAGCATTCGATGACCTTCAAAATTGTAATGGTCACAACCGTCGGGCGGCACATCGGTACCATAACCCGCCACAAGAATTTCCAGTCGGATGAGCCATCAATTTTAGCCGCATAGTAAAGCGAGTCGGGAATCTGGGCAAAGTTTTCCCTTAACAAATAAATATAGAAAACGGACGTTACCGAGGGCAGGATGAGTCCTAAAAAGGTATTTCTCAAATCCAGCTCGGTAATGGTCTGGAAGTTGGTAATCATGACCAGTTCCGTTGGAATCATCATCAGTGCTAGAAAGCCGGTGAAGATCAATGATTTTCCCGGAAAATCAAGTCTTGCAAAGGCAAACGCTGCCAGAATGGAAACGAAGACCATCAAGGCTGTCGTGATGACGGTAAAAATCAGCGTATTCCATATATAGCGTCCTAAATCAACTTCCGTAAATGCATAAATGTAGTTTTCGATCGTAGGCGATGTCGTAAAGAGCGTCGGGATATACTCTGCGTTGTAAGCGGCATACTCTTTTACGGAAGTCAAAACCATCCAGTAAAAAGGAAACAGCACCGCGATCGCCCACATGATCAAAAAGAACCAGGTAATCGGTTTATATTTTTTCATCGGGCACCTCTAGGAGTAATGGGTATATTTCTTGGAGACCATCAAATTGATCACCGTAATAGTTAAAACGATCGCAAACAGGAGAATCGCTGCAGCTGAAGCATAGGATGGATAGCCGCCGCCATCGCGGTAGAGCATATCAAAGACGTAGCCGACCATCGTATTCATGCCATTGGCATTCAGATTCGTTCCAAACAGCGCAACCGCATCCGAGTACGCTTTGAAGGCGCCGATAAAGCCGGTGATCACCAGGTAGAAAACCGAAGGAGAGATCAGCGGCAGAGTAATCTTTCTAAAAATCCGCCAGGAACTCGTGCCATCTACTTTTGCGGCTGCATAATACATTGGATTGACACTGGCCAGCGCACTGGTCAAGATCAAGATCTTAAAGGGCATAACAATCCAGATCGTGTAAAAGCAAAGCACAAACATCTTGGCCCAATACGGACCTTCAATAAAGTCCACCGGCTCACCGCCGCACCACGAAATCAAAGTATTGACCACGCCTTCTGAATAGGGCGTCTGCTTGAACAAGACCATGAACACCATGCCTACAGCCAGGGTATTGGTTACATAGGGCAGAAAGTAGATCGTCTGAAACAGCGAGCGCAGTTTTTCGATCCTTGTTAACAAGAACGCAATCGCCAGGGAAAAGCCAGTCGACAAAGGAACGGTGATGACAACCAGTAAAACCGTGTTGACCAATGCCTGCGTGAAATAAGGATCATGCAAGACATAATCGTAGTTGTACCAGCCGATGCCAAAGTAGCTCTGGCTGGCTGAACTGTACCCTTCCTCAAACGAATAGATGAATACGTCGATTAATGGATAGATCAGAAATACGGCCAGAAACGCAAGCGCCGGCAGCAGATAGAGAAACCCTTTATACTTTTTCATACGATTTCTCCATTATCGATTTTCTGCCTGTTCAAGCAGTTCGACTTCAATGACTTCTTCAGGGCTGCTGGTGTGGGTCTGGTCTAAAGGCTTAAGCGTCCCGCGTAATCGTTTTCCGCTTTCCGGTTCGAACAAGAAAACCTTGCGAGGTTTTAAATCAAAGTCCGCCTGCCCTTCTTTGATGAACGGCAGGTCGTCACTGGAAAGAATAGACCGTACCTGGGGCGAACGCGAAGCCGGATTGGTTGAGAGAATGCTGATGTCGCGGCCGCTCACTTCCGTGCGTACCATTTTATTTTTCAAATGGCCATCATGAGCCAGAATAAATCCTTCTGGGCGGATCCCGATTGCGACTTGCTGGTCGGGCAGTCCTTCCACTGCAAGCACCGCATCCGGACCGATCCACAGTTTTCCATCCTGGATCCGGCCATCAAACATATTGATCGGAGGAATGCCTAAAAACTGGGCAACAAAAGCGTTGGCCGGATCATCATAGACTTTCTGCGGCGAATCAATCTGCTGGACTTTGCCCTCTTTCATCACGACAATCAAGTCCGAAATCGACATGGCCTCATCCTGGTCATGCGTAACGAAGACCGTTGTAATTCCCGTCTCCTGCTGGATGCGGCGGATTTCTTCGCGTGTCTGCAAGCGCAGCCTCGCATCCAGGTTGGATAACGGTTCATCCAAAAGCAAAACCCGCGGCAGTTTAACCAACGCTCTGGCAATCGCAACGCGCTGCTGTTGGCCGCCGGAGAGTTCCCCGGGCTTACGGTCGAGAAGTTCATCGATCTTGACAAGTCTGGCCGCTTCTTCGACCCGCTTTTTCATTTCCTCATCCGAAAGCTTGTCCTTCCCTTTTAAATTTTCCAAAGGAAAGCGGATATTCTGTTCAACAGTCATGTGGGGATACAAAGCATAATTTTGGAAGACCATGCCCACACCGCGCTCTTCTGGCGGAAGATCAGTGACATCATGTTCACCAAAATAAATCTTGCCGCTTGTCGGCTTAAGCAGGCCGCTGATCATATTCAGGGTCGTACTCTTGCCGCATCCCGATGGTCCCAGCAGGCCGACCAGCTTGCCATCCGGAATCGTAAAGGTAAAATCGTCTACCGCAATGACATCTTTTCCTTTTGACTTACGTCCGTTAGCAGGAAAAGATTTTGTCAAATGATCTAAACCGATTTTCATTATTTATATTCCTTTCTACGTCAGAATCTGAAATTTTTCGCTGCCCAAATCTATAATTCAGTCTTCTTTTTCAATTTCTAACGAATAAAATTTCCATAGAACTAGATTACAGATCAGCTTAGAAAACCACTTTAGTTCTGACCGGCTTGTATTACTCCAAGAATACCATTCAAAGCGGTTATCTCTCTCTTTTTCGATAAAAAAACCACCTTCTACAAGCCATCGTCCAGATTATAAAAAATGACCCTCACTCATGACGATGAGCAAAGGCCATTTTCTGGTTTTTAGTCAATTTTTGATTGATGTAGACGTTTTCTATCTTAATCAAGTTGTTTTCAATTCGATTCGTATAGGAGATCAGCTATTGAACACTCAAAGCTCCAGCAGAAGATGGGACTTTGACGATCACGCCAATATCACTCAGTGTCTGACCACCCGCAATGATCTGGTTATAGAAAACTGGATGAATCGTTATCTTTGATCCCGACACGCTGTATTGACCATTCCAGCCTTGATCGACAGTGACTGGGTGATTGAACTGGATCGTCGTCGACCAATTCGAAAGTTCAGACGAACCTGGATTGGTCAGGTGAATCTCGTATTGATAAAAGTCTTCACCATTACTGGTCCACTTGTTTTTAAGGGATACGGATTTTTGCAGTTCCTGGTTTCCGCTTGGATGCATAGATGGCTGACTTGGTGTCGATGGATTAGCAGGCTGAGATGGTTCTGGCTGGTCACCCGTCGCAGTCTGGCCTGGCAGCGGTTTGTCGTTTTTCGCATAGATTTCTTCAAACCAACGACCCGACTGGCTCAAGTCATTGACCGTCAAAGCCGTTGAAGTACCCGGCAAAAAGAGCGAAGACGCCTCATTTTTATTGTTGATTGCCCAGCCTACACGGCTGACACCCAATTGATTGAGCAGATCAATCCAGGCCTGGCCCGAAGATGGATCCAGATTGCCATTTCCATCGGCCGAGCTGATTCCAAACTCGCTGACAAAGACCGGCAGTCCTTGATTATGAGCCATCTGCAGTTTCTGGCGAATTGGCTCACCATGGGTTGCCGCATAGAAATGCAACGTATACATCACATTCGAAACACCAGTCAGCGGTGCATTGGCTGCGATATTCACATCCTGGCTCCAAGTCGGAGTTCCAACTAAGATAACCCCGTTTGGATCATTGGCACGAATTACCGGAATAACCTGTTGGGCGTAAGAGCGGACCTGATCCCAGGAAACACCGTTAGGCTCGTTGCAGATTTCATAGAACACATGCTTTTCATTGCGATAGCGGGCACTCATCTTGTTAAAGAACTCCTTGGCTTCTGCCAGATGAGTATTGGGGTTGCCATCGGACAAAATGTGCCAGTCGATGATGACATACTGGCCCGTCGCTTTAGCTGCTTTGACGCCCTTATCAATCAACGCTTCTAAAGCTGCCTTGTCCCCGCCATTGCAATAGCCGCCATATTCTTCCGTATACAAAGCCAATCGGATGACCTGGGAATGCATCTGGTTTTTCATAAAGCGGAAAACATTTTCATCGACATATTGAGGAGCATAATTCAAGCCAAACGTACTGTAGCCTTGCAAGACAATCTTGCGGTTATTCTCATCCAGCAAATCCGTTCCGGATACATGCAGTCTGCCTAGTCCCGTAACTGGTGCAGGTTTTCCGCCGCCAATCGCATACCAACCGATGCCCTCATCACGCCAGCCAAGTTTGGCCAGCTGCTGATGCTCAGCTAAATTTGGTGTGTAATTATGGGCACCGCTGATGGCGTTGGGATTGTACTCACGATAAACCGGTAATTTTTTACCTGTATCTGAACTCCATCCAAGACCTTCATAACGCCAGCCATCGTGTACAAGCATATCCCGCTCAGCTGAATTCATGGTGTAATGATGGTCTCCTGCATTTGGATTGTATAAGCGGTATACCGGATTTCCCTTTTCAGGAGCGACCCAGCCAACTCCTTCATAACTCCAGCCTACACCGACTAAAGAGTCTCGTTCACCGTCATTTGCGGTGTAAAAATGCTCTCCAGAATTTGGATTATACAGACGGAACATTTCAATTCCCGGCTCACTGGCTTGAATCATACTTGGAGTAATTCCTAAAACAGAAAGAGCCAGCGTTCCGCTTAAAGCTGCTTTACCAGCAAGCTCAACGCTTTTTTTCATCTTCTTTTGCCAAGATCCCGAACAATTTAAGTGGCAGGATGCAGAAGAATGCTGATCGAAATTGTTTTTGGATTTTTGTCTCATAGCCGTATCTCTCCTATTTTTAAATCATATTGCTGCAGTTTTTTCTATATTTTCAGTTTAGCTGAATGCATCCATTTTGAAAGCCATCTGCAACAGGCCTAGATTTTCTTGCAACAAAAAACATAGAAGCAACCTCAGAAAATCACTTCTATGTGGAGCCTCGCTTCGCGAGGAATATTTATTAAAATAAATAGTTCTAAATGAGCCTGGAGAATCATCCCCGCTACGCAGGGAATACTAAATGGTTGCTTTGTCTTCCCACCAAGACTGTGGATCACCCCCGCTACGCGGGGAATACCTCAGCCGCCCGTCTTACATCGATAGAGCCGGAGGATCACCCCCGCTACGCGGGGAATACCTAAAAATCCCTTTTAAATATAGGACTTCAAAATTTAGAATCGGAGAAATCTTTCAATTTTTCAACCACTATTCAGATGTTTATTCAGTCCTATAAAGATTGTAGTCTCTTGAAGTTATTGATCCCAAAATACTCCAAGTAATAAAACCAGCAATACCTTTTCATAGTCACAAATGACCTTTTTTAGACCACCTAGTCCTAATTTAACAATCGATCCTGAAACTAATTTTACTTGTGATGGAGAAACTTTTCAATATTGCAAAATAGAGTCAGCGTGATAGGTATGAACACTTCTTATAATTCGATTATTTTCGAGGGATATTTTACAGTCGTTTTAGATGATTTTATGGTTCTTTTGTGTATCTACGATATTGACATTTATATGGCGGCTTCATAAACTGATGGCAGTTAATCAAATTTTCAATACGAAGATATTTTAGGGGGACCTCATAGTTATTGGTGAGTCTGAAAATGCAATTGATCGTCGGATATTTAACTCTACGTATTTCTCATACCATCCTGGTAACCATTTTTTGGGCTCATCGATAATTAGTATTCTGAGATGCGACCGACAAAAGTATCACAGGTAAATTTCTGTTTGTTTAATGTGAACAATTAGATTTGCAATCGATGCTTTAGACTATATTTTGTCTTTATATTGCGAACAATTTTGGTCGAATTCACTAAGAAAAAGGCTTTTGTCAGGCCCATCATTCTGAATGCTCTATCGTTTTTAACCCTAATTCATCATGTAATTGATCTTTGACTGAACAAGAAGAAAGGGAAAATTCTATGTCTTTAAAAACTATTGCAGTTCTTGGTCTGTCAACTGCTCTGTCTTCAGGCACTCTATCGTATCTGCAGCCTGGAACTCCAGCAGGTACTGAAGCGGTTTACCGCCTCTACAATTCTCATACTGGCGAGCATTTCTATACAAAAGATGCGGGAGAACGCGATCATCTGATTACAGTCGGCTGGCTTTATGAAGGAACCGGCTGGCAAGCTTACAACACTGGTGACCCAGTTTATCGTCTGTATAACCCAAATGCAGAGGGTGGCGACCATTACTATACCGTTAATAAAGATGAAGCCGACAACTTAGTCAAACTTGGGTGGCAATGGGATAACAATGCTCAGCCTGTTTTCTTCTCTAAGGGCGATATTGATCTCTATGTGGCTTATAATCCTCATGGTAAAAGCGGTACTCATAACTACACGACCAGCGCAACTGAACAAAACCATCTGGTAAGTGTCGGTTGGCAAAATGATGGCGTAGCTTGGAAAGTTGCTGACATTGGAATTGCAGAAGGTCAGCCTGGAAATCGTACTGTACAGGTTGATAAAAATGTGACTGGTGCTGGTGGAGCTGAAGCCAATATCCCTGGCTCCTATAGAACTCTGTACTCGAATAAAATCTTCGACTATACCGATCTTGATAATGATGTCCCAGTGATTGCATTCTCCGGTGATATTGCGATCAACGGAAACGGAAAAACCGATTACGAAACACAGTTTGTCATTGCCGGTAACGGTACTGGCAACGGTCAGATTGGTATTTCCTTGCATTATCAGTCCGGTACCGATAAAGCTTTCGGTCAGGGCGAAATCAATACTACGATCATCAACTTCCCTGCTGGTGCAGGTACCAATGGTGAACAGTTCTATTCTGTAAATACTTCCGCACCAAAAATTAAAGACGGCGAATTCGTTCATCTTGAAGTTCAGTACTATGCCAAAGGATGGATGGCAGCATTCGTAAATGACCAGCTTGTCGGCCTGTATAAAGCCAATCTGACCACTCCAGATTTATACATTCTTCATAACTACTGCAACACTTCGAATACTTTCAGAAACTTGAAAGTTGAAAAGAACGGTGTAGATATTACTTCACAGGGGGCTCCAAGTTTCTCCACTACAAGCGCAACCGACATGGCTCTAGTCAACGGCGCCTACTAATCTAAAGCTCTAAATATACTGACCAAATAATTTACCGAAATATCCAAATGGATATTTCGGTTTTTAATTGCCACTTCCGATTTTCAAATATAAAGACACATTTTATTTTGTTCCCTTCATATTCATATAAATCTTCATATACCTGAACAATTCATCAAAACCGACAAATGGCCGGAAACACCTTTAAAGAACGTGTTTCCGGCCATTTTGCTTTTCACCAAACAGGTGAGTGTAAATTGTTCATCATTCCTGTACAATGTTATTCGG
>JADGIS010000094.1 GCA_015233825.1 Erysipelotrichaceae bacterium RD49
TGAATTTGTCAACTGTCTCTTTTGTGTTGTTTTGTAACCAACTGCTCTAATGAGCCGTAAAAAAAGCAAACCACCTCATTGAGATGATTTGCTTATCTTAAATTACCTTAACCGAATGGCATTGCAATTAAATACCGAATCCGAATATAAGAGAAGATACATCTAACCGGGATAAAAAATTGTCGAATCAAGAAGAGTTGTAAATTGTATTCAACATCGCTTTGAAAGGATATGTACATTTATGGATCAACAAAAAATAAAGTTGCATTGGTTACCGGCGGAAGTTCAGGAATTGGTGAAGCCATTGCCAAACGTTTTGCCAAAGAAGGCGCTAAGGTTTTAATTACCGGCCGTCATGAAGACACCTTGAAAAAAGTTGCCGATTCGACTGATGGCATCGACTATCTGGTGCTGGATATGACTGCCCCTGATGCAGTAGAGATCGTAAAAAAAGCATTGGATGACAAGTCTGATGGCCAGCTCGATATCTTAGTCAATAATGCTGGCTGGTGCCCAATCCAGCCATTAGAAGAAATTACCGAAAAATCGTATGACAACGGCTTTGACCTGGATGTCAAAGCCGCTGTCCTGCTGGCAGCTGGTCTTCTTCCATACCTCAAGAGAACCCAAGGAAACATCATCAATATGTCCAGTGTTGGCGGCGAACATCCAGCACCCAATATTTCGGTGTATGTCGCAGCCAAAGCAGCTGTTGAAAACCTGACCAAATCCTGGGCTAACGAACTGGCTAAAGATGGTATCCGTGTGAATGCCATTGCGCCAGGCGCGATTGAAACCAATATTTGGAATGTTCCAGGTGCTACTCAAAAACAGATGGATGACAACTTGGCTCGTGTTGAAGCCGGCATTCCAATGAAACGTTTTGGCAAGCCGGAAGAAGTTGCCAATGTAGCCAATTTCTTAGCCAGCGACGAAGCCAGCTACGTCAGTGGATCCGTCTATGGTGTTGATGGCGCTTCGGGAACAAACTAATCGATGCAAATCTTCATTTGGCCGATTCAGATCATCGAGTACAAATGAAGGACTATTTGAAATAGACCAAATTCAAAAGTTAATGATCTAATTAATGTAGATTTACACGAAAAAGAATGAAAAGGTGATAAATATGACCCAGCCAAAAGCAGAAACAATTAAACTCAACAGCGGCATTGAAATGACGATGGAAGGAATCGGCACCTTCTTGTTCACCCCTGATGAAGCCCAGGCCAGCTGTGAGGATGCCTTAAAAGACGGCTATCGACTGATTGATACCGCCAATGCTTACGTCAACGAAAAAGCAGTTGGCAGAGCGATGAAAAAATCAGGACTGCCTCGCGAAGAGATCTTCTTGGAAACGAAGCTTTGGCCAAGTTTCTACGAAAAAGAAGATGAAGTCGATCAAACTCTCGAACGTCTTGGCACTGACTACATCGATTTAATGCTGCTCCATCAGCCA
Source organism: Erysipelotrichaceae bacterium RD49 (assembly GCA_015233825.1). Classification (GTDB taxonomy): domain Bacteria; phylum Bacillota_I; class Bacilli_A; order Erysipelotrichales; family Erysipelotrichaceae; genus Allobaculum. Next base: position 1,457 of record JADGIS010000094.1, read on the forward strand.
GCAGGCAACTGGAAAGCAGGCTGGAGACAGCTGGAAAAAGGCTTTAAAGAAGGCAAGATTAAAGCGATCGGTATTTCTAACTTCAACAAAGAACAGATTGAAGAACTGTTAGATTTTGCCGAAATCAAACCTGCTGTTTTGCAGATGGAACTCCATCCATACAACCAGGAACCCGAATTCAAAGTCTGGCTCAAAGAACAGGGAATCGTTCCCCAGGCTTGGTACCCACTGGGCCATGGCGATCATAAGCTGATCGATGAACCTGTCTTTACTCGTCTGGCTAAAAAATACGGCAAGAGCAATGTCCAGATTATCCTGCGCTGGCATGTTCAGGATGGCAACGTTGTCATTCCAGGATCCAAAAATCCAGCTCATATTCTTTCTAACTTCGACATCTGGGATTTCAAGCTCGATGACGATGAAATGAAAGAAATCGCCGCCCTCAACCAGAACAAACACTACTACATCAGCACTCCAGAACTGCTGGCAAAATACGTAGAAATGGTTCCGGATGTAGACGGTCAGAAGTAAAATCTAATTTCAGTTAACAATTTCAACGTTTTAAAACGATAAATCGCTCATTTTCAATCAGGCACGATCCTCCAAGATGGCTCTTTTCAGCTGCTGGAGAATCGTGCCTGTGTTTTTGATCCAAATTGGAATCAGGCTTCGAAAGCCAAAAGACAAATCCAGATCAGAGGGCGTTCTGAAATCGAAACGACTTGCTTGTTTGAAAACAAAGAGAAACGTTTATACTGAAGGAAATAACAGACAGGAGGCAAAACTATGATCATTGAATCTACATCCATTCAAGGGACCATGCATACGCAATATGATGTCAAAAACCAGGATGCTGTGCTGACATTTCAAACGGCCGGTTATACAGGTGTTGTAGCTTGCGATGGAGTCTCCTTGACTTCAAACTGGACCTTTTCACATAGCGAAATTGCAGCAGCTATCGTCAGCAAGGCCGCTGTCTCCTATCTGGAAAATCAATTGAATGAACCAGAAGCAGATCAGCCCATATGTGATACGATCCGAGATGCTTTCTTATTTTCATTGGCCGTTTTAAAAGAAGCATTAGACAAAATGGAGATTCCGTTTTTTGACTGTCAGACGACTTTGATTGTGGCGCTCTATAAAGAAGGGCATCTTTGGGCAGGCATTGCGGGAGATGGCGGCATTTTATTCCAGACGGAAAACCATAATGTCGGCACCCTGATTACCCGACTCAAATCTTCATCTTCTGTGTATCCAATCGGTGATACCCAGGAATGGCGCTTTTTTGAAGGCGGCAGTGATGCGGATCCGATCAAGCAGTTTTTAGTGGCTACGGATGGGGTATTCGATCAGCTGATTATTCCGTATGAAGGCCAGCTTGGCGGCAACTATGAATTGATTGAAAAGTTCTTTACGATTTCGCAGGTTCCAGCATCAAAACGCAACGAGTGGCTGCATGAGCTAGTCGACAGCCTGCCAGGCCATGATGATAAGACGATCGCCATTGCGATCGATCAAGATCTCAAGAGTGGAGAAAAGTCTAACTCTCAAGCAAAGGACGAAGCCTAACCTCCTGATTGCATCAGATCCAGTCTCCATCTAGATTGAATCTGTACCGAATAAGTATTGTGATAGGGATAAATTATGGTAAAATGTTGATCAATTTTGAACCAAAAACTACTTTTTCGGTCCATATTCCATGAAACAGCATCGAAATATGGACTTTTTGTTTTGATATGAGTTATCTTATATCAAGGTCGCTTTGGAAATCATAAAGATTTCAAAGACGAAACGGAAAGCGGACAAGTTGAAAAAAATATGAAAACAAAGCGAAAACCCGCATTCTATGGTTAAAATGGCCAAGCTCTATGCGGGTTGTTTTCTTTTAGTTTCAGAAAGTTTTATAATACATTGATCATGCGCCAATGAAATACCACAAAGGCGCAGAAATACGAAGACTGGAGAGGGAACGATGAGTTACTTAAGTTTTAACGATATTGTAGCACATATGAAGAACTATGGCTTTGTATACCAAGGTTCTGAAATTTATGGCGGCCTGGCTAATACCTGGGATTTTGGCCCCCTAGGTATCGAGCTGAAAAACAACATTAAAAACGCCTGGTGGAAACGGTTTATCCAGGAACAGCCGGAAAATGTCGGCATCCAGAGTGCAATTTTGATGAATCCAAATGTATGGGTGGCTTCCGGACATGTGGGCGGCTTCTCGGATCCATTGATGGACTGCAAAGAATGCAAAACGCGTTTCCGTGCCGATACATTGATTGAAGATGCAACCAATGGTGAAGTCAGCCCGGCTGGCTGGACCAACAAAGAAATGGAAACCTATATTGACGAGCATGATATTGTCTGCCCAAACTGCGGCAAGAAGAATTTTACACCAATTCGTCAGTTTAACTTGATGTTTAAAACCTTCCAGGGGGTTACTGAAGAAGCGAAAAACGAAATCTATCTGCGTCCAGAAACCGCACAGGGTATTTTCGTCAACTTCAAAAACGTACAGCGCACCATGCGTAAAAAGCTGCCCTTTGGTGTCGGCCAGATTGGCAAGTCATTCCGCAACGAAATCACACCGGGCAACTTCATTTTCCGCACCCGTGAATTTGAGCAGATGGAACTGGAATTCTTCTGCAAGCCGGGAACGGATCTGGAATGGTTCAAGAAACTGGAAAGCATGTGCGAAAACTTCTTGTACGATCTGGGTCTGCAAAAAGACCGCCTGCGTTTAAGAGCCCATGAGCAGGAAGAACTGGCCCACTACTCCAATGCCACAACCGACATTGAATACCTGTTTGGCGATCCAATCGGCTGGGGTGAACTTTGGGGCATTGCCGACCGCACAGATTTTGACTTGACGGCTCACCAGAATACATCCAAGCAGTCGCTGGAATATTTCGACCAGGAAACCAACACCAAATATATTCCTTACGTCATCGAACCATCGGTTGGTGTTGAACGCCTGATTCTGGCGGTTATGTCCCAGGCTTTGGAAGAAGAGCAGATCAGTGAAAAGGATACCCGTACCGTGCTGCGCCTCCATCCTTATCTGGCCCCTTACAAAGCAGCCATCCTGCCATTAAGCAAGAAGCTGGCTGAACCAGCTGAAGCATTGTACCGTTCTTTGGCCAAATCTTTTAATGTCACGTATGATGACGCCCAGACGATCGGTAAACGTTACCGCCGCCAGGATGCGATCGGTACACCGTTCTGCATTACGGTTGACTTTGAAACGGAAAAAGATGGCTGCGTAACCGTTCGTGAACGGGATTCCATGGAACAGGTGCGCCTGCCAATGACCGAAATCGAAAATTACATCGCCCAGCGCGTGAACTTTCAGTAATCGGTTTCTAAAATCAAACTTGAATACTCACCCCGGCGCGCACAACCGGCCGGGGTGATTCTTTTTGCAGCGTTTACTGAGATTTCAAAAAAGGAGGTATTCGTGTGCGGATCCCGGATGAGGACTTTAAAGCCATCCGCGAAAAGGCTGACATCGTTGAGATCATTTCCCGCTATGTGCCTCTTGAAAAACAGGGAAAAGAATTTGCCGGGGTTTGCCCCTTTCACGATGACCATGATCCCTCAATGCGTGTTTCGCCAGACAAGCAGATTTTTAAATGCTTTGTATGCGGAGCGGGCGGGGATGCGATCAGCTTCGTTTCGAAATTTGAAAAGATTTCTTATATCGATGCCATGATCAAGGTCGCCGACCAGATTCACTATCCCCTCCACATTGACACCAAACCCGTGCAAGCCGATCCAAGAAAGCCGTTGTTTGAGACAATGGATCTCTTTACCGCCTATTGCCGATACGAATTAGCCAGCAAAGATGGTAAAGCCGCCCGCGACTATTTGGCTTCGCGCAAGTTTTCCAAGGAAATTCTCGACGTCTTTGCGATTGGGTATGCCCCCTCGCGCAAGATGGTCGCTGAATACCTGACTGCCCGCTTTAAAGATGTAACCACCCTGGAAAAAACCGGATTGATTCAAATCGGGCGCGAACAGATTGAACCCTGCTTCTTTGATCGGATCATGATTCCGATTCATGATCCGCAAGGCAATCCCGTCGGCTACACAGCCCGCATTCTGCCTGGAAACCCCTCCATGGCCAAGTATGTCAATACCAGCAGCAGTGTTCTCTATCATAAAGGAAGCCTGATTTTTAATTATCATCGAGCCGCCAAGCATGCCCGCAAAGCGGGACGGATTGTTTTGTGTGAAGGGGCGATGGACGTCATCGGGCTGGCCAAAGCAGGAATTGTCGAGGGTATAGCCAATTTGGGAACGGCCTGCACCGATGAGCAGCTGCAGCTGATCGCAAGATTGAATGTTCCCGTGGTGGTCTTTTATGACCAGGACACTGCCGGTCAGAAAGCAGCTTACAAATTTGGCGTCAAAGCTTTAGAAGCAGGAATTCGGTTTTCGATCGTTCATCAAAACGACGCCAAGGACCCGGATGATATTTTCAATCTTAAAGGGGCCAAAGCCGTTCAGGATGCGGTAGCAAATACGATTTCCTTTGCCCAGTTCTGTCTTGATTTTTTGCAGACGCAATACAATCTGGACAACTATGAAGATAAAAAAACATTCGCCCGCGAAATGGAAAGCATCATCCGCCGTTCGCTCGAACAGTTTGAACAGCCCGTTCTTTTCAGCAAGCTGCAGGATTTGACCGGGTTCCGCTTCGAACAAGCGCCCCTGCCCAAACGAAGCTTTAAAACCCAGGCCAAAACGCCCGCTGCAGCGGTGGTGACCCCGCCTGCAATCAAAGGACGGCTGCAAGCGGAAAAAGCCATTTTGTGGTCGATGCTCAACGATGAAAACTATATTCATCAATACCAGCATGAAGTCGGCGTCTTTGCGGATGATACCTGCCAGAAACTCGCTCTTTACATTCAAAGTGCTTACCGAAATGATCGCGAGATAGATCCGGTCGGCTTGTTTTCTTCCATTGAAGAAGAGGACGTCCGCAGCCTGCTGGCTGAACTGGCCGAGTGGCCGGATTATTCCGAGTCCACCCAGGGCTTATATTCGGAATCAGTAGTCAAGATCAAATCTGAATTTATCAGTCGGCAGATTGATGAACTGAACCAAAAGATGAAAAATACCCAGAATTTTAGCGATCTCAAGGCGCTCATGGACAAAAAACGTGAGCTGATCGCTATGCGCAATAGCCTGAAATCACGAAAGGTGGTCTGACATGGCTGAAAATAAACTCAAATTCACTTCGGCAGACGAAGTTAAAACATATCTGAAGAATTATGTAGAAGAAGGAAATGAACTCTCGCTCGACGATCTGCCTGATATGATCTCGGAACTCCGCCTTTCCGATGAGGAAAGTGAAGAACTCTTAGAGTGGATCAAAGAAGAACAGTTGTTTACGGAATCCGATGAGGACGAAATGGATGACTTTTCTGAAGAACTTGAAGAAGAGGTCTTAGAGGGTGAAGAGGATACATTAGCTCAGGATGGCGAAAAAGAAAGCGTCGCCAGCCAGATTTTAGAACTTGAACGTGCTTTCTCGGAAAGTGCGAAAAATAAAACCAGCGATCCGGTCAAAATGTATCTGCGTGAAATCGGCCGGATCCCGCTTCTCAATGCTCAAGAAGAAAAAGAAGCCGCCAAACAATATATGGAAGGCAGTAAGGAAGCCAAGGATCTTCTGATCAATTCCAATCTGCGCCTGGTGGTTTCCATTGCGAAAAAATACGTTGGGCGCGGACTGCCGTTTTTGGATCTGATCCAGGAAGGAAACTGCGGTCTGATTAAAGCGGTTGAAAAATTTGACTATACCAAAGGCTTTAAATTTTCCACGTATGCGACCTGGTGGATCCGCCAGTCCATTACAAGAGCCATTGCCGACCAGGCCAAAACGATCCGCATTCCGGTTCACATGACCGAAACCATCAATAAACTGACCCGCATCCAGCGCCAGCTGATCCAGGATCTTGGCCGTGACCCGCTGCCAGAAGAAATCGCTGAAAAGATGGATGGCATGAAAGCGGACCGCGTGCGCGAAATTCAGCGCATCGCTTTGGACCCAGTCAGCCTGGAAACGCCAATTGGGGAAGAAGATGATTCCCATCTTGGTGACTTTATCGAAGATAAAACTTCGGTATCGCCATCGGACTATACCAGCAGCCAGCTGCTCAAAGATGAAATTGCCCTGGCTTTAAATACCCTGACCGCCAGAGAAGAGCAGGTCCTCCAGCTTCGCTATGGCTTGATCGATGGGAAAACCCGCACGCTTGAAGAAGTCGGCAAGGAATTTGAAGTGACGCGCGAGAGAATCCGCCAGATTGAAGCCAAGGCATTACGCAAGCTGCGAAACCCGACCCGTTCCAAGCGGCTCAAAGACTTCGTCAAGCCATAAGGCTTCAAAGCATACGATGTAACGTCGAAATAACTATGGAAATTTCAAAAAGACTGAAGAAGATTGCTTCTTTAGCAGACGAAAGCGTGATCGCGGATATCGGATGCGATCACGCTCTTGTCTGTATTGAGGCCATCGAGCAGGGAAAAGTGCAAAAAGCCTATGCCTGCGATTTGCGTGAAGGCCCTTTAAAACAAGCCAAAATCAATATCGCCCGCCATGGTTTGAGCGATCGGATTACAACCAGGCTGGAAAGCGGTATTCACAATCTGCCTGAAGATACAAAACAGATCTTGATCTGCGGCATGGGCGGCAAACTGATCGAGCAGATTCTGTCAGAAGATCCCATCGGCCCAAATGTGCAAAGCATGCTGTTATCAGCCCATAAGGATACCCCGGATTTACGCCGCTGGCTGATTGAAAACGGCTGGCTGATTGAAAATGAGTGGATGGTCGAAGATGGCCATTTTTATCCCATTCTTAAAGTCATCCGCAATACCGATCCAAACCAGATTCCAGTGCTGCTCCAGGACCAGGGCAGCCTGAATTTCGGCTTTTATCCAATCGTCAATGAGGATTATAAAAACTACCTCGATTGGCAGATCAATCTCTGGCAAACTATCATCACCAATATGCCCGAACCAGCCAAAAGCCGCCAGCAGGATCTGATTGACCTGGCTAAAAAACGCCAGGCCAGCTTGTCATGAGGTTGCATTTGGCAGGTGAACAGCCAGCTCATTGAAAACGATCTTTATTCGCAGACTGCAAGATTTTAAAAGCAGAATGATACAAAGTCCAGGAAATTCATACAAAAGATGAACTTCCTGGACTTTTTCATTTACGATAAAAGCTGCCTGCCGTCAATTTGAATCCCTATGGTTCAAAAAGAAAGGCATTCAATTTGAATGAAAGAGAGAAAGACCAATTGAAGGAAAAGAAAGGGGCAATTGGATGGGTTACAGTACACAAAATTCAGTGCGGATTCCGAAAGCAGATTTACAGCTGGATGGAGAATCGATTTATCTGGTGATCGAGCGCGATACTTCGCATAGCAAGCGCGGCCCGATCAGGAAGCGGATATTGATCGGAACCATTGTCGACGCCCAGTACATGAATCCAAACGATAACTATTGGGAATACTTTCCAACCACCAAAAGCAAAGCCGCCAAAAAACCGAAAACAATCAAGCCGGCCAAGCGAAAAAGGCCGTCTCAAAACGATAGCTTTGTCTCTGATTTTGATGAATATATGGCCTATCTTCAAAAGGCTGCCAGAGCTGTTGCCCAATCTAATCAGGAGTTATCTTTCCCAAAATTGGTGCCCGTTAGAACCTCAGATTCAGCTGATTGCAGAAGTTTGTCAGTTGGTGGTGCAGCAGTTGTCCGCTCTTTGATCCAGGCTTTAGGATTGGATGTGATCCTTGCCGATACGTTTGAAGGTGAAAAGGCATTCCTCTTAACAGATTTAATCTCATATCTGTGTCTGGATAGAAATCTTGATTTCAGGGGATATCCCAGCTGGGTATCTGATAATCTGGTCTATCAAAGAAATGCAGTACTGGATGGTTCGATCAACAGCCTTTTACAATCTGGAATCCACGCAGGCGAGATTTTAAAATTCTTCGAAAAGTGGAATCAGAAACAGGATCTCAGCCAGCCGATCTTTATTCACATCTCAAAACCAGTTTGTTCGCGCTTTGGCGCTGTTTTTGAAAGTAAAAAAGATATTCAAAAACAAATCAACGAAGGCAGCTTTCGAATTGTAACAGCCGTCAGCCAAAACGATACGCTGCCCTTGTTTTATTTTCCGATCGATTCTGAAGTGGATCTTGTTAACAATATTTTGAATCAAGTTCATCAAATGGGTTACCAGAAGATCAGCTTTTTAATCGAGGATTCACAGTTGTTTAAAGACCATCAGGATGAATTTACAACAAGCGGCTGTTCACTTCTTTTGGCTGGATGGGTCTCTTCTGACCTGGATGAACTCATTGACCAATATGGCCAGGATCTTAAAGGGAACGAAGATGCTTATATTCCAGATACACTTGAGTATGGAAGGACTAATTCTGATCCATTGGGCTTATCTGGTGATAAGACGTATTTTCGGCATCTTTATTACAACCCTAACCGCGCCTGGCTCGATAAGGTCAAACTGGATAAACTATATCAGCAAGAGCAAACGATTTTAAACCAGCTGATCTTAAAAGGACTGAAGCGGAAGGATGTAAACGATCCTGATCATACCTATGACTATGTTGTTAAAAATGGCTGGATCAAGAGTTTTCGAGTCAATGAAGAATACCGAAACATTCAAACGAAACGATGTGGATTTACGACGATCATTACAGATAGAAAGATGACAGCATACCAGGCCATTGAACTTTGGACGAACCAAACCAACGGGCTGGTTTTGCTTGAAAATCTTCTTGATGGCTTGAAACCCAGCTTTTCAAAGAAAAATAACTACGAAAATTACAGGCCTGCGATCTTTTTAGGCTTTCTGGCTTCCATTCTTGTCAGCCAGATTACTAATCACCTTAAAAAGTTAGGGAAAAAAATTATCGATCCAAAGACCTTTGACCAATCCCTGGATGACTTGAATCGAATCAAAGGCGTGCGAAGAATCCAAGACCAGGAAAATGGAATTCGATTTGAGCGAGACACAAAACTCACCAAGAAACAAAATGAGCTTTTACAAGTATTTGGTCTCGGTGAAGAGAACATTGATTTGCTGCTGGATCAAGAATCAGAAGCTTTCAACAAAGACTTGTAGTTTTTCAAGACGGCTTTAGTAAGCAAAGGCAAAACCGATAATCAAAAACAAAATCAATAAGCAAAAGAGCGAATAGGACAGCCGATTGAATCGGTTTTGGCCAATGCCATTCGGTTAAGGTAATTTAAGATAAGCAAATCATCTCAATGAGGTGGTTTGCTTTTTTTACGGCTCATTAGAGCAGTTGGTTATAAAATAACATAAAAGAGACAGTTGACAAATTCAGCGGCAGCCCTGCAGACAAACTCCGAAGGAGTCGAGAGGAGTTGTTTTTCTCCTCCCTCTAGAAGGAGACCTGTCAAATGTTAAGTGCTTCACTTTCCCCACATTTAGCTGCCTCAGCTAACCCATTCACCTACACTCCGCTAACCTTTTCTCCAGAAATGGTCCGCCAGATGCATGAAGATACTGTTCAAACTGTCATGGAACACCATGAGGACTTCCATGCACCACAGGATTTCACTCGAGATTCAGGAAAATTAAATCTTGATAACTTAACTCAGTTTACTTATTCACTGGCTTCATCAAATCTGGGAATTCATATCACCAGATTCTGCTATGAAAACCAGATTCCTGAATTCTCCAATTCATCTCTCTCAGAAGCTCGATCTAATCTTAGGAATAGTCCCTAATCTAACTGATTGTTTAACACAAGATAACATCTGAGTTCTGAAGCTTTCTTTTTATGACATGTTAGAATTTCTCTCAAAAGGAGGTTCGCTATGTCTATTCATTCAGAAAC
>JADGIS010000095.1 GCA_015233825.1 Erysipelotrichaceae bacterium RD49
ATCTGTAACTAAAGAGAACGTGCTCAAAGTTCTTCACGCGCAACATTATAGTAAAAGCAGAAGGTTACGTCATCAGGCTCCCAATTTTCATCATTAGGGGTCGCGGCCAGTGGTGCTATTTCTTTTGCATTTTCGCGCATTCTGGCTAATTTTTAGGACTCAGATGCACAAAAAAACATTTCATTCGTCACCAAGTTTTGGATAGAAGTCATTGAAAATGGATGATTCCACTGTCAGGTTATAGTCATGGCTGGCCAAATTCAGGGCCTTCAAAAGGAATGAAAATCCCTGATTTTCGCCAGATATTGAGCAAACGGACCAATATTGAAAGCGATTTAAAATGAAATTGAACAAAAAAGGGAAAGGAACGCTGGTTTGTTCCTGGTCGCAAAACTGCATTTCATTCAAGCCAGCTGCAAGAAACCACTTTTCAAATCACCATTTACTATAGATAAGCCAGGCTCAGCTGGCTGCAAAGCAGCTTGGCCTGAAGATTCTGGATTTTCTTTGATTCCTGCAAAAGATTGCTTTTCTGATTCAAATAATTTCTTGTCCAGAAAGCTTGAATGGTAAATAGGATTCTTGCAGCAACAGTGAAATGGTAAAATGTAAAAAACATGAAGAGATCCAGGTGAGTTTATGTCCAATACAACCAAGGAAGAATACCAGCATCAGCTGGAAAGAGCGAACAAAGAAATTGCCAGCTTGAAAAAGCAGAAAACCGGCTGGATGGTGGCTGCCATCATTCTTCTGATTTTATTTGCGATCACACTGGCCTTAAAGCTCAGTTAGCAAGGACTGGCAGCAGTCCTTTTTTTTGCGGCCACAAACCAACAAAATGGTAAAAAGTGGACAAGAGCGGGCTAAAAGAATTTTGAAATCCCATGAAAATTTGAAAATGAATGTAAGGAACATTAAGATGGATCACAGTGAGGAAAATATTTCAATGAAAATTCAAATGAAAACCCCATTGGTCGAAATGGATGGGGATGAAATGACCCGTGTTCTCTGGCAGGATATTAAAGATATTTTGTTAGAACCTTATGTAGACCTGAATACTGAATATTACGATCTGTCTTTGCCGCATCGCGAAGAAACGAAGGACCAGGTAACCGTTGAGGCTGCCAATGCCAACAAAAAATATGGTGTAGCGGTAAAATGCGCCACCATCACGCCAAATGCCCAGCGCGTCGAAGAATACAACCTCTCGCAGATGTGGAAGTCACCAAATGGTACCATTCGGGCTATTTTGGATGGAACGGTTTTCCGTAAACCCATCATGGTCAATGGCATTGTCCCGGCTGTCCGCTCCTGGCAAAAGCCAATCACCATTGCTCGTCATGCATTTGGGGATGTCTATAAGGCCAGTGAAATCCGCGTACCGGATGCAGGAAGTGCCCTGCTGGTTTTTAAAGGCGATGACGGCCAGGAAGAATCGGTTGAAATCAACCGTTTTGATGGTCCTGGCATTTTACAGGGACAGTTTAATAAGGATGAATCCATCGAATCCTTTGCGCGCAGCTGCTTTGAATTCGCTCTGGCTCAAAATGAAGATTTATGGTTCTCCACCAAAGATACAATCTCGAAAAAATATGACCACCGTTTCAAAGATATCTTCCAGGAAATCTATGACAATGAATATAAGGATAAATTCGAAGCCCAGAATCTTGAATATTTTTATACTTTGATCGACGATGCGGTCGCCCGCGTGATTCGGTCAAAAGGCGGCTTTATCTGGGCGCTGAAAAACTATGACGGTGATGTCATGTCTGATATGGTTTCCACTGCCTTTGGATCATTGGCCATGATGACTTCCGTCCTGGTTTCTCCTGAAGGAAACTATGAATATGAAGCAGCTCATGGCACGGTTACCCGTCATTACTATAAGTATTTAAAAGGTGAAGAAACCTCCACCAACCCGGTGGCGACAATCTTTGCCTGGAGCGGCGCGCTGCGTAAACGGGCCGAACTCGATGATCTTGCTGATCTAGCAAAATTTGCGGATGATCTTGAGGCGGCTACCCTTGAAACGATCGAAGCTGGCGAAATGACCGGTGATTTGGTTGGTTTATGGACCCGTGAAGATGTTCCTGCCAAAAAGCTCAACTCCAAAGACTTCCTGAAAGCAATCGCTTCTCGCCTGGAAGCTAAACAAAGTGCTTAGGCAATAACCAATAAGAAATATAGAAGAACCCCAGAGTTAACGATTTATAAAGTTAATTCTGGGGTTTCATTCTTAAAGGGGGATTTGACCAATTAAAAGGTTAAAAATCCATTTTCATGTTAGCAATATCTGCAGGCTAATTTGAAGGGTGTTTGAAAAAATGAGATCTCTTATTCCTGACTGGCTTCGGCTTGCTTGCGTTTGTGGTGATGCTTGAGGCGGTAGCCGGTTTTCTTGATCTGGTTTTCCATTGCAGTCATTGTCTGCGTACCGAGAATCTGCTTTAAAAGCAAGTATAAGAGAACGTAGACCAAAATGGGAATGACAATGGAAGTGATCAAAAGCATAGCGATGCTATCGATTAAGCGGTTGATCATATTTTTGGCTTGATCAATCGCTCCAGTAATACCGGATGAAATTTGACCCATCCAATGGGCAGTGCCATCCACAAACTGCTTCCAGAGATTTTTATCCTGGTCTAAGGCTTCTAGCGTTTCATCCGCAGCGGCGTTGATCTTTTCGCCATGATCAATCGTCTGTTCAATTGGATTATCCAAATACCGTTCGATCCAAACCGACAATCCAATACTAGCTGGAATGATCAGAAGTACAACCAATCCAATTGTGATCAATTTACTTAAAGTTCGCTGCCAGATTGAACTGATTCCATGACCGAACGCATGCCATAGTCCAATTAGGCAAGCTAAAGGAAAAAGCACATAAAACGCCAGATACAAACTGCCAGCCATTAAAACTTTCTCCATTAAGATCCCCACCATGACAACCAATAAGTAGCCGCTCATATCCATCAGGGTATTGGCAATTGGTGCTCCGGCATCACCAGGCAGCAGGCTGATTGTTGTCGCGGTTGCAGCGGAAAGACCACTTAATGTCATGACTTGGGTTTGTTTTTCTTCCAGGTAGCGATTGAAGAAGGAAAACACTTCTGGATGCGATGTGAGGAACCAACCGGTTAAAATGGATAAAATAAGCAGCAAAACATAAATCATCGCTTTGTTTTGCTCGATAAATCGTTTCAAAAAACAAAACTCCTTTCTTTTCTTACCCCAACTAACTGTGTACCGGTAGAGACTGAATTGTCAATAAATAATGGGAAAGTAATGGACAAGATATATGATCTTAGGAAATATGGATCAATTGCCAAGTACAAAAGCCGCCTGTCTTGGCGGCATGAAGATTAATATGGTTACTAGAATTTCGATTAGCGAACCGTTTTTGCAAAGGCTTTAAGAGCCTGCAGCCCTTCTTCATGGTAAGGAAGGGCCTTTTCTTTATGGTTGATTTGCCAGACGTATTTACGGCCCGAGCCTAATGTCATCGTCAGGGTGCTGGAAAGCATAGAGACGCCATTGGCGGGCCTGATTTTAATGGAATCGATCTGATCACGGTCGATTCGGATCGGATCTGCTGGCGAGCATTTGCTTCGGCTTGCTGTACGCAGGGTATTCTGGCGGGCTTTCTTTAACGGCTTAAGGTGGAGACAGTCCTGGTCAACAAGGACGAGATAACCGCCATAGGCTTGGTCGACTTCCTGAGTCATCGCCGTGCCGGCGCCGCCTAAAATCATGGCACTGGTGGGAAACGTTGAGTAGACGATCAGAGCGGGAAGTTCTTGATCGCAGTTAAAAAGAGCATTTACTTTGGCTAGAGTGTTGAAATCTTCAATCATGAAAAAACCTGCTTTCGATTTGATTCAGTATACCAGTCTGTCGGATTTCAAAAAACAGACAGCGGTTCCCGAACTGCTCAAAAGCAGGTAAATTTGTAAAAATATTGATAGCTGAAGCAAAACCAAAGGATTTTGTTTTGATCGAGATGTTGCACTTTTTAATATTTGTTTTCAAGAGCTTGATGATTTATGATGCATGGCTAACATTCGCTTGGTTTTGCTTCCTGCATGGCATTTCGTAAACACCAGTCTTTTGGCTGCAGGGCTTTGTTATTGGCAGCATCAAGGGCATCAAAATCAATCGTCCGCCGTTCACCCACATAAATGTTGGCTGGACGAATCAGCTTACGGTTCGACTGCCTGTTTTCCAGATGGTGGGCAATCCATCCGGCACAACGGCTGATCGCAAACAATGGCGTATAGAGCGACTGGTCAATGCCAAGCAGGTGATAGGCAAAGCCGGAGTAGTAATCGACGTTGGCACAGACAGTAGTGCCTTTGACTTTGCGCATCGTTTTGCAGGCGGCTTTTTCAAAACGTTCCATGAGGTTGAAGGTTTCTTCTTCCCCTTTTTCTTTGGCCAGAATACGGACTTCCTCTTTGATCAGCTGGCATCTTGGATCGCTGCGGGTATAAATCGCATGGCCGATACCATAGATCAGCCCTGAACCATCGCCGGCTTCTTTCTTTAAGATTTTTTCGCAAAGGTTGAGCAGCTCTTGATCCGTTGAATCTTTTGTCAGGGTTTTGAGCAGCATCTGGGTCTGGGAGCCGACTTTACCGGCCGCACCACCATGTTTGGGACCTTTTAAAGAGCCAATGGCTGCAGATACACACGAGTAGATGTCTGTTCCTGTCGACGAGATGACAACATCCGCAAACGTCGAGTTGTTGCCTCCGCCATGGTCAGCGTGGACCATCATCAAAACATCCAGCACGCGGGCTTCCTGTTTGGAATAAGGCTGATGATCGCGAGCCATCCATAAAACGTTTTCCGCGAATCCAGCCTGGGGCAGGGGATAGGAAGAGATTTTCTTTTTGGAGTAAACCGAAAAGACAAAAAGCGGCAGAGAAGACAGAATACAAAGCCCCTTCATCATCCGGTCTTCCAAAGAATCGGTCTCGGGATCCAAGTCCTGGCCAAATAATTTCAGCACTTCGATCTGCATCGCGTTGAGTAGATTTTTCGTCCGGTAGTTTTCAAAGACCAGCGAATTGGAAAAGTTATGTTTCAAAACGAACTGGAATTCTGCCAGTTCTGATGGAGTCGGCAGTTTACCAAAAATCAGAAGAAAGGCAGCAGTCTCATAGCCCTGAATTTTATTGGTGGACTTTTCCAGCTTGACCAGATCGTTTAATGAATAACCGCGGTAAATCAGTTCGCCATCAATCGGTCGTTTATGGTTGTTGACCATTTCATACCCAATAACATCGCAGATTCTGGTTAGACCAACTTTAACACCCGTGCCGTTTTCATTGCGCAAGCCTTGTTTGACATGGTATTTCGCATAAAGGTCTGGTGCGATCGCATTATCCGGTTCATTTTCAACGTAGGTTTCTTTCAATCTTCCACTCATTACAAAGGACTCCTTTTTTCAGATTTTTGACAATATAGCACAGACAAAGCGGAAAATGGATGGTGAAAAACGTCAGGAGACAGTTTCTGAAAGAATTTGCATCTGTTTTTGGGATTTTTGCGCTATCATTGGAAAAAACTAGAAAGGGACTTTATGCCAAAAAATCTGACACAGAAAATTCTGGATGCCCATATCCAGAGTGGAGATAAAATTCCAGGCAGTCCAGTGGATGTCAAGATCGACCAGACATTGACTCAGGATGCGACGGGAACAATGGCCTATATTCAGCTTGAAGCAATGGGTGTAGACCAGGTGAAAACCGAACTTTCGGTTTCTTATGTTGACCACAACACTTTGCAGTCGGGCTTTATGAATGCCGATGATCATGCCTACCTGCAGTCTGTAGCTGCCAAGCATGGCGTGCTGTTTTCAAGACCTGGCAACGGAATCTGCCACCAGGTTCATCTCGAACGCTTTGCCAAGCCAGGAAAAACCTTGATTGGATCTGACTCCCATACTCCTACAGCCGGAGCACTGGCTTCGATCGCGATGGGTGCTGGTGGATTGGATGTGGCTAAAGCCATGGCTGGCCTGCCTTATACCATCCCGTATCCAAAAGTTGTAGAAGTCCGCCTGGAAGGTAAACTGCCGCATGGTGTTTCCAGCAAAGACATCATCCTTGAACTGCTCAAGCGCCGGAGCGTCAAAGGCGGCGTAGGCAAGATCTTTGAATATACCGGTGAGGGTGTAAAAGATTTGAGCGTTTACCAGCGGGCAACCATTACCAACATGGGGGCTGAACTGGGGGCAACCACTTCGATTTTTCCATCCGATGAAAGAACCCTCGAATTTTTAACCAAGCAAAACCGGGCTGAAGACTGGCTTGAACTGAAAGCAGATCCGGATGCCCAATATGATGATCTCGAAATCATCAATCTTTCCGAATTAAAGCCGGCTGCTGCCTGCCCGAATTCCCCTGATGCCGTCAAAGACATCGCTGAACTCAAAGGGCAGAAGGTCGACCAGGTTGCCATTGGTTCCTGCACGAACTCTGGCTTTGAAGATATGATGAAGGCCGCGGCCATTCTCAAAGGCAAAACCGTAGCGCCCAATGTTTCGCTGGTTGTTTCACCTGGAAGCAGGCAGGTCATGATCAAGCTGATGGAAAACGGGGCGTTGCAGACGTTTGTCAAAGCGGGAGCGCGCGTTCTGGAATGCACTTGCGGTCCTTGCATCGGCATGGGCCAGTCTCCCAAAAGCGATGGCATTTCACTCAGAACATTCAACCGCAACTTCTACGGCCGCTCCGGCACGAACTCGGCTGGCGTATACCTGGTTTCGCCAGAAGTTGCTGCGGCCAGTGCAGTTGCCGGCGTGTTTGCAGACCCAACCGAACTCGATTATCAGGATTCGGATTTTGAACACATGACCTATGTCGATGACTCGATGATTTTGAAACCTTCTGACAACCCGGAAGAAGTAGAAATTATCCGTGGTCCAAACATCAAGCCGCTGCCGCTTAATGATGCGCTTCCAGAATCCTTCAATAAGAAAGTTGTCATCAAGCTGGAAGACAACATTACAACCGACCATATTGCACCGGCTGGCGCTGAAGTGCTGCCCTATCGTTCCAATATCGAAAAGCTTTCGACGTTCGTCTTTCGCAACAACAAAGAAGGCTTCGATAAAATCTGTAAAGAAAACAATGGCGGTATTATCGTAGCGGGTGAAAACTATGGCCAGGGCAGTTCGCGCGAACATGCTGCTTTAGCCCCAATGTATCTGGGCATCAAAGCGGTCATTGCCAAATCCTTTGCGCGCATCCACTTAGCCAACCTGATCAACTTTGGCATTCTGCCTTTGGTTTTTGAAAATCCAGCCGACTACGACACCATTGATGAAATGGATGAACTCGTCTTCGAAAACCTGGATGCTCTGAATGCCGACCAGCCATTGATTGTCCACAACCAGACTAAAAACCTGGATTATGCCCTGGTTCCACAGTTCGTCCAAAAGGATATTCCTGTTTTGCAAGCTGGCGGTACGCTCAATTACATCCGTTCCATGCAGGCTTAAGCTGGATCTTTGTAGCAGATACCTGCAGAATTCGAATTAAATCATAAAAATTTAAGGGATCACCGCTTGTGTCTGGTGATCCCTTTTTTCGATTTTGTAATTGTATTCGTTGTTTGCAGCCATCTGTGATTCTAGCTGGCTTCGTAGAGCTGGATGTGTCGTCTTTTTAACGAATCTTTTGCTTCTTGTGAAATTGAATCATCGGTGACTACGCCATCAATTCCACGGTTTGGAAGAATCCGGACGACGCCGCTTTTGAAAAACTTGCTGGAATCAGTTAAGACGATGACTTCATCAGCCTGGTTGGCCATATCGGAAATCGCTTCATTGCGCAGGTAGTCTTTAGCCATGAAGCCGGAGGCATCGGTATAGCCGTCGGTTCCGATAAAAAAGTGATGCACATGAAAGGCTTCAGCATTTTTGCGAACCAATGGCCCGACAAGCGCCTGCGAGTCTTTCTGGTATTCGCCCCCAAGCAAAGTCACGCGCACCCCCTCGGTTTTGCGGACAAAGTCAGCGATGAAGGCTGAATTGGTAATCACCGAAACATCTTTTTTCTGTTCGCCAAGCTCTTTAACAAACAAAGCGCATGCTGATCCGCTTTCGACCATGATGGTTTCGCCGCTTTGAACCAAAGAAGCCGCTTTTTTTGCGATTTTCAGCTTGTTTTGATAAGCGGCATCCATGCGATTGCTGATGTCTTCACTCTCTGCTGCAACGGCATATCCATGGCTTCGCTTGAGCAGATGGCGCTCTTCCAAGGCATTGAGGTCTTTGCGGATCGTAACCGGAGAGACCTGCATCAGTTCGGTCAAATCGCGAACCAGAACTTTCTTTTCACTGGCAACCAAATCGAGAATTTTCTGCTGGCGCTGGCTGGCAGATGACATTCCACA
Organism: Erysipelotrichaceae bacterium RD49; assembly: GCA_015233825.1. Lineage (GTDB taxonomy): Bacteria > Bacillota_I > Bacilli_A > Erysipelotrichales > Erysipelotrichaceae > Allobaculum. The sequence goes on from JADGIS010000095.1 coordinate 8,404, forward strand.
TTCCTCCTGTCTATCAAGCAGCCAAAATCAATTGGCAGATTTAAGCAAGCCGGTGCGGCTGCCTCTTTCTAACGTTCTTTCGATCGAAACCAGTATAGCATCTCAAATGCCAGAAATCGTTCTAGAAAAAAGCATCGATTCCGTTTTGGTGGAAGGTTTTGGCATATGCTTGCAGATCTTCTGGATGAAGGGCTTTGATCTGCTGGTATTTATAATCTCGATCAAGCATGGAGTATTTCTTTTCCCCCATCTGGTGAAAGGGCAGCAACTGCACCCGTTTGACGCCTAGACGATTAAACAAGTCACAAAAGCCCTGGGCATCTTCAAGGGAGGCATTAAAGCCAGGGATAACGGGAATGCGGCATAAAAAATCCTTTTTGGCTTGGATTAAATACGAAAGATTGTTGAGAATTTTCTCGTTTGGAACACCAGTGCCGCTGCGATGAGCGGCGCTGGTGTAGTGCTTGACATCGAACAAGAACAAATCGAGACGATCAGCCGCCTGCTTAAACGCTTCATGATCAACGAATCCGGTCGTTTCGATCGCTGTATGAATGCCATTTTGCTTGAGTAAATCGGCCATCGCGATTAAAAATTTGCCCTGAATCAAAGCCTCACCGCCTGAAAAGGTTACACCACCGCCAGACTGCTCGTAAAAATCACAGTCCTGCAAGCAGATTTCGACGACTTCTTTGGCGGTTTTCTTTTCCCCTTTCACGCTCCAGGCATTTTGCAGGCAGATGCCCACGCATTTTTGGCAATGGGTGCATTTTGCATGATCTTTGACGATCTTCTTGGTTTGTGGATCTAAGCTGAGTGCCTGGTGGGGACATTCTTTGATGCAGCGCCCACAGCCAACACAAAGATTGGCCTCATATAAGATCTGCATGCCGGCTTTCTGGCTTTCCGGATTGGCACACCATCTGCAGGAAAGCGGACAGCCTTTTAAAAAGACGGTTGTCCGAAGTCCTGGCCCATCGTGAATGCTGAATTTCTGGATGCTGAAAATGGATCCTTCTATTCTGTCTGATTCTTGATTTTGTTTCAAAATCTCTTTCATCTTCATTCCTCCTGCGTTTCGTATGACGTTTCTTTTCCTCTGGCAGCTTTATCTTACCAGAAATTTCTTTAATGAAAGCAACGAATATTTCATTCGAAATATAAATGTTAAAAATATCGAAACTATAACTAGACAATGTTTCGAAAGGTGATACCCTGTAAGTGCAAAAGAAATTTCAAAAGATTAAACGAAAGATCAGAACGAAACAAGGAGACCAAAATGAAAAACGAGGAACACTTTGGAATTCTTTCCGATACGATGGAACGTTACCGTCAGAATGTTCTGGACCAGAAACCGTATATTGATGCCACCAGAGCTTTACTGGCAACCAAAGCCTATCGTGAAAACGAAAGCCAGCCAAAAGTCATCGTCCGGGCGCGGATGCTGGAAAAGATTTTAGACGAGATGCCGATTTATATTGAAGAAGAAAGCCAGCTGGCTGGGAACCAAGCGTCTTTCAACCGGGCTGCTCCTGTTTTTCCGGAATATACGCTGGGCTTTATCCTGGATGAGCTTGACCTGTTTGAAAAACGCGATGGCGATGTCTTCTATATTACTGAACAAACCAAAGAAGACCTGCGTTCGATTGCTTCTTTTTGGCAAGGCAAAACCTTGCGTGAAAAGGGAATGGCTGCCCTTCCGGCAAGCGTTCAAGTCTATATGGAAACCGGCTTGTTTGGCATGGAGGGCAAACTGAATGCCGGGGATGCTCATTTAGCAGTTGATTTGACCAGCGTTCTTCAAAAAGGCCTTTTGTCTTTTGACCAAAGAGCGATGAAACTGCAGGCTGAACTGGATCTTTGCCAGGCTGAAAATCTTGCCAAAGATCAGTTCTACCAGGCTGTCCATATTGTATTGCAGGCGGTTAAGCGTTTTTCCCAGCGGTATGCCGATCTTGCCTTCGAACTGGCTCAAAGCCAGCAAGGAAAAAGAAAGCAGGAATTACTTGAACTGGCCAGAATCTGCCGTAAAGTCCCCTGGCAGCCGGCTGAAACCTTTCATGAAGCCCTGCAGGCGGTATGGCTGATCCAAGTCGTTTTACAGATTGAATCCAATGGACATTCGCTCTCCTTTGGACGCTTTGACCAATACATCAATCCCTACTATGAACACGATTTAAAAGAAGGATTGATCGATGAAGAACAGGCTTTAGATCTGCTGGCCAATCTTTGGATCAAAACGCAGACCATTAATAAAGTCCGCTCACAATCTCATACCTACTCATCGGCGGGATCGCCAATGTACCAGAACGTCACCATCGGCGGCCAGACACCAGAGGGCAAGGATGCGGTCAATCAAACCAGTTATCTGGTTCTCAAATCGATTGCCCGAACCAGACTTCCGCAGCCAAACTTGACTGTGCGCTACCATGCCGGTCTTTCGCCCGCATTCATGCAGGAAGCCATTGAAGTCATGCGCCTTGGAACGGGCATGCCAGCGTTTAACAATGACGAAATCATCATTCCATCCTTCATCAAGCTGGGTGTCAAGCCAGAGGATGCCTACAACTATTCTGCGATTGGCTGTGTCGAAACGGCGGTTCCTGGCAAATGGGGATATCGCTGCACTGGCATGAGCTATCTCAACTTTCCAAGACTGTTATTAAGGAATAGTCACTAAATAACTTGATTATTTATTGGGATAAATAACATAGTTCCATTGCCCTAATTCGTCACACTCGGACATGTTAATTGTCTCGATTTGCTCATCTGTCAATTTGATTTGCACAG
>JADGIS010000096.1 GCA_015233825.1 Erysipelotrichaceae bacterium RD49
TTGACTCAAACGCTATTGCGTTTACTATTCGTGAATTGATTATTGAGTATTCAGTGTTTGTTCAAGAATCGACGTGTTAATTTCGAATATTGAATTGTCTGTAATCAGAGTTTTCAAAGAGCCATCTGTTTGTGAAGTGAACTATATCACTCACAAGGCTTGTTTATCTTATCACCAGCAGAACCCGATGTCAACAACTTTTGTGAAATATTTTGATCAGTTTCACAAGCAATCGTTTCACCGATATCTAAAGATGATTGACGGTAAGTGCTCGGCTTTGCCAGCCGCCCCTCAACGCTCATATACTATAACACCGGATCAAGTCCAGGTCAAGCACTTTTGTGAAATTATTCAATAAATTTCACAAGTCAATTCTGAAAACCGAATCTAAATCCATATCAAAATCCATTCCAGCCAAAGAGAATCTTCAACCTGGATTGTCGAAATTCTTTCGTGTTTTCAAAACAGCTTCCTCTTTATACCGCATTTAAAAGTTGAAAGTCAAGCCCTTTACATGCATTTAGTTAGATCTATCTAATTTTAGCTTGCGATGACCAAAATCATGAAAGCACAGCCACCTCATAACAGATGAACGAGTTAAACATAATCCTATGCTAAACTAGCCTTAGAATCTAAATATCTTAGAATTTAAATATAAAGAAAGGCGAAGTCCCTATGCTTTTACAAGGGGAAATTGCCCAGTGCTATGAAGATCTCAATGTGACCGATCGACGAATTCTCGGATTCATCAGCCAGGATCCTGAAAAGTTTGCTCAATTCAATGCCGAACAGGCGGCAGACTATTGCGCGGTTTCACGAGCTACGTTTTTGCGCGCCATTCGCAAAGCTGGTATCGATTCTTTTGCGGCACTCAAATATTTGTGTTCACGCTCCATCCATCGCCAAGACCCTGCGAATCCTTCTACCATTCATGAAATCTGTCGCAACATGGAGGCCGCTCTCAATCAGCTGATTCTTCACTGCAAAAGCAGGCTGAAGCCATTTTAAAGAGCCGGCGGATCTTTCTTTATGGAGCAGGCAATGAACAAAAGTCGATCGCACGGTACTTGCAATCCAGACTTTTATCGGTAGGCCTCCTTTGCCAAAACCTCTTTGATGAAGGAGAAGTTGCATTTTGTTTACCTCAGATGGATGAACAAGACCTTTTTATCCTCATTTCTCTATCTGTTTCATCGTCTTCCCTGATGAGACTGGTCAATCGGCTGCAAAAGCCGAAAACGATGTCGTTTACCCGTGCTCTTTGGTATTCAGTTGCGCTGGAACTTAAAACCTTTAATGGTCATGTGCCTGTCTTCTGGAATCTAGTTTGGCTGTACTGCCATCCTATCTGATGTACATCTACGAACCATACCAGCTGCTGGTTTACTTCTTAGTTTCGATTGGAACAACCGCTCTTTGCTTTGCTCTGACCTGTCTCTTTGCCATTCCAGCTGAAGTCCAGGTTCCTGATCAAGAAACAGATGCAGTTGAATCAACAGCTGCTGAAATTGAATCTTTTATTGAAGAACCGGCTTTAAGTCTGGACATCGAATCTTTTGGTCCAGTTGCCCAAGGTGAAATGGTCTCACTGAAACAAACCGCTGACCCTGTCTTCTCATCTGGTGCAATGGGTGATGGATTTGCGATCGAGCCAACGCTTGGCACTATCTATGTGCCGGCTGATGCCCACATCACCACTGTTTTCCCTGGTGGTCATTGCTACGGCTTGGTTTCGGGAAACACTGAAGTTTTGATTCACTGCGGAATCGATACCGTCAACCTGAAAGGACAAGGCTTTGATGTCAAAGTCAAACAAGGTCAGGACGTTCACAAAGGCGATGTTCTGTGTACGATGGATCTCGCCATGATGAAGGAAAAGAATATTGAACCCACCATCTTCGTGATTTTCACGAATGGTGTTCCTTCTGCTCTGCTCGAATCCACTCAATATCCATTTTTGAAGCGGTCATCCAGTTCGGAAAACGAGCTGGATGAAGATGAAATGGAAATTGCTCCCCAATATTAATCTTTGTTAAACCCACTCCTCCATATCTCTCTTGAAAGCCATCCTGAAAATTCGCCCATCTTCAGGATGGCTTTTTTCACTGCTGAACACCACATCAATTATCAATCTTGCATCCCATGTCATAAATAAGTTTTTACAGTCGATGCTACAAAACAACATTCTTGTAAGACAGAAACCGTAAGTGTAAGGAAAGGTCATGGATGAAACAAATCCTCTTCTTTAGAATGAAACCAAAGAAACCACCACGAGTTACATTCTCGATGGTAAGGATATCAGCACCATACCAACCAGCTAACTTATCGAGCTATGAAAAGAGATGAGTTCATCCATACAATTGGACAACATGCCTCTATAACTCCAATGTATCGCTATAAACATAAGGAAAGATTCCAATCCAACCAACAACGGGATATGAATGGATCAAGGCGTAGCGGAATTTCGATCATGAAATCGGGGGGTGGTGCAGAGAATCGAAAGGAATTGGCCTATGAACAAATACGTATACTGGCGTTTGGCTATTCAGTCACTCAAAAAGAATTACCGGATTACCCTCCCGTTTCTAGGTGGATCGATCTTAGTGGCTGCCATGCTGTTTTCCATGAAATCGCTTGCGCTTACTTCAGCCGAAAGCGTCTATCGCGGTTCGCAGCGGATGGGGATGATTCTTGAGCTCGGTGTCCCCGTCTTTCAATTGTTTGGCTGCTTGTTTTTTCTTTATCTCAATGGCGTCATGACTCGCAACAAACGTCATGAAAACGGGTTGCTAAGCGTATTGGGACTCGACCAAGCACATCTGCTTTTAATTTTGTTTTACCAATACTTGATTGACTTTAGCTTAACTGTCCTCATTGGGATTCCCATGGGAATGGTCGCCGAAAAACTCGTCTCTCAGATTGCCTTGCGTTTTTTAGATCAACCAGCCGTTCTCGGATTCCGTTTCCAGCCAGGAGCCCTTCTTTTTACGATTGAAATGGTCGGAATGTATTACCTGCTGATTCTTGCTATTTCAGCTTTTTCCATTTTGAAAACCAGTACGATCGATCTGGTCCATTCCAAATCAGAGCCCCAGAAGCCGATCAAAAGCAGGTGGCTGTTGACGGCGATTGGGCTGGGTTGTCTTGGATACGGCTACTATCTGGCCCTGACTACCGAGAGCGAGGTGTATTTGATGGGGTGGTTTTTGGTAGCCGTGGTGATGGTCATCCTTGGAACGTACTTATTGTTTTTATGTGGAACGAGTACTTTACTCAACACCCTCCAACAGAACAAGACCTATTATTACAAGCCCAACCACTTTATTTCACTGTCGCTGATGAAATACCGGCTCAAAACCAACGCGGCTTCTCTTGCCAATATTGCCATTTTATCCTGCGTGATTCTCGTGGCGCTTTCCACCTCGGTCTCCATGCTTTGTCTGATGGGCCAGGATCTCAACCAATCTTACCCATCCATGGCTAAAATCCAGCTTCAGATGTTTTCATCCAATCCAAGCGCTGTGGATTCATTGGCTTCAGGTATTGAGCAGGCAATGAAAGACTGTCTCAAAGCCAATGGAGTTGACGCCAAAAATTGGGCTATCACGATCCCGGTAACCGGATTTCGTACCGATAAAAACCAATTTTTATGGCTGATGGATGAAAAGCAATACGAAAAACGATTCGGCAAGCCACTCAATCTTCGAGAAGATGAATTATACGTTCTTGAAGCCAATGGGATCACCAGCTCGACACTCGTGGCAAATGACCAAGCTTTTCAGCTCGTCAAAGCTGCCCCTGATTCTCTCGATCTAAAATCCTACGCCAACCTGATAACTTCAAGTCCTTGTCTGTTGGGAGTGGTTAATTCTCTAGATGCATTGGGAAGTGAGGAATTCATTACGCTCATCCAGGCCGATTTTGATTCAGCACAATTGGAGGGGAATTTGGATGCTGTGATGAATTTAGAAAGAACGCTTGAGAGCGATCTCAATCACCGAGTGCGGCAAGTTCAAGGATTTTCACAAGTGGTCCCCCAAACGACCATTGTGAGTGTCACGGATCGTCAAAATGAAAGTGAACGCGATCGGGCAATGTATTCGGGTCTGCTCTTTATCGGCTTATATATCAGTCTGCTTTTTGTACTGTTTGTCATTTTGATCATGTACTATAAGCAGATTTCTGAAGGGCTGGAAGACAGGCAACGATTCCAGATCATGAAAACTGTTGGTCTTGAAGAGAAGCAAGTTCGCAAAGTGATCAACGACCAAGTATTGACAATGTTTTTCTTGCCGTTAAGTATTGCCGCCCTTCATATGGTTTTTGCCTATCCGATCATCAGCCGGATGCTGAATCTGATTTTTTCTTCATCCAGTGACCTGATTGCAATCGTGATGATTTGCACCTTCCTTGTTTTTGCACTGATTTATGTAGTGATTTATAAACTCACTGCCAAAACGTACTTCAAGCTCACCTGCATCCAATAGCTGAAGTGAGCAGTTCAAAATACCAGAATCGGATTGACAGCAGAGTTTGTTAGAATACCTTAAGCAAAATTTGAGCAGCCCTTTGAAGCGAAACCAGAGTACAAACAAAATGACGCATCTTTGGAGCTCCGGCCGACTTCTATTCACTGGCTTTTTTCTTGTTAATCGTTTTCCACTCAAGACGTCACTCCAACGCTTCCAGTTGCTCCAAAAAAATCCATAGCCCTGTCTCCTTTTGGAGGCGAGCTATGGATTTTTTCTTTCCTAATCTTTTTATTTCTATTTTTACTTCTCTTATTATTGTTTAATACTTTGGAATTTCCTGTTTCTCTTTTCTTTTTCTCAGTTTATATTTTTCAGCTTCCGGTTTTCTAAGCTTTCGTAGCTTGGACAAACGATCTGCACTTCCTAAGACTCCACTCTGAATCATTTTGAATGTTATCCAAACAAGTTTTCAAGAACAGATTTCAATCGGATACAAAGTAGGATATCTAAAGTGAACTTGCAGCAACTTCTTTGGTTGCAATGACATCCACTCCGGTTTGGGCAGCATCGGCAAGCACCACATCACCAATATGAACGGGCGCCTTTACACTCACCTTTGCCAGGGCCTCAATGATCTCGAACATCTTGTTTTTATCGACAGGTACGGCCGTTTTACAGGAAACCATTGGGATTTCGCCATTTTCAACCGGGATAATACTTGTAACCATACGGACTGGGTGAGTCACTTCACTAATGCCATATGTCTTTCCACGTGGACAGGTATTTCCGGTGACCGAAACAACCTCGCCTTCTTCAATCTGAACAGTCAGATTGCAGCCCATCGGACAGTTGATGCAGATTAATTCTCTTGTCTCCATGCTAGGCTTCCTCCGTTTCCACGCGAATACACTTTGTATTGGGTGTAATCCATTCTTTTTTGAGAATGATATCTTCCATTTCCCCTGGGGCCATAATCATCTTTTTACGGTGGATTTTTCGCTCATCATCAACATAAACATTCACAAAACCACCTTTGAGAACATTCCCCACACGGAAACGAACCACCTGATTGTCATCCATCCGCTCAGGATCTACCGTAAAAGGAACGGTGTAGCGGACCAAGCCCCCAGTCTCGATCGGAATTTCATTGGTGCTTTCCGCCAGTCCCTCCAGGACGTATTTTGCAGCCTTCTCGCCTGCCTTGGCTGCTTCTTGGGAAACAAAGTCAACCAAATCGTGAACATGAAGGACATTACCACAGGCAAAGATCCCTTCAATATTGGTCTCTAAAGATTCATTGACCACGGGGCCGTTGGTAATCTTAGAAAGTTCAACACCAGCTTCCTGGGAAAGCTCATTTTCTGGAATCAAGCCACAGCTCAAAAGCAAGGTATCGCAAGGATATTCTACTTCAGTACCGGGGATTGGCTTGCGGTTTTCATCGACTTCGGCAATGGTGATGGACTCAACACGCTCTTTACCTTTAATATTCGTTACGGTATGGGACAATTCCAGTGGAATATCAAAGTCTTGCAGGCACTGTACGATATTTCGTTTTAATCCGCCGGAAAATGGCATGAGTTCGGCAACAGTATGAACATGGGCTCCTTCAAAGGTCATGCGGCGCGCCATAATCAAGCCAATATCACCGGAACCTAAAATCACGACTTCCTTGCCTGGCATATAGCCATCAATATTGACAAGCTTTTGGGCTGTACCGGCTGAGTAAACACCAGCAGGCCGGTAGCCTGGAATCGACAAGGCACCCGCCGGGCGTTCACGGCAGCCCATCGCCAGAATAATGGCATCCGCTTGAATATCTTTGACCCCTTCGTCCTTGTTGACATATTCGATCGCTTTATCTTTCGAGATATTTAACACCATACTGTTGAGCTCATAAGGAATCCCCAGTTCTTCTACTTGGTCAATAAAGCGTTGAGCATATTCAGGGCCTGTCAGCTCTTCTTTAAAAGTATGCAGGCCAAAGCCATTGTGAATACACTGGTTTAAAATGCCCCCAAGCTGGGTATCCCGTTCAAGAATGAGAATGTCATCCAGACCGGCTTTTTTGGCCGCAACCGCAGCAGCAAGTCCTGCCGGGCCGCCGCCAATAATGACAAGCTGTTTAGTTTCCATGTTTAAGATCCTCTTTCACTTTGCCTGTGATCAATTTGCTTTTTTGATTGGAAAGGCGAATTTCTTCCATTGGAATGTTCATCACCTCAGACATAATGGCCATCGAACGCGGTGCGCAGAATCCAGACTGGCATCTTCCCATTCCGGCTCTTGTCCGACGTTTGATTCCATCCAAAGAAACGGCTGGTACTGATCTTGTTAACGCATCCTTAATCGAGCCAGCGGTTACCGTTTCGCAGCGGCATACGATTGTTCCATAATCTGGATCTTTTTCAATCAGCTTTTCCCACTCTTCTTTAGAAAGCTTTTTTACATTGACAAAGCCTTTGCGATCCGCCTTGTAGTTTTCCCTTTTTCCCGGTTTCAGTTTTTCTTCGATCATGCCAGCAACCATTTTCCCAATTGCCGGAGCTGATGAAAGTCCTGGCGATTCAATTCCAGCAGCATCGAAGAAACCATCTGCGCTTTCTGCGATAACAAAATCGCCATTGGCAGGGGTCGCCCGCAAACCGCTGAACGTCCGAATCGTTTTGTTAAATGGAATATTGGGAATTGTTTTCAACGCTTTCTGACGAATTTCCGCTTGTCCTTCTGGAGTCGTGTTGGTATTTTCTTTGTTTTCGACCTCTTGAGCATTTGGGCCGATCATAATGTTGCCATGCACGGTTGGTGTGATCAAAACCCCCTTACCAGCTTTAGTCGGCAGCTGGAATAAGGTATGGGAACACATATTTCCGGTTGAACGGTCTAATAACGTATATTCACCGCGTCTTGGAATGATTTGGATTTTTTCTGGGCAGACATCATTATGGATACCGTCTGCATAAACGCCTGCAGCGTTAACGATTGTCTTCGTGGTGTACTTATCGTTGACTTTCCAGCCGCCATCGATTTTTTCGATGGTTTCAACTGGTTCATTAAAAATGAACTGCACCCCGTTGTCAGCCGCATTTTCCGCAAATGCATAGGTTAAGCCAAACGGGCAGACAATCGAAGAAGTCGGGGCATACAGCGCACAAACAACTTCGTCTGAAACGTTTGGTTCCAATGCTTTTACCTGTTCTTTTTCGAGGATTTGTAATCCTTCAACACCATTGGCCAGACCGCGTTCGTAAAGTTCAACGACCCCCGGCCGATGTTCCTCATCAAAGCAAAGAACAAGAGCACCATTGTTTTTGTAATCAAAATCAAGCAGTTTGGCTAACTCCGGCATCAACTTTGCACCTTCTACGTTTAGTTTAGCTTTCAAAGTTCCCGGCTTGGCATCAAAGCCAGCATGAACGATTGCCGAGTTTGCTTTGGTTGTTCCTTCGCAGACATCTTCCTCTTTCTCAATTAACGCCACGTTTAAATCCGTTTTCGCCAGCTCATAAGCAATAGCTGTTCCTGTGACCCCGCCGCCAATAATTAAAACATCATAATCCATATCATTTTTACCTCATTCCAAGTCCTGCCGACCTGCCTTCTAGTTTTTTGTGTTTCTCATCATCAAGTGTTGTTGATGGTGTTAGTGATCCTGCAGCTTGCTTTTTTATAGCAATTTCCTGATATCCATCTCTTATTTCATCATTTTGGATTGTCTAGAGTATTCGTGTCCTGCTTAAATCCCGATCTGTTTGGGGGCATGAGAAACGTATCCTTTACATTGCGCAGGCAGCTTAGGCAGTTCATCAGATTCTGATGGGCTGATCTTTCTGACACAAAGATAGATTGGCCGCCGCTTAGACTTTGTTTACTGTCATGAACCAATTCAATGACCATCCTGTACACTCAAACAGGCATGGATATCATGATATGTTATCAATCTAAGCGGTTTCCAATCTGATTTCAACTCTATTTCGATTATTTAGAGACTATATATAGTCTTTATAAGACGTTTGGCTTGAATTCTGCACAAGCTTTGACAGCTTCTTTCCAAGCTCTGTAGCGCTCAGCCATCTCTTCTGGTGAACGCTCAGGTTCAAATGTTCGTCCCACTTCAATTTTGAGATCTTCCCAAGTCCAGAATCCAATGGCAAGACCCGCTAAGAAAGCAGCCCCTAGTGCGGTCAACTCGTTGACCTTAAAACGGTCGACTGGAATTTGGCATAAATCGGACTGGAATTGCAGCAGGAAGTTGTTCGCAGCTGCGCCGCCATCTACTTTCAACTTACTGATGTTGATTCCAGAATCCTGTTCCATCGCATCTAGAACTTCCTTGGCCTGGTAAGCCATGGATTCGATCGCTGCCCGCACTAAGTGATCGCGATTCGTTCCCAAAGTCAAGCCAACAATCGTCGCTTTGGCTTTATCGTCCCAATATGGGGCTCCAAGACCAACAAAAGCCGGAACCAGGAAGACGCCTGCAGTTGTTCCTGCATTGAGAGCCATCTCTTCCGTTTGCCCCACGTCCTGGAACAGATGCAATTCGTCGCGCATCCATTTCATGACAGAACCAGAAACGAAAATAGATCCTTCCAAGGCATAAGTTACTTCATCACCAATTTGCCAGGCGATTGTACTCAGCAGTCCGTTTTTTGAACGCACAATATCATGTCCAGTGTTCATCAATAAAAAGCCGCCGGTTCCATACGTGTTTTTAGCCATACCCTTTTCCAGGCACAACTGGCCAAACAAGGCAGCCTGCTGGTCTCCAACCACGGAACAGATTGGAACTTGTGCTCCAAAAAAAGCATAGCGCGCTGTGCTGCCGTAATTTTGCGAAGTCGGAACCACTTCAGGGAGAATTGATTTTGGAATGTTGAAGGCTTTAAGTAGTTCATCATCCCATTCGCCAGTTTCAATGTTGTATAACAACGTACGGCTCGCATTGGTTGCATCGGTAATATGACGCTCGCCGCCTGTGAGTTTCCAAACCAGCCAGGAGTCCATATTGCCAAACAAGAGTTCTCCTTTTTCTGCCTTTTCACGCGCCTGCGGTACATTTTCCAGCATCCAAACAATCTTGGATGCTGAGAAGTATGGATCAATACGAAGGCCGGTTTTTTCGCGGATCATATCCTCGAGTCCTTGTTCACGCCAACGATCACAGATATCGCTGGTCTGACGAGATTGCCATACGATTGCCTTATAAATCGGAAGGCCCGTGTTTTTATCCCATAAAACAGTTGTTTCGCGCTGATTGGAAATCCCAATTGCTTGAACTTGGTCAGGTAGAATACCGGTATTGTTCAGCACAGCTGCCGTCACCGCCATTGTATCCAGCCAGATGGATACGGCATCTTGTTCGACCCAGCCAGGAGCCGGATACTCTACTGAACCTTCACGCTGCGATACGCCTGCAATGTGGCAGTCGTGATCAAATAAGATGGCGCGAGTGGACGTTGTTCCATGGTCAATTGCCATAATGTATTGTTTTTCAGCCATAGTTTTTCTCCTCTTTTGTATAATTCTAATCTATGTAAACGCAGTATAAAAGCCTTTACATATTTGAATTCAATTTTCGGCTTTTTGGTTGTATCTGATTACTGATTTGTTTACCACGGAATGGCGGCGTACAGGCCAACCGCCAGGATTGCGCCACAAATAGGGCCAAAGATCGGCACCAGCAGTCCATATTTCCAATCCGAATCGGCCTTGTTCTTGATAGGCAGTACAGCATGAGCAAGCCGCGGCCCCAGATCACGGGCCGGGTTGATCGCATAGCCCGTCAAACCACCAAGCGACATACCGACAGCCACGATGATTCCAAAGACAAACAATTTGTCTACGCCCATCGCTAAGCCAGTGACATTTGAAATCCCTTTAATTGCGAAGACCAGAACAAAAGTGCCAACCATCTCACTGAGGAAATTCAGCCCTAAATTACGAACAGATGGTGCTGTGCAGAATACGCCTTTTTTCGTATCCGGATCTTCTGTCTCATCAAACTGGCCTTTAAAAAGCAGATATACAATGCAGGCACCACAAAACGCACCTGCAAGCTGGGCACAGATATAACCCGCTACCCTGCTCCAGGGAAAGGAGCCATCCATCGCAAGTGCTAAAGTTAAAGCTGGATTGAATGAAGCACCAGAGGCTTCCCCAAAAATAAAAGCTGGAATCAAAACCGCCAGGCCCCAGGCGAGTGTAATCTGGATGGAACCCGCGCCTTTCATCCCCGATCGGTTCAAATTCACATTGGCTACCACACCGCATCCTAGAATAATAAGAAGCATTGTGCCAATAAATTCAGAAATGTAAGGTAACATTGCTTACTCCTTTTCTGCTGCATTCGCGCAGAGGAAGACGCGTCGTGATCAAAAGGCTGATGGCTTATTTGCGCGCTTCCATCAACCCTCGACTTGAAACCTCTTACAAAATAACAAACCAAAGACTTAAAAACCAGCTCAAATTGAAAGGATTAACTATACAATCTTAAATATTTGTCTAACAATATATCCAACTTATACTCTGACTAGAAAATATGGCTCACTGAAAAATCCGGTGGGATTTGGGATTCTTGACTGTCGTATTGTATGACGCATCGATGATCTTCAGGAAAAAATATCCATCGTCATGATAGCCAAAAGCCTGTCGCCTTACAGTCTTGA
>JADGIS010000097.1 GCA_015233825.1 Erysipelotrichaceae bacterium RD49
GGAAGATTGCATTGTACAGGATTTCAACACATTTGACATCACCTGTTAGGTGAAAAGTAAAACGGTCGGAAACACGTTTCATAAAGGTGTTTCCGACCGTTTTTGATTTTGTGAGAATTATTAAGGTCTACCTTAAAAAAGTCTAATAACGACCATGAAAGAGTCTAACTATTCGCGACCGCTTACTTGCAAGATTTGATTGTCGAAAAAAAAACAACAGTGATTTTTCAGAAACGATCTGATCAGCGCATAGAAAGGATTTACAAATGACAGGCCATACGGAAAGGAGGAAAGAGGATCAGATCTGGAAATGACAAACTGGATTTCATGTGAGGAGGGAAAATATTCATGAACAGTTTGTATGTGTTACCAGAAAAAGATGTCGACGTGAAAGGAAAGGCATGGGAGAAATTTGCTTTTGTGGGGCTCCGCGTTGTCGTCCTGATCGCGGTTGCATCGGTATTCTTTCCAGGATTAAACCGCCCAGGGGGTGCAGTCATGATGACGGCACGCAGTGGTGTCAAAGATGAGCAGGGCAATTGTTTTGAAATGGTCTCCATACCAGGTCCGTTTGCCAAGCTTTGCGGCATTGAAGTGACAGAAAGCGATGCGCTTGGTTCACAAACCAGTTCTATCGTTTTTGTTGACCAGTCTGATCAAATTGATCAGCACTCAAAACCCTATCCAATTTCAGGCTGGGCAGATTTGATCGATCCAAAGACAGCTGTGCCAATTGCCGTCTATCCCGACCGCTTTTATGCGGGCACACCGATCAACCAATGGCGGTTGAAATCAATGGCCGGAAGATTGAATTCAAACCGGTTGAGGCAAAAATCTTAAAAAATAACCAGGCCTGGCTGTAGCTGGCAGGTAAAGCCGAAATTGAAAACCAATCCCAAAAAGACCAAAGAAAAATGACCAAATTTCGGATAATATACATTCAGAACAGATTGTACAAACCGAGTATGGCTGGCTGGTTGTTTTCTTCCAGCCAGGGCTTAAGCATTCAGCCCGAAAATCCATACCACCTGTACCAAGGAGAGAAGAATATGTTTCCTGAACATTTTTTATGGGGTGGCGCAAGTGCGGCCAACCAGTACGAAGGCGGCTATGCCGAAGAGGGCAAAGGCCTCAACTGCATCGATGTGATGTCCAGCGGCAGCTATGGCGTCCAGCGGCGCACCAAATGGCAGATGCCTGATGGAACCGTTGGCATCAGTGCCTTATGCTTTGGCGGCGACAAGGAAATTCCGGTGGGCGCCGTTCCAATCCTGGATCCTGACCATGAACTCGTTTATCCGTCCCACACCGGATCAGATTTCTACCATCACTACAAAGAAGACATCAAGCTGATGGCCGAGATGGGCTTCAAATGCTTCCGCCTGTCCATCAACTGGGCCCGCATTTTCCCAACCGGCCAGGAAGAAGAACCACTGCAAGCCGGTCTGGATTTTTACGATAAGGTCTTTGAGGAATGCCATCAATACGGCATCGAACCTCTTGTGACCTTATCCCATTATGAAACGCCGCTCCAACTGGCCATTGACTATAACGGCTGGGCCAGCCGCAAGGTCGTGGACCATTTTTTCCACTATGCCAAAACGGTCATCGACTATTACAAAGACAAAGTGAAATACTGGCTGACGTTCAATGAGATCAACTGCATTGAACACGCCCCATATGTCACGGCTGCCCTGCTGCAGGGAACGGAAGAAAACATTGCGATCGCCGCTTACCACCAGTTTATCGCCAGTGCGAAAGTGGCCCAATACATCCATGAAAACTATCCCGGCAAAGAAGTTGGCATGATGCTTAGCTTTGGTCCGGTGTATGGCTTAACCAGCGATCCGGCTGACCAGCTGGCTGCTTATAAGGCAATGGAAGCCAATCTGTACTACTCGGATGTGCAGATGAAAGGCGAACTCTCACCGTTTAAACTGCAGGAATATAAAGAAAAAGGCATCGTCCTGCCGATTTTGGAAGGCGACTTGGAACTGCTCAAAGAAGGCGTCTGCGATTTTGTCAGCTTCTCCTGCTATGGTTCGACCACCGTCACCACCCATGAAGAAGACTCGGTCGGTGAGGGCAATATGGTGCGCGGGGTAAAAAACCCGTATCTGGAAACCAATGCCTGGGGCTGGCCGACCGACCCGCAGTGCTTGCGCTTAACGACCAATATCCTTTACAACCGCTATGGCAAGCCAATGTGGCCGGTTGAAAACGGCATCGGCTGGAGCGACCAGTTAACGAAAGACCATCAAGTGCATGATGACTACCGTATCCGCTATCTCCAGCAAAACCTGCAGTCTTTAAAAGATGCCATCGAAAAAGACCGCCTGCCGATTATGGGCTACACCATGTGGAGCGCGATCGACCTGGTTTCCAATGGCGAGGGGGAAATGAACAAGCGCTATGGCTTTGTCTATGTCGACCGCGACAATGTGGGCAATGGCACCTACAACCGCTATCCGAAAGATTCCTTTGAATGGTATAAACGCGTGATCGCCACCAATGGAGAAGATCTCTCGGACCTGGAGGCCAGATAATGGCTAACTATATTGCCATTGATGTTGGCGGCACCGGCATCAAGTATGCCTTGATGGACGAAACAGCCAGAATCATCGACCAAAGCGAAGTGGCTACGCCCAAAGAAAGCCTGGATGACTTTCTCGATATTATCGAAGGCATTTACCACCAGTACCAGGGCCATCATCCTGAAGCCTTAGTCATGGCAGCCCCGGGCAAGATCGACAGCCAGAACGGCTATTTCCATACCGGCGGCGCTTTGATGTATTTGAATGCGGTTGACTTGAAATCCTTGTTAAAGCACCGCATTCCGATTCCGTTTTTTGTCGAAAACGATGCCAAAGCGGCAGCGATGGCGGAACTTTGGAAAGGGTCAATGAAAAACGTCTCCTCCGGCCTGGTGGTCACCCTTGGCACCGGGATCGGCGGGGCGGTCATCATCGAGGGCAAGCTTTGGAAAGGCCATACCTATGCGGCTGGGGAATTTTCCGGCATTCCGGTTCACTGGAATACCCGGGCCAGCGTCTTTGGCGAGTCCTGGGCGGATTTAAACTGCACCAATTCGATGCTCACCCGTTATGCTTTTGCGACCAATCAGGATCCGGATGCAATCAATGGGCGGACTTTCTTTGAAGCCGTCAACCAGGGCGATCCAACTGCCCTGGCGGAGCTGGAATGGTTTTGCGAAACCTTAGCAACCGGCCTGCATGCTTTGCAGCTGGCTTTGGATGTGGAAAAAATCGCCATTGGCGGCGGCATTTCCAGGCAGCCGGTGTTAATCGAAACGCTGGATCGGATCGTATCGAACCAATACGACCGCTTTCCAGCCTGGATGCCTGCCAGCAAGCCCCTCATTGAAGCCTGCCAGTTTTCCAACGATGCCAATTTAATCGGAGCGTTGTATAATGCGCTGGAGCAAACTGGCCAGCTGGACAACCAGTAAATCCAGGCTTCCCACTCCAGCCCAACCACGGCTGGAAACCCTGCCGCTTTGAAATGACCAACCTTAAATCATGTCAAACCCAGGCCAGAGTGTGTCCAAAACGGAGGACACTCTGGCCTTTTTATAAAAATAAAAACAGCGAACACAATAGACAGGAGAAACTACCATAGCTTTTGAAATCCAGGACCAAGCCTTGATCTATCACAAAGTACGCGAAACGCTGCGCATCGAACCCTTGGGACTGGAGCCGAAAATGAAATCGACCCATCCGCTTTGAATATCGAAATGAAAGATGGGATGGGCATCATCGTCAGTGGCACCATCCGGGCGGAAATCAATGACTGCGGCGTCTTGTCCTTTTTCAATGGAGACAAACGCATTCTCCATGAATTTCGCCGCAACTACTATGGCTCGCAAACCGAAGAGTGCATTGCACTGAAATACGAGCCACGCGTCTTTAAAGGCATTGCGGGAGATGAATGGAGCATCCAGCAGCGCTTTGAAGCCAATGAAGACGAGAAAATCTTCGGTATGGGCCAGTACCAGCACCCCCCTGCTGGATATAAAAGGTTCCTTTTTGGAAATGAGCCAGCGCAACTCCCAGATCAGTCGAATTTGAAGGGGCAAGTGTCCATATCCACCAGTCGATTCACTCCAGGGAAAAGTTTTACTCCCTCCAGGAAAGCAAGCGCAAGCTGGAAGTTGTGCGAAGCAAAGTCTTTGATTTCGACAACGGCATGGTTTCTGTTCAGCCAAATGATCCAGCACCACCCGCAGATCCTCAGCCAATCCAAAAGACCGGCAGCGAAGAGATCGACCAAATGGATCTTTCAGCATTAAACCCCTCACTCTCCTATGAAAAGCTGGGCCTGGAGACTCAGTCGATGGATGGCCGTCTTCATCTTCAAGGGGCAATCCACGATTAGATCCAAAACAGCAAAGCTCTATCTGCCTTTTGAATTTGATTGATAAAACCACATCAACCCACCGCTTTCCGTTTGAGGGCAGCGATGGGTTTTCTTGTGGCAGGACGTTGAAACAAGAATACCCAGTATAAACAAATTTCCCGTTTGATAAAAAGTGGTTAAGTGGAAAAATCCGATAAACAAGGGAAAAATGGTGCCTTGAATCCAGAATGATCACAAACTGAATACTCAAATCGGATGCAGACTGTTTTTGCAAGATTTTTGAGGTATACGCATAAGATTATCTGATATCAGATATTATAGATAAAAAATAATGGATATAAACCGGGGGGATTAAATCAGAATGAATGTTGCGCAAGCGTGTTTCACGACCGTTGGAAGGATTCTTACTAGATTTTACTTTTACAAACAGCTTTGTTGTTTCAAATTAACAACTCAAGGATTGGAGAAAGTGAATGGATTTGCACAACAAACCTTTGCAACAAGGCATAAAAATTCAGCCGTTTTTAAGGAAATCAGGCCCTCAATATATGAGACATTTTCCTCTTTTCTGTCTTAAAAACCAGATATTTTCTTCATGATATCTTAATTGTGAGTTATTAATCATACCGCAAATTGATCATAAAAAGAAATTGAAAATCGATTGACTTTAGTTAAAAAAATTCGAAATTGGTATAGATCATGATCTGTTGATTCATAAAATAAATAAGCGAAAGCCATTTTACAGAAAATCCAGTTGAAGATCTCAAAAAAGAAACTGGAAAAAACAGGCTTTTACAAAGACTGGATTCGTCAAGTGATAAGCAATTGTAATGTCTAGACAAGCCTCTTTCGATTTATCCATGCAAAATGTGATCTATCATGGAGAAAAGTGTTAAAAAATGAGGGGCTAAAAGTGGATAAATGATTGAAAACCCGAAATGTAAAGTAAAAATGTTTGTAAATTTAATACAGAATAAGTTTTTTCTCTCATAACTGTACAAAATATGGTTAACGATTTTACTGAAGATCTATAAGTAAAGGAGATATTGAACTTTTATGATCGATAATGGCCATCGGGAAAATACAGAAGATCATCGAATAAAAATCGGAAAGTGATGAGAATGCAAGAAGAAGACGCTACCATTTTGGAATGAAAAACGCTTTCATATGTCTAGAAAGCCGATGGTTTCCTGGGCAGTTTCATACAATTTCAGAAAATTGTGATATGGGATAGTGCAAAAATGTTTCTGCCGTCTCTATAATGAGCTTGTCACCGGAAGAACGAATAATGATTGCCTAAAGCGAATCTCTGTGAAACAGCGTGCAACAAAGCCGACGAAACTTATGCACGATCTGCCAGAAGCAAGCAAAAGGCAGACAGAAACCCCTTCAGCGTTTGGCTTGAACTGCAATCTGTGCAACAGCCAGGATCTGGAGGATTCTTTCGGGGCAGCAGAAGTTTTCTTGCAAAGGAGGGTTGCCGATGGCCAAAAGCCGACTGAGTAAATGCTCACGTCTTGAACTTCTCTCGCTGCTCGAAGCGCAGATGAAAGAAAACGAAGCCTTGAAACAAAAAGTTTCGCAGCTCGAACAAGAATTAGCTGACAAGAAGCTGGTTTTTGAGCAAACGGGAAGCTTGGCAGAAGCCGCTTTAAAGCTTTCAGGAATTTTCGAAGCTGCCGACCGCGCCGTCCAGATCTATGAAAGCGGCGTGAAGAAAGAGTGGATCCATGAAAACCCCGCGCCAGAACAAGAAGCCTGAGTTTATCCCTGACCTTGACGAAGTCAGAGCTGAACTCAAACGGGTGAAACACAAAAGCAGATATCGAAAGACGCTTCGCTCGACGATCAATGTCCTGATTGTCGTAGCCGCCATCTCGATTCTGACTGCTACCCTCTGGCTGCCCGTTCTTGAAATCTATGGAACATCCATGTCGCCGACCTTAAATGAAGGCGAGATGGTTGCCTCGATTAAAGGCGGACAGTTTGAGACGGGTGATATCATCGCCTTCTATTTCAACAATAAGATCTTAGTCAAACGGGTGATCGCGAAGCCGGGTGACTGGGTCGATATTGAACGGGATGGCACCGTCCATGTGAATGGCGAGCCATTAGACGAACCGTATGTAGAAGAACTTGCTTTTGGGGATACCGACATTGATCTGCCCTATCAAGTGCCTGATGGACGATGGTTTGTGATGGGCGACCACAGAAGCGTATCGGTCGACTCGAGAAACAAATCAATCGGGACTGTAGCTGAAGAACAAGTTGTTGGAAAACTGGTCTACCGTTTCTGGCCCTTCAAGACGCTCGGATCGGTAAATTGAACAGGTAGAGGATGTATTGGATGAACAACTGGAAAGACCGGGAGTGGTTTTTAAACAAAACCACCCGCAAAAGACTGGTAAAGTTTCTGAGTTGTGTCGTAGTCTTCTGTACCACTTATGCCTTGGTTCTTCCGGCCATTACAGAAGAAGCCAAAGCCTATTGCCATGTACCAGAACATCACCACACCTTACAGTGTTACCAGACGATTCAAACCTGCTCGCAACATGAGCATACCCATGATGATTTCTGTTCCGACGAAAACGGAAATCTCATCTGCACGCAAGCTGAGCACAGCCACGACGACAGCTGCTATGAAAAACAGCTGGACTGTGACCAGATTGAACATACCCATTCCTTAATCTGTTTCTCAAATCCCGACGCGGACTTGGAAACCATTCAGGACTGGAAGCAAGATACCAACGAAGCTCTTTTCCAAGACGACGAACAAGAGGAAAGAAGCACCAGAGAAACAATCACCGCAATTGCCGCCCACCAGATAGGAAACAAAGCAAGCCATGACAACTACCAGGTGGCAGACGATGGCAAAACGCGGATTGGAATCACAAGATACGGCCAATGGGATGACGACCCATACCAGGAAAACTGGTCCAGCTCTTTTGTTCGCTATGTGCTCCACTTTGCACAAGCCGACGAAGCGACAAAAGATGCGCCCAAAGACCTCTATGACTGGATGAGCCAACTGAGTGATTCCCAGCAGTTGCTAACCATAGACAATGCTGAAGCAGGTGACGTGCTGTTTGTGCTGGATCAAAAGGATGCAACGATCGCCAAGGCCGCCATCATTGAACAGGAAGATGAAAATGAGTTAGTTGCGATTGGCCAGGATGCCAAAGACGAAGTGGCACGCCATACCTACAACCGCGACGATCCACTACTCCATTCCATCTATAAACCTGTGGAAACATCAAAAGGCGCATTCGAAGAGAACACGCCTGAAGATAAAAAAAGTGTTTCAAAATCGCCTGCAGCCGACGAAGAAGCAGACAATTCCAAAACACCATACAATCAGAATGCGAACCCAAAATCGAGCGACGACGAAATCAAAGATAATGAGTTAGCACTTTTTGATTCTAGCCAAAAAGACTCAGAATTTGAAGATGAAAAACCGGATGCTTTTCTTAAAAATAATGAAAAGTTCGATATGAAACAGAATGACACGGATGATGATAACGACGCTGAAACAAACAACAGCGAAAAGGAACAAAATCAGAGAACTCTGGACGAAAAAACTTCTGATGCTGCCAAACCATCCACTTCCAGTCCGTCTGGCAAGGATTCCAATCATTTACAAACATCGACATCGAAATCGGACGACCTGACCAATCCGAAGAAAAACGATGCCAACCAATCCTCGACTTCATCCAAATCGAGTCTTAACAATACAACTCCAAGTGGCTCTGACCAAAAGGACTCTAAAAATTCCGAAGAATCGAAAACTTCTCAAAAGAATAAGGACGAATCTTCCAAAGAAGCTGATTCCAGGAATACGAATTCACAGGCCACAAACCAAACCAATCATTCAGACCAGCACCAGGCAGACGATGATGATTTGACAGCGACAAAACAAATCCTCGACATTCAAACCGTTCAAAAAGATTCCGAACAAACCAAAGCCCAAGCCATTGCGGATGATGGAACAATCGTACAGGCCAAATGGAATCCAGGAACTTTTGAAGAAGAGACTGTTGTCTTCCAGGCCAAGGTCAAACAGACAGAGCCAGACGTCGAAAAGCAAGTACTCGAAAGTCTTCAAGCCGAAGATGCCGACCAGTACCAAGCCATCACGTACGATCTGACTTTCTATCGACGAGGCGAAAACGCCGAGCTCGAAGAAATCGAACCCAACGGCACCATCCTTGTCACCTTTGGATTTACGCAAGACATCAAGCATGTCGACAGTATCTACCATTACCCAGCCTCTAAAAGACTGGAAAAAATGAATCTTGAACAAGTCAATAACAAAACTGACTCAAATGAAGTACACGAAGCAAAGCAGACCCAGAATCGAATTCCTGAATCTCCAAAAGCCAAGCAGTCCTCTTCCAACGCTCTTACCTCTCTCGACAAAGAAGACAACGCACAAGATTCAACGAATTCGAATGACAATGCTGGCCAAGCAAGTGAAACTTCCAAAGACCAAGATTCAAATCTGGAATTGAACCAGGATTCCAAACCCGAATCCAACAAGCCAAGTTCTGGTTCTAAACCAGATTCAGATAAAGACTCCGATTCAAAATCGACGAACCCGCCAGCAAGCCTTGGGGAGTGCAAACCTGGTGAAAACTCGAATTTCGAATCCCAATCTGACTCTGAACAAAACACCGATATCGATCCAGCCGATACCAAAGAATCAGAACCAAACCAAGCAGCAGATTCTACAAAAGGATCACAAACTAATCCTGATCAGACTTCCTCTGTTCAGAGTACCGCAAAGCAAGCCGATCAGACAGTTTCAAACCCGACAGATTCAAGTTCTGTTTCAACCAAAGCTGCTAATGAGATTCGCACCTCAATCACAGCAGCCCTGAAACAAAGCCTGCAAATCAAACCTGTTGAGGTTAAACTCACGGATCTGACTTCAAACCCAGCAATTCAAGTTGTGCAGTTTGAAACTGACTCATTTTCTGAGTATGTAGCAATTGTCAAAGAAGATCTTACTTATGACTTCACTCAAGAAGTCGAAGCGGAAGATGGCTCCAGAATTAAAGTCAGCTGGAACGAAGGGACTTTCGAGACGGATGACGTAGTCTTCCAAGCCAAGACAGTTGAATTGACCGAAGAAGAACTGAAAAAAGTCCAGGAACAGCTAGACCAGGATAAAAACTATACTTTCAGAAACTATGACCTCTCATTCTATATGAGAAATGAAAGTATGGAACTAACAGAAATTGAGCCTGCTTTACCGGTGAATGTAGAGATTACACAAATTGATGGCTCTAACAATTCTGGAAATAAATCAATTTTCCACTTTAAGAATGGTGGTGAACTTGAAAAGGTTCAGAGAATTGAGGAAACAGATAAAAATTCTGAGATAAGTATAAATCAGACGGATAGATTCAAGCTTAATAGCTTCTCTTCAATAACAATTGCTGAAGAAACAAACAATAGTAGAGCAGCTCGAGTAACACGATATGCAAATAGTTATTTGGAATTAGAGAATCTAGCTGAGAATAATGATAATGCCATTATTTACGTAAATGGTGACTATAATGGAAATCAATGTATAAACATCACAAACAAAAAGAATTTAGTCATTGATTTTCAAGGTCATAGAGTAGAAAGCACTATCAAAAATTTCTATGTCGATAACAGCACGGTTACTTTCCAGAATAGTTCAATGATTATTTGTACTGGAACCCCTGGACAAAATGCTGCAATTCAGGGAGTGAACAATTCGAATATCTCCGTCATTAATTGCACAGTACAGAATGATGCTGATAGAGCAATACAAGTAACGAATTCAACTCTGAATATTTCTAATTCTGCTGTTCAATGGAGCAAAGGTGGAATCTTCGCTGATCATTCTAAAGTTACTGTCTCAGGTGGAAGCGTAAATAACAACACATTAAGTGATCAAGAAAATGAAAGTCAGCATGCATCTGGGAATAAATATAACCAGTCAGGGGCTGGAATTTGTGCGGTAAATGGATCAACTGTCGAACTTACTGGCGGTGTAAATATCCATGATAACTCTACAAAGACAACTGAATGGGCTTTCAATGCTATTGACTATGGTGGCCGCGGCGGAGGGATTTATCTCGAAGGAACGAGTACCTCATGTGTTAGGAACCACAGGAAAATAAGGTCCAATAGATAAGCCTCAATTTTACTGTATATAAAGTAGATAAATAGTCTGTTCAG
This sequence comes from Erysipelotrichaceae bacterium RD49, assembly GCA_015233825.1. Lineage (GTDB taxonomy): Bacteria > Bacillota_I > Bacilli_A > Erysipelotrichales > Erysipelotrichaceae > Allobaculum. The sequence goes on from JADGIS010000097.1 coordinate 10,588, forward strand.
CGGGACTAAATATTCAGGAGATCCTTATCGACAATGCTGTAATTGAGAAGAATTCAGCACTAAACACCAGAGGCGGCGGAGTTGCAGTTGAATATGCAGAGTTGATATTGAGAGATAATGCCAAAATCCAGAATAATACCGCTTTAGCGGGTGGTGGAATTTGGCTTGGCCCAATGAAAGCAACAGGTGCATCTCATGAATCTTGGGAAGAATATTCCAGATTCACCATGAATGGAGGCCAAATCCTCAATAACACAGCAACTACATATGAAGGTGGAGGTCTTGTAGTCTCCTACAATTCATATGCAAACCTGAACAATTCATATAAATCTAAAAATGGTCGGAAACACCTTTATGAAACGTGCTTCCGACCATTGTGCTTTTCACCTGACAGGTGAATGTCAAATGTCTTTAATTCCTGTACAATGTCATTAC
>JADGIS010000098.1 GCA_015233825.1 Erysipelotrichaceae bacterium RD49
GTCAAATAATCATAAAACACGGCTACCCTGAGCAGAAATAAGCGCTGCTCAGGGTAGCCGTGTTGCTTTTTCGGATGCCTGTGGCAATGGTTGCTTATAGGCATGATTATGTAGGATTAGATGATGGACGTCACGGTCACGGGTTTGACGCTCTCGAAAGCCGCAACGAGTCTGATTCCAGATCCGTTTTCAAATCTGTCTGCGGCAAGGATGACACGACAAACACCATGATTCCCACCCAGCTGATTTCATGGAAAACACTGCTCGAATTTGAAGATTTGATCTTTGATCCAAAGCCTTTAGACAAATTTCTGATCGCAAAAACAAGAATATGCGACTATTACCTGTCTATCCAGCTGCAGAATCTGGAAATTATAGAAACCGCAGATAAAATCGATCCGAATAAAACCGCACTGAGCCTGGACAGGGAGTACCAGGTCACGCTGATCAGGTCCATCAGAGGCCTGGACAACAGCCAGTTTTCCAGATACTCCTGCATAGCCGGCGATTTCTATATTGATCCGGACAATACAATTCAGGTTATGTATACAGACTGTCCGGAAGGTGTATTTGATCATTTCATCCAGCAGGTCCATCACTACGAAAAAGATGTGGATATCTTTGAGGATGAGACACGAAACTGGATCCAAAGCCAGACCGATTACAAACTTGCGTGCAAGGCGTCAAAGAAATGGCAGTATGAATGTGTTGAAACCTTCCAGTTTGTTTTCAACTGCTGGAACTACCATTACAATGTAGCGGGGTATATCCTTCCTGATAAAACCGAAGCCCTGACAGACATGTTTTCCCAGATGGCCGCAAGACTTGAATTCTGTACCCTGTCGCTTGACCAGTATTCAAAGCTGTTTGAATTTCTTCATGCTCACGAAGCCGACATGAATATGCATCAAGTCGTATCCCAGAACCTGTTTCTGCTTCTGCATTCAACCATTGAAGATCTCTGCGCCGCAAAAGGATCCCTGACCGTTCCGCCGCTTGTTCCAGCCGGCAAAACGCCAAAAGATTTCTATGCGTCGAACAGCTTTTCCACCCAGCAGCAGGCAATCATTGAATCATCTGAACCCCTGGTTCTTTGCCAGTCGGGGGCAGGAACTGGAAAATCCACTGTCGTCAAGGAGCGCATCAGCTATCTGTGCCGTCTCGGTGTTCTTCCTGCTGATATCATGGTTCTGTCCTTTACCAATGGCGCGGCCGACCATATCCGCCAGCTCAATGACAGGGTGATGTCCAAAACGATTGCCCGCATGATTCATGACCTCTATCAGCACAATTTTCCGAACCACAATCTTTCCACAATCAGCTCTCTGGCCAATGCCATAGAGATCTGTTTTCCCGATGACCCCTGCTCTGCACCATTTATCCACCTTCTTAAAGAAGTCATGAACAACCGTTCCGGCGCTCTTTCCAGACTCAATGTCTTTGTCGAAAACAATTCTGCCACTGTTAAAACCATGCTCGATACCGCGCAAATGACGTGTCTGGAACTGGAACAGATACTCTGCTGCCAGAATCTGTATCAGCTGAATGAACCGATTGACCTGGCCGCAAAGTTCATCATCGTTGACGAAGTGCAGGACACTTCCATTTATGAGTTCATCTTTCTTCTCAAATATACCTGCAAGAACGATGCTTCCATGATGATGATCGGCGACTGCTCCCAGACGCTTTTCGAATTCCGTTTTTCCAATCCCCGAATCATGAACACGCTGGAAGCTTCCTCAACCTTTGCGCTCTATAAGCTGACAACAAACTATCGAAGCAGTCCTGAAATTCTTTCTATGGCCAATATTCTGCTTCAGAACATCAGTGCCAATCAGTTTGCCAATATCCAGCTGGTCTCCAACAGTCTTGCTCAAATTACCAGGGACTCCTTCAAGGAAAAGGTGCAGACCTGGTATTCCAGCTGCTATGCAAGAGAATACAGGGAAAAATTCATGACTGATTTTCCGCTTGCGGTCCACCAGTATATTCAGGACAAATTGGCCAGAAACGAAAAGATCGCCATTGCTGCACCAAGAAGAGTGGAATTGAAATGGGTAGAAGACTGCCTGAAACGGATTGTACCGAAAGCCGGGGTGGTCAATCTGTGTCCGCAGCGGTTTTATCCAAGTTCCCTGCTGACAGATTTCATACGGGAGCACTGGTCATCAGTTTCCAGAGCTGCCGGCACTTCGCTGATCCAGACAATTGCCGACCTGATCAGAGGCACTTTCGCGTCCAAATCCCCGAAAACTGTCCAGTACAGATCGAATTTTATCGACTGCTGGCAAAAGAACAGATCCTTCTACTTCCAGTCTCTCGAACAGGCCTGTGACAGCGGGCAGATCAGCCTTGACCAGTGCCTGGATCTGATGCGAAAAGACATGATGGCCTATGAGGCGGCCTGGAACATGGCAAAACAGTCACGGATCTCGCGCGCCAACGAAAAGCTGAAAAACAAAAAGAATGTCCACAATGCTGATATCGTCCTTTCCACGATCCATTCCATCAAGGGCCTTGAATTTGACAACGTTATCCTGATCGCAGACAACGGTCGTTTTTCAGATGAGGCTGACAAGAGAATGTATTATGTCGGCCTGACACGGGCCATGAAATCGGAACTGATCTATGTTCACGGCACGGAAAAAGTTTCCGTTGTGGATGCCATTCATCAGCAGATTGTAAACAGTCTGTGAATGTCGCACCAGAAGATTAACCAATGCTGAAAATGAAGGGCTTTGCAGGTCACTTTAGTTTCAGCATTTTTCTTTGCTGCAAGTAATCAAAAACATACAACCTGGAATCGAATTGCCTGGCAAACGATTCGGTTTTAGCATTTTTTCATAGCGTCGAAATATAGACATATCTGAAAAACAGCCAGCTTACAGGACCAGGCAGTGATCAAATCAGCGGAAAAATAATATTTCCTAAATAATCTTTTATTTTCCCAAAAAGTGGACTAAATTTTAAATAGACAACTTATAGAGACGGCTGAATTGGAATGTCAATGGTTCTGCTCATGCTGCAAGCAATTTATATGGAGCCTGCCTTAATATAGACTTTAATTCTGGCCGTATAGAAAGGATACGAAATGAAAGCCATTAAAAAAGCTGCTTCCTTAGCAGCGGTTTTCGCAGTCGGAATGGGACTGTATTCCGTTCCGGTCATTGCGGAAAACAATTTTGGGTCAGAACCTGGAAAGGATGAAACAACCGAAATTTTTGAAGCTGATAACAATTCTGAATCAACAACTGAATCCATCGATTCGTCAGAAGATAGTTCAGACGCAGAAGATGATCCAGAAGATTTGACACAGTACAAGTATAGTTCAGTATACAACCCGGATTGGTATGGTGATTACGAGCTGCATATTGATCTTCCAAAACAGGTTTATACTTCAGACACCGATTTGTATATCGCTGTAGCAGTATCTCCCGATGAAAATATGTTAAATCGCATAACATGGGTAACGGTTGGTGGAGAGAGTTATAGCTCCAGTGGCTACAGGGAATTTTTTACCGACTCTGGTACAGCAGCACCTGGACTGGATGCAATACCCGAAGCGCAGGATATGAATTTTTACACTCTAAAAATCCCCAGCACCAAGTTATGGTCGTGTTTATACAATGAAAATCCCAGAGTTACAGTCAATTTTGCTTCTGGAAGATTCCTTTCCGGTACTAAAATCTATGCCTATGCTGCTACTGACAAACTGCAAGGGAAAACTTTATATAAGTATGTTTTAAATAACGATTACTATTACGACGTTAATGGCACTTATAACATTTTCAGAAAGACCTGGACTGCAGCAGTAAGACCTTCTGCTGTTACCTGGTCTTCAGAAGATGATACTACCGCAGTTACCGTTAACTCCTACCCAAATATTCTGGCCAAGCTCAACAGCCTGTCTATCGGTGGGACAGAAATTATCGCCGATGGCGAACCCATTTCTAGCACAGTTGGGGATCCAGTCATTGAAAAAACTGATTATGGTTACCAGATTCGACTGTCAAATAGGTCACTTCAAAGCTTGAAGCCAGATGACTGGATCAGAGCTGAATTCGGACTGCAAGATTTTGATCTCTCTAATATGACTATTTCTGCTGAAAGTGGAATATATAAATCAAATCTTTTTACTGAAGCAATTCGTCCTGATTCTGTGCCCATAAAATATGTCGATTATAATGTTTCATATGACTATGACAAAAGCAAACAGATCTGGACAGTTAAACTCAGTGACTGGTCAGACACTCCGAATATACTGAATGCAGCCTTTACAGAATTAAAAGGGACTGGTCTTGCAGAAGCTGAACCGTCAGTTACAGTTGATGGAACTTTGGTAGAGACTGAAATTTCTGGCAATATGAAGGACGAATATCTCATTCGGTTCCTGGAAGATGCTGTAAATCGGATCAAGCCTAATTCTGAAGTTGTTTTTGCTTTTCCAGTTGATACTTCCAAAAATCAGAATGAGGAAATCAAGCTGCATTTTGATACAGGCATTGAAGCTCCTTATCATCGGGCCAGCTTTACAATTGGAAATCCGGTAAACACTCCTGATATTCCTTCTATTCCTTCAAATCCCGCGGACAGTTCTTCTAGCAGCTCCTCCAGTAATTCTTCTAGCAGTTCCTCCAGAAACCCATCCACAAACTCTGGAAGTTCTTCAACATCTTCCAGCGTAAAAATGTTCCGCCTATATAATCCAAATTCTGGAGAACACTTCTATACAGCGGATGCAAAAGAAAAGGCCGCACTTACCGGTTACGGATGGAAAGACGAAGGAACTGCATGGACTGCCCCAAAAAGTTCAGACATTCCTGTCTACCGCCTTTATAACAAAGCGGCCGGTGATCATCACTACACCACTGACTGCAAGGAAACAGAATCACTGATCAAAGAGGGATGGTCATTTGAAGGCGTTGGCTGGTACTCTGCGGAAAATAAAGCTGTTCCGGTTTACCGGCAGTACAATCCCAATGCCAGAACCGGAAGCCACAACTACACCACAAGCCTTGCTGAAAACAACCATCTTGTTTCAGTCGGATGGCATGATGAAGGTATTGCCTGGTATGGTTTAAAGCGGTGAACAGTAAAGCTTTTCAGGGAGAGACTATGAATAAAGCAGACAAGATCAAAGCAATTCAGAAGACCATTCTGGGAGCTGAAAAACAGCCGGGTGATGAGGTCATTCTTCATGATCTCCTGGAAAAAACAGGGGATATCAAACGAAATTACCAGGATTATCTGACTACAGGCGATCTTGATATTGAACTTCAGCAAATTCCTGATGCTGATTATGAACTTTGTACTGCTCTGCTCACCGCAATCTTGAGGGAGGGATACCACAGTATGTTTGACAATACGATCAGACAGAGAGCAAAAGCCGGTCAGATCCGATCCTTGCTGGAACGCATGGTTGAAACTTTACAGAATTCAAAATCCTAATCGTTTTTTACAGGGCATCTCATATTGGGATGCCTTTTTAGTTGTATCAAAGCAGAATCCCGCTTCCAAAAAAACTATACTTTTCCATAAAGGTGAATCTATGCACATCAAAGATTTAAAAAATCCCGTTGATCTGCTGATCTATGTCTACTTCAGAGATAATCTGCCCTCCGATCTTTCCATGCTGAAAGCAGAAGACATCTACTTTCTGGCCGACATCCAGACCAATCAGACAAACGTCAATCTTCTAAAACTTGGAGCGGCCAGAAGACTTCAAAGAAATCCTCACGCCATTCAGTACAACCTTAAAGACAGAAACGGCCGCATTCTCAGAAATCCGAAGACCGGATACGCCCTTGTTTCCAATGCGATCCAGCTTTCGCCATCCGAACTTTGCAGCATTCTCTACAGTATCAGCCCCTCCAATGTTCTGCTTGGCTTTCCCAAAGATGCATCCGGTGCAGTTCCATTTGAAAACATGATGGAATGCGTTCATATCATCAATGTTCTGGCCTTTCTCAAGCCCTTTGAAATCAATGGCGCGTCCGGCTACACGATTGATTTTTCAAAACCGGTTTGTGCTCCCGCATCTCCTCTTTCCAGTCAGGTTCCACTTTTGCAGGCCAATAATACCCATGCGGCCATGCAGCGATACCGCCAGGAGATGCGGATGCAGATCATACAGTACCCACCAGAACCCAAATATATCTACGTATCCGAGACCAGAGAAGACTTTCTGAATCTGATCGATGCCGCCACACAGCTTGATATCCTCCAAAATCCGGAAAAGTACAGAAAAGAGGAACAGACCGCTGCAAGTGAAAATCCGAATTCCGACACCCCTGAATTTGAAGAATATGATTGCCAGGCCGAATACCCTGAAGAGGATACATATTTTGATGACGATTCGGATATCGACTGGTAAGCGAAATCCTGGAAAGAAGACAGCTTATGCACAAAGCTTTTGAAACAGAACTGACCCCCGAACAGAAAAAGAAGCTGGACCACGCCAAATCCATCCTGAAAAAATATACCTCGTTTCTTTCACCGCCCTCCCGGACCATTGTTGGAAGAGAACGGGAAATGCGGACTCTCAATGCCGTTTTCTATCGTCCCGAGATCTGCAACGCAATTCTGCTGGGAGAAGCCGGAAGCGGGAAAACCATGCTGGTGCAGGGGTTGATGACAAAGGACAGGAAGCGGAAATACCTGGAACTGAATCTGGAACAGATGATTGCCCAGGCTGGAAACGATGTGGCGGAAAAACTGGCAAGCCAGATCAAAAACCTGTTCGATGCGGTTGAAATTTTTACAGACCTGACCGGACGGGACCTGGTGATCTTTATTGACGAGTTTCACAAGATCGTTCAGCTCTCGCCGGCAGCCGTTGAAACCATCAAGCCGATTCTCGCCTCATCGGGAGCCCATGGCCTCCGTATTGTCGCAGCTACAACCTACGAGGAGTTCCGGAAATGGATTGCACCAAACCAGCCGCTGGTGGAAAGACTTGAGCGCATCAATATCCAGGCGCCGGACCGTCAGACAACGATCTCGATCCTCAAAAACATGGCGCAGCAGTACGGCGTCAAAAACAAGATCCTCTTTGACAATATTTACGACCTCATCTACGAATACACAGAACGCTACATCCCGGCCGATTCTCAGCCCCGCAAGTCCCTGAAAGTTCTCGAATCCATGATCGGATGGCATTATGCGGAAAATGTTCCGATGGACCGAAGGCTTCTGACGCAGGTCATCCGGGACTCTGTGGGCGCAAACGTCAACTTCACCGTTGACGCCTCCTCCATTAAAAAGAGGCTGGATGCCGTCATCATGTCGCAGGATTATGTCACCGCAAAACTTGAGGAGCAGCTTCAGGTTGCCGCGGCCAACCTTCAGGACAAAACAAAGCCAATGGCAAGCTTTCTTTTTGCAGGATCGACTGGAACCGGAAAAACTGAAACTGCCAAACAGCTTGGAAAGATTCTTTTTGGAACCGAGCACTCCCTGATCCGTTTTGACATGACGGAATATGCTCTGGAAAATTCAATCGACCGGTTTCGAAGCGAGCTGACCAGGCAGATCTGGGAACATCCTCACTCCATCCTGCTGCTTGATGAGATCGAAAAAGCCGCAAAATCAGTCACCCACCTTCTTTTGCAGGTGCTTGATGACGGAAGGCTGATTGATGAGTACAACAGGGAGGTCAGCTTTGTAAACAGCTATATCATTCTGACCACCAATGCGGGAAAGGAACTGTATGAAAACATTGCTTCCTATTATTCTGACGATACCGGATCCGGAAGCACTCTGAAAGATCTGGATGCTACCTTTCGAAAATCACTCACCCAGTCCAAAGGAGACAAGTTTCCACCGGAACTGCTTGGACGAATTGATGTCATCATTCCGTTTCAGCCTCTGACCGATGAAACCCGCCTTAAAATCTGCCGTTTAAAAATTAACGGGCTTATTGCCGATGTAAAACGGGAACATTCAGTAATTTTAAGAGTAAGTGACGAAGTTTCAGAATTTCTGGCCTTTGATGAAACCTCCATTGATCCAAATGAGGGCGGAGCCAGAAGCATGATCCGCCAGATCAGGACACAGCTGACTCCGGCTGTTTCAAAATTTATTTTTGATCATCCGGAACACAAGACGATAGAAGCCGTTCTGGAAGGCACACCAGTCTACAAAGATCCAAGCATCCGAAGATCCAATGCAAAAATCGCTGTGCGGGCCGCCAGAATGAATCACAGGAATTCAGGACTGTTCTAGAAGGGAATTAAGTTTATGGGTTTATTCAGAAAAAGCCGGAAAAGTGCTGATCCACAGCCTTGCGATGCCAAAGAGCCTGTCAGAAAGGTCTCGAGAAAGGAAAAGAAAAAAGCGTCAGACCTGAGTGTCCTGATTGACGAGACACAGCCCGATGCCATTCTTTCGGAACTTCGCGAGAACCGGAACATGATCCTGGGTGGCCGGTATGTGGCGATCATGCTTGATAACAATGCCCTGCCCGATGATCTGAAGCTGACAAAGAAAAACAGAAAGTCGGAAGCCATCGGATCCTTTTTAAGCGCCATTAACAAGGACCAGATCAGTGCGGCAGGAATTCCCGCCCTCTTAAATGACAACCGGCTGGTTATCATCCCGAACTATATCACCCTTGACAATCTCGACAGCTTTGTCGATTTCAGAAATCAAAAGCTCTATCCGTTCACCTATGTTCTCGTAGATGACAGCCTCAATGTGACCGATACGAAAATCCAGGCCGATTTTCCGACTCTGGAAGCTATCGTAAGCAGCGATGACGGGCCGGACAATGCCACTCTGGAATATGCACTGGGGATCCAGAATTCTGCCTCAGCCTTTCCGTCTGCATCTTCCGGCTTTTCCCAGCCGGAAAAGCGGCAGGATTTTGTTTCGGACCAGGTGAGTCCGGATCCTTCTTTTGCGTCTGGTCCGGATTTCACTCCTCCTGTAAACAGCCAGCCGGAAGATGAAGAAGAGGAAGAAGAAGAAGCGGTATTCATTCCGGAAGATGAAACCTACAGACCGGATGATTTCAACGCGGTGGATCAGGACATTCATGAAGAATATGCCAATGATTCAAGACCCCTTGATCCAGATGCCGGCTGCACCCCTGAGCAGGAATATCCGGAAAATCTCTCCGACTTCCAGAGTGAAGATGTATTTGACCCCTATGCCCAGGATGCCGCGTTTCCGGATGAACCGCTCCATGACTATACGAATCAGCCGCACTTTGACAGCTTCGCTGACGAATCTTCTGCTTCCATCCAGCATGAAAACCCAGACTGGCAGTCAGACGCCCGGGATCCGGACATGGTTTTAAATACGATCGCCACGGATGCGACCCCGATTCAGTTTCAGATTGAAAACCTGACTGAAATCGAAAATTCAAAACCGCTTCAGTTCGATCTTCTCTCCGAAGATGACTGGTACGCCTCCAGCCTCAATAACCTCATCCGCCGTTTCAATTCCGATCTTTCCACCCTGCACCAGACCAACATCCAGCAGCTTGCCGGTACCAGAAATGCGGTGGTTCAGATTCTGCAAAAGAATCTGGCGGAAGAATTTGATGTTACAGATCCGGATACCGAATACGGCCGCCAGTTTGCCGCTCTGGAACTGGAAAAGAACCAGGCCATAGAGGCGGCTGGTTCTGTATCCAGCCTCAAAAAACAGCAGATCCGTGAAGAATATGAAAAACAGCTTCTTGATGCCCAAAGCCGGGCATCCATGCAGGCAAAGGCAGATTTTGAATCCCGAAATCTTCACCGGTTCAACCGGGAAATCGAAAGGGTTGATACCGAGACCAGAAAACAGATTGAATTCGATTTTGAAGCCAGGCGAAACGATCTGCAAAACAGAATGGCTGACGAAATCAGGCAGGAGATTGCCGGAGAAGTCAGCCTGCTCAACGAAAAATCCTTCAAATTCTGGCAGCAGCTCACGCAAAAGGAAAAACAGATGTTCGATGACTTTTCCAGACAGATCAGCCAGCACCAAAGCGAACTCCAGCTTCAGAACAGCCAGCGCATCCAGCTTGAGCGCGACAGTCTTGAGCAGAACAGGGAGCTGGCCAGACTGAATCACGAATACTCCGCGAAGCTTCAGTCCAGCCAGGCTGAATATGAACACCAGATCAATCTGCTCAAAGACTCCATCAGCGCTTCTGAAGCCGCCTGGAAATCCCGTCAGAGTGAATCCGAGCAGAAGTACCGGGCGCTCCAGTCCAAACTGGATCTGTCGGACCAGAAAGTCAAAGATCTTGAAACCGTAAATCTGGAAACCAGAAAACAGATTGAAAAGGAAGTTCGCAAAAAGTTCAAAGATGAACTGGAGCAGGTGAAAAAAGAACGGAATCAGATTGAAGAATCATATAAAAACATAGAAAAAACACAAAAGAAGATTAATTCCACTGGTATAATGATTTCTGCTGTGGTAGCAGTTCTTGCCATTACGATTGGCGTAATTATCGGAATGCTGATCAATTTCAGCACTACCTCCCCTGCTGCCGCAAAAACTGCCGGACAGAGCAGTTTCGTGCTCAGGCAGTACAGCACTCCTTATGGCGCCGGATCATTGCAGGCCGGATAAGGGACGGTTGACAGCCGCCCCTTTTTTATGCCCGGGTGCTGTCCGGATCTTAGAGCAGATACAGAAAGAAGGTGAAGCCGTTGAAAGATCATACAAATAAAACATAAGGCAGCGAACTGCGTAAAAAACAAATTAAAGGGGAACATCAGCTAGACGATTGATGTTCCCCTTCTCAGTCAGGCGCTGCCGACGTTTGTACCAAGCTGCACGACACCCTCTATGTAAGATGGTAAATACTCCATTCCTGCTAGAAGGTATTAGAGTAAATGAGACTTTATATAATTGGTTCTTAATCTAGAGCCTTAATAATTCCCACAAAATCAAAAACGGTCGGAAACACCTTTATGAAACGTGTTTCCGACCGTTTTACTTTTCACCTAACAGGTGATGTCAAATGTGTTGAAATCCTGTACAATGCAATCTTCCACAAAAACAAAGAA
>JADGIS010000099.1 GCA_015233825.1 Erysipelotrichaceae bacterium RD49
TTCAGTTTATAAATTAATTCGATTTATTTCAAAAAGACAGTCTTCGGACTGTCTTTTCGTCGTGGGCAAATTGGACAATTTCTTTGATTTTGATCTTCCTGAACTCATCTTTTCAATTACAACAAACACTTTCTAACTGAAAATTGGACGAGCAATTAAAATATCATCTATTTTGTCCTTGATTCTAGAACAAAACACCTGAAAATAGACTTGTGAAAAAATCTATGAATTATTCAGGTTCTACATTTATTGTTCCGCATTGTGCTTGGCTACAAAGTCAGACACCGGCGTATCTATGCGGGAAAGCCATAATTTGCCGGCTGTGAAGATCAGCTCTAAAACCATGCCATTTTCTAATTGGTCTGGATCATGCCAGGCAGCAGAGACGGCCGGCAGGGAGTCCATCAATAAATTGAGGATCATGCCATGGCTGATTACTAAAACATTTTGGCCCGGATGGGTTTTGGCAATTTGATACAAGGCAAGGATGGCTCTTTGAGCCGCCTGTTCAAAAGTTTCGCCGCCATAGAGTTTCGCCTGCTGATTCCAAACAGCTGGATCGAGATGGAATCCTTTTCGGCCATCCATCTTTCCTAGGCTCATTTCCCGCAGGTCTTTTCTTTCCTGCATGGGAAATTGCCCAGCGTCAATTAGGGCCAGTGTTTCTTTGGCCCGGGATAAATCGCTGGAATAGCCGCAAGCAAAATGCAGGTGATGGTCTTCAAACCACTTTCTGACCACCAAAGCTTCTGCCTTGCCCCGATCGGTTAAAGGGGAGTCGAGCCAGCCCTGACTTCTTCCTTCTTGATTGAATACGCTTTGGCCATGCCGGACTAAAAATAAACGTGTCGCCATATTGATCTTTCCTTTTCACTTACTGGTTGGTTTGAAAAATTGCGGATACGGATATAAGCAAAGGACTTCTGATGGAAGTAAAGCTGCCATTTTGATGACGCTTTAAATCTGTTTTTGACCTTGCCGTCGAATTCAGTATACAAGTCTGCACACGGATGCAAAGAGAGACTTCAAGGTTCATGTCAAAATCAAAAAATGGCAGATGAAAGTCAAATCAAAAGAGCAGCCAAACCAGAGGGACTGGATCTGGTTTCAAAACAAGAAACGAACAAGTAGAATGGAACAGAACCACTTCAAATCCTCGCTCGAAGACTTGAAAAGGCAGCCAATCCGTGGAATAGAATCCATGCTTTAAATCCGAATTCAAACCGAGAACCAAAACCAGATAGGGTGAAGATCAATCGAGCGAAATGAAGATTGAATCAGCCTGCTTGTGGCAGAAAGGAATAGAGTATGCAGATTAGTCAAGAACAAATTCAGGAATTAGAAGACCTTTTAGACGATGCCTGGGGTGCTATTGGGCCATCAATGGCTAAAAATAATCCTGCTTTTCTTTTAAAAGCCATTAACTCTGAACAGAAAGCATCAGGATATGACGATTTTTACGATCTCAATGAAAGAGGCCAGCGGCTACAGGATTTATATGAAGCCATTTACAGGCAAAATGAGGAGTTGATGGGGCGATGAAGCTGGTTACCCGCTACTCGAACCCACAAGCAAAAGCTCTGGTCAACTGGTTCAGAGGCCAAACGATTCAAAAGATTGAATGCAGTTTTGACCAGGGAAACCAAACGGAAGGGGAGAATCCCCTACAAAACGGTTTTCCAATCGAGACCCTTTTTCAAAACCGGATTTTTACTTTGCCTAACAACGCCAATCTTGTTTTTGGCAAACCACAGGAAGGGTCTATTGATCTGGTGATCGATCGCAAAGATCTCGATTCAAAAAAGTGGCAGATCTTTGAAAACTGCCTGAATGCTGCTCCATGGGTGATCGCGGCCAAGCACTTCGATCCGGCTAAAGCCTTGCTGCGACCAGCTGATGCCCAGCCCGTTCGCTGGCATGTATTGATGAATACGTCAATGATCGACGAAAAATGGTGCCGGTCCGCTTTAAAAGGGCTGATTCAGCCTGAAGACGAAGTCTGCGTCTTAGCGTTCAGCTTCTTTGACGATACAAAAAATCTCGCCGACTGGAACAAGCAGTACCAAAAAGGGCAGGGAATCTGGTACCGGGCCAATACAGATGTGTTCTTTTGGTATGGTTTAAAGGAAAAACAGGTTCATTGGGTCAATTACTTTACGGATGATATCAATACGATGAAGGATGCCATTCGCAATTCGAATATCCTGCTTTTAACGGGTGGTGCTCCTGATTTGATGATGAAGCGGATTAAAGAAAAGAAACTCAAAAAAGTACTCAAAGAATATGAGGGCTTGGTCATCGGCTATTCGGCAGGAGCGATGATTCAGCTGGATGACTATCACATTACGCCAGATGAAGACTATCCACGATTTGACTGGCAGAAAGGAATCGGCTGGCTGAATGATTTTGATGTGGAAGTACACTATGCCCATTCCAGAATTCAAAAAGAAGGGATGAACCGGGCCTATGCAAAAGACCAGAAACCAATCTATGCAATTGAAGAACAAGGCGGGATGATTGTTAGTCCCGATGGGTCGAAGAGTTTTTTTGGAAAGGTGGAATGCTTCGATGAAAACCATCCTGATTACGGGGTTTGAACCATTTGATCATGATCAAGCCAATCCCTCTTGGCAGGCGGTGTGTGCTCTGCCTGATGAAATCAAGAGCATCCAAATCATCAAAAAAGAGATTCCGGTTGTTTTTGACCAAGCCCCAAAGCAGGTGAAGGATTTGATGGACCAGTATGATCCAGATCTTGTGCTCTGCACCGGATACAATGCCAAGGCAAGGGAGCTGGATCTTGAATACGTGGCGTTGAACTTAAAGCATGCCCGGATTCCAGACAATGAGGGAAATCAGCCCCAAGAACAGCCGATTGCTTTGCATGCTGCTTTGGCCCTTGAAAGCAGGCTGCCTGTTTTTGAACTCGAAAAGATGCTCCATCGCAAGAAGATTGATGCAAAAGTGAGCTTCTCGGCAGGAACCTATGTTTGCAATGACGTCATGTATGAAGTCATAAGGGCATGCAAAGAGCGAAAAATACCTGGCGGCTTCATTCATATTCCGCCCTTCAGTGAAGATCCAAAGCAGGGAATGCCATTTGAAAAAGTAGCAGCGGGACTTGTGAGTGTAATTGAATTTCTTGCAAGCCGTCATCAATAAACCGGCTTGATTGCTTTGAGACAGAATTTCCATCTGAGCCGACAGATTTTAAAGGCATCAGGGGAAAATTGTTGGATTGACCTCGTTTGGGGGAGTGTGCCGGTATGCAGGCCTGAAAGCATCTGCAGGACTGGTAACATCCTGATTTAGTGTTATTTATAGACCATAACTGTGTTCTAAATCCTTATAATCCAGATTAGATGATCTCCAAAAACTGGCTTTTGAGCCTGCTTTTTGGTCCTGTTCAAAGCTTCTGCTTTCTCTTTAGATCCTTCTTATATTTCGTGCATCTATCTTTCCGTGTCGAGATAGGTTTTGTATCCTAGATGTACCTGAAGGGTGAATCAAAAAAGGTCCCGCTAATGGGACCTTATCATTTTGCTTATGAGGAGTCTTTTGGAATTAAAACTTTCTGGAGATGGAAGCCATGGAAAGATCGGCTGAAATGATGGACGCTTCGATCCGGTTCAATTCGTCTTTGCGGCGGGATACTGGAACCATCGCAGTGATTTCATCATCATCGTAGCCAACGACCATGTTGCGTTCGCTAAGCATAATCGGACGTTTTAAAACTGAAGGATTGCGCTGAATAAAACGAGTAAGCTGGGCAACAGACATATCGTCAAGACTATCTTTGAGCGTAAGGTATGCTTTTGAACGAGTGGAAATAATATCTTCAGTTCCGTTTTCGCAGCGGGAAAGCAGATACTTGATTTCAGCTTCAGACAGTAAGTTGGAGAAAATATTCTTTTCTACAAAATTGATGTGGTTATCTTCGAGCCATTTTTTCGCTTTGCGGCAGCTTGCGCATCCTGGTGAAGTGTAAAACAATACAGCATTATTCATAATTTTTCCTCCAAAACTTTCCTAAGTTTGTGAATATTGGGGTAAATCTGTCTTTCTTAATTGCATCTTTATCTTAGGCCTTACTTGGGTTAAGATGCAATAAGTTTTTTAAATTTTTTATATTGTTTCAGTATCCTTGTGGTTGGAAAATCCGCCTTATTTAAGGAACAAAAACGGGGTTACATCCTAAAAAGACGACAAAAGCAAGCGGATGAGTTTACAAAATCCCTTAATATTTCATTAAAAAATAGGTTGAGAAATGAATCCTGAATGTAAAATAATCCTAGATTCCGGGCGTTTTCCCCGCACTTTGACTGAGCCAGAGCCTCGATAAATAAAGTTCATTTTTTCAATATTCTCTCTTTATACAATGCTCTTCAGAAACAATATAAGTTATTCTTATCTTGCATATAATCATTTGGAGACTTAAGATGATTATTCAAAAGATAAATAAAATATAAAAATCAATCTAGCCTATAATCTCTTATAAAGAAAGGGAATTTCGAAGAAATATCGAAATTTTCAACATTTTTTTCGATCTGTCTAAATTCAGAGGACTATCCAATGACGTATTCAACCAGCCGATTTTTACATGCCAAGCATTTCTGGTAAACCATTTTCTGGCAAGCTTGGGCTTGAATTTGGCGGCCCTTAGCCATCGCGCCTTTTTAAGAACAGACCTGAGACTTTAGATCTTAATCGGCTTTAGATCTAAAAGAAACTCAAGGGCTTTTGGAAAGACTGGATTTGGAAATCCAAACCTGTCCAAGCAGCCTGAAAAATCTGTTTGAGCGAAGTATGAAGGCTAAACATTGAATCAGGATTAAGGATCTCTTACAAATAGCCTGCCAGAACCTTGCTCTTCGCGAAAAGGCAGGGATAAAGTTTCCCAAAAACAGACAATTATGGAAGAATTGATGGCAGTTGTTGGGATCCAGGATGGAATTCTAATTCAAATTCGGTAAAATTACTGGACAAACTACTTTGTCTTGACATGAGTTGCCGGAAAATTTGGCTCACAGTGTCCAGCAAAGAGGTTTTGCTTATATAATGATGCATAGAGTTATCTAAGGAGAAAATGATATGGATGTTCGAGATTTACTGAAAAACAACCAGAGCTATTACGAAGATTTCGTGACCCGCGCAATTTATAACTCCAACGCGCTGGAAGGAAGCACTCTGACTAAAAACGAAACATATGCACTGACTTTTGATTCCAACCACTGCCCAATCAATGCGAATGCCAAAGAGATTCATCAGGCGATCAACCATAAAAAAGCATTAGGAATCATGCTGGACCGCGTCAACCATCATGAGCCTTTGACTGAAGAATTCTTAATCATGGAAAACGATGCAGTCAATGAAAATATCCTGTTCGGCGGCGCTTATCGTGAAGATCCGGCTTATATTTCCGGATCAACAAAAGTTTTCCCAGGGCCAGAAGAAATTGAAAGCTTCCTGCAAAAATTCATTAACCGCTATAACGAACTGGTAGAATCCGGCTTCACAATGGAAGACGTTGCCGATCTGCATATCCAGTTTGAAAATATCCATCCTTTTACAGATGGCAACGGACGGACAGGCCGCATTTTGATTAACTCCATGCTGATCAGCTCTGGACAATCACCTATTGTGATTCCTTTGGAACTGCGAAATGATTACATTAAGATGCTGGAAACCAACAACGTCAAAGCCATGGCAGAAACATTCCGTGAACTTCAAAAAATTGAAGAAGAACGGGCAGAGAACTTTGCTGGCCTTGTAGGCGAATAGTCAGCTTGAATGTCTAAAGACGGCCATCATCAGGCCGTTTTTTCATAACCAGATACGATGCAGAAATGTGATAAGGAGGATCATCATGCTCGAGCCAAACACGACAGCTCCTGAGTTTACTTTGCCCGACCAGAATGGCAATCTCGTTTCACTATCCGATTTTCGCGGCCAGAAAGTCATCTTGTATTTTTACCCGAAGGACAATACGAGCGGGTGTACGACGCAAGCGTGTGCCTACCGGGACCAGTATCCGGAATTTGTAAAGAAGGGCGTCAAGGTGATCGGGATTTCGAAGGACACCGTCCGCTCCCATGCCAACTTTGAAAAGAAATACGATCTGCCATTTACCTTGCTTGCCGATCCGGATCGGAGTGTTCTGCAGGCCTATGATGTGCTCAAAGAAAAGACGATGTATGGCAAAAAGGTCATGGGGACCATTCGGACTACCTATTTGATTGATGAAAACGGCCGAATTGAGAAGGCTTTCGAAAAGGTCAAACCCGAACAAGATTCAACAATTCTTCTCGAACAGCTGGATTAAAAAAGAGAATATTCATCGCGCTTAAAGTGATTGATGTACAGGTCATTTTCATTGACGAAGGTAGCCTGTTTTTTCTTGGCTAGAAAAATTCATAGCCGAAAGCAAAGAGCACGAAATCAGGTTGTTCGTTCTATGATAAAATTAGACCAATAAAGCAATCGCATGCCTAAGGGTGCGATTACCTATCTGAAGATCTGAAAAGACGGAGGACAAGAGATGATTAAAAGAATCGGTGTTCTGACTTCCGGTGGCGACTCTCCTGGAATGAACGCTGCTGTTCGGGCCATTACCCGGATTGGAATCAATGCAGGACTGGAAGTTTTTGGCATTTACAACGGATACAAAGGAATGGTAGAAGGGTATATTGAACCTTTGACAACTGAGTCCGTGAGTGAGATTCTGACACGCGGCGGAACTGTACTGGGATCTGCCCGTCTGCCGGAATTCAAAGATATTGAAGTACGGAAAAAAGCGATTAAACAATTACAGCGCCGCGGCATTGAGGCGGTTGTTGTAATTGGCGGCGACGGCTCCTATCGCGGCGCTCTTGAACTTACTCACATGGGAATCAATTGTATCGGCTTGCCTGGCACGATTGATAACGATATTACTTGCACAGATTATACGATCGGCTTTATGACTGCCCTTGAAACAGTTGTCGATGCAGTCGATAAGCTGCGCGACACATCCAACTCCCACCACCGCTGCTCCATTGTTGAAGTTATGGGCAACCGGTGCGGTGACCTGGCTTTATGGTCAGGGATTGCCTGCGGAGCGGAAATTGTTGTCACCAGCGAAAGTGGATTTGATGAACAGGATATTCTGGACCGGCTGCGTGATTTGGACCAGATTAAGAAGAAAAAACATGCAATCGTGATTATTTCCGAAAAGATCACAGATGTTCATCAATTTGCCAAGCGCGTAACCTTGAATACCGGATTCTCCGGACGCGCAACGGTTTTGGGCCACATCCAGCGCGGCGGCTCACCCTGTCCATTTGATCGTATGCTGGCCAGCCAGATGGGTGAAAAGGCGATTGACCTGCTGATGCAGGGAATCGGCGGCCAATGTGTGGCCATCCGCGATAACCAGATCGTAGCTTATCCAATTGAACGAGCATTAGTGATGCCTTCTTCCTCGAAAAAGCCTCTGACAAACTTGTTTGAGCGTCTGGGATAAAAGTCCAGATTTGAGCAATTAAGATAAGCATGGTATAGAATCGTTCTGAAATCAATCGAGGTATAAATATGGACAAGAAAACAAAAGTTGTCTGCACGATCGGCCCTGCCAGTGAAGACAAAGAAATGATCAAGAAACTTGTGAACGAAGGGATGAATATCTGCCGTCTGAACTTCTCGCATGGTGACTATTCTGAACATGGCGCCAGAATCGAAAAGATCCGCAATGTTTCTAAAGACCTGAAAAAACCAATCGGTATCATGCTTGATACAAAAGGACCTGAAATTCGTCTGGGTGAATTCGAAAACGGCGGTGTGCAGTTTGAAAAAGGTGACGTTGTCACCATCGTCAATGATCCTGACCTGAAAGGCACCCGCGAATCGTTTGCCATCAACGTTCCAGAAGTCTTCAATGACGTAAAACCTGGCGACTTCATCCTGATGGATGATGGCAAAATGCGTGTGGATATCACTGAAGTCAACACCGGTAAAGATTTCAAAGGAGTAGTGGCTAACCCTCACTTCTTGAAATCCAAAAAAGGATGCAACCTGCCTGGTATCGTTCTTTCCATGCCGTTCATCTCCAAGAAAGATGAAGCAGACCTGCGTTTTGGTGCTCAGAATGATGTGGATTACATCGCGCTGAGCTTTGTACGCCGCAAAGAAGATGTTCTTGCAGTTCGCGATATTCTGATTTCCGAAGGCAAAGACGATATTCAGATTTTTGCCAAGATCGAAAACCAGGAAGGTTTCGACAATCTGCGCGACATCCTTGAAGTAGCAGATGGTATCATGGTTGCTCGTGGTGACTTAGGTGTTAACGTTTCTCTGGAATACGTGCCAATTTATCAAAAACAGATGATTAAAATGGCCAATGAAATGGGAAAACCCGTTATTACTGCAACCCATATGCTTGAAAGCATGCAGGGCAACCCAAGACCAACCCGCGCTGAAGCCAGTGACGTGGCGAATGCCATCATGGATGGCACAGACTGCGTGATGACATCCGCGGAAACCGCTGCCGGGCAGTATCCTGCTGAAGCTGTTCATACTTTCACAAAGATTGCCAATGCAATCGAACCAATGATCGACTATAAGACCAGACTTGCAGATGGTATTGCTTCTTCCAATCGCAATATGTCTGACTCCATCGCCATTTCGGCAGCTGAAACTGCTCTGGCTATGGATATCAAGGCGATCGTTGCCTTCACGCAATCCGGGCTGACGGCTAAACGCCTGGCCAAATTCCGTCCCGAAGCACCAATCGTTGCGGTTACATTTGACGAAAAAGTACAGCGTTCCTTGCTGCCAGTCTTTGGCGTACAGCCAGTTGTCACTGACGTACAGAATACCCAGCAAAACGATGTTCAGCTTGCCCGCAACATCGCTTTGAAAAATGGTCTCCATCATGGCGACAACATCATCGTGGTAGCAGGCTATCCAGTAGGAGCCGGCTCGACGAACATGATGAAAATTGTTACTGTTTAATCTAGTTGCCCAACCTTAACGAAAATAAAGCCGCGGCTTGAAAACCGCGGCTTTTTGTATGAAAAAAGACTGGAAACCAAAAAGCGCAGCTGCTTCCATCAGCATCTGCGCTTTTTCAAGATCGAAAAAGATTTGCAAAGCAGAAATCTAACGCTATTTACTTCAGTGCCTTTCTCATCCAGGCAAGGTCATTTTGCAAAATGTAAACCGAGCAGCAGCCCGGTGCGCAATCAAATGTGGCCAAGCCATTGCCATCAACAGCAACGATATGACCAGCACGGGAGATATCTTCAAAGGTTAACCCTGCAAGCTGGGGGAACTGGACCGTTTTCTGCTTGGCATCGCCAATGGTAAAGAGAACCAGAATGGGATGACTGGATAAAGCAATCCAGCAGGCTTTTTGGGGATCCTCATCAAAAAGATCGACGATGTCTCCATCCAGAAGATGGGAGCGGATCCAGATCATTTCTTCCAGCAGGGCCACCTTTGGCGATTTGGTTTTGCGCACCCCTTCATAGTCACCTAAAAAAATGCAGGGAATCTGGCATTTGTAAAGCAGGATAAAGGCATAAGCGGCTGTTTTGAACCAGTCCATGATCCAGGACTCTAACGCCTGGCCTGGCTGGGTATCGTGGTTATCGACAAAAGCAACCGCATAGTCCGGATGGATTTGGCTGAGGGTTCCGTTAAACAGCGTTCGGACATCATATTTGCCTCCTGATTTTGCACAGTCAAATAAGTGATAGTGAAGGGGGACATCGAAGAGTCGCATACAATGCTTGCAATCTTGTAAAAAGCCTTCCAAATCGCCAAGATTGCCGCTCCAGTATTCACCAACCGCAAAGGCTCCGGCTTTTGAATTCTGCCTGACATAGGTCAGCCAGCCATCAAAAAAGGCCGCATCGATAGATTTGACCGAATCAAAGCGAAAGCCGCGAATTTGAAAGCGGCTGGCATACCAGGCACCCCATCGATACAGTTCATCCTTGACCCAGGAAATTGAATGGTCAATATCCATTCCCATGATGTAGTCAAAGTTGCCGGACTCTTTCGAGACGTGATCGGCCCAGTGATGGTTTTCAAAGAGTAAAATCCAGCGTTCCTGACCATTGAAGCGGTCAGTCGCCTTAAAACAGGATTGATTCCAGATAAAATTCGAATACATCCCATGGCGCCCAGGATAGGTATAGCGCGTATACAGATCGGTAGTAAATGGCTTGCCGGCTGGCTGGTTGCGGTTGGCATCCGACATAGGGGTAACCGTGACCGATTCGGTTTCATCGCCGCCCATGCGGTGATTGAGGATAATATCGGCCACCACCTGAACGTGATGATCTTCGAAGGCTTTGATGGCGGCTTGATATTGCCTGACGT
Organism: Erysipelotrichaceae bacterium RD49; assembly: GCA_015233825.1. Taxonomy (GTDB): domain Bacteria; phylum Bacillota_I; class Bacilli_A; order Erysipelotrichales; family Erysipelotrichaceae; genus Allobaculum. Next base: position 10,363 of record JADGIS010000099.1, read on the forward strand.
TGCCATATTTAGTGCGCACGGATCCTTTTTGGTTGAATTCGCCAAGATCATAAGGGTCATAAATGCTGTATCCAACATCTTTTTTTCCTTCGCGTCCCTTAAAGGCCGGCGGCATCCAGACCATGGTGACCCCAAGATTGGCTAAACGCTTGGCCGCTTTGCGCATGCGCGTATACGTGAAGCCATCGGCGCGAGTATACCATTGAAAGTATTGAAACAGAGTCTCTTTCATATTCAGCTTCCTTTCCGGCCGAGCTTATGGACTGATCGTTTATGCAGATGTTTTGCGATAAAGACGCTCGGATAATCGATTGGTTTACTTTAGCACTATTTATTCTTCGAACGCTGAAATGATGCCAGCCTAATCTGTGCTTTGGCAAGCCTGGACAGGAAGGCCTTACAAAAGATCGATCCAAAAGGTGCGCTGCCCAGATTCGCTGGGCAGACCAATCGAGTAGAGAGAACATGAGTTAGTATCATGCCTCCCTCTCACAGCACCGTACGTACGGATCCGTATACGGCGCCTCAGATAAAACAACAATTTGCTATTTACGTTCATTTGTTTCTCTAAAAA
>JADGIS010000009.1 GCA_015233825.1 Erysipelotrichaceae bacterium RD49
AGATGTGTATAAGAGACAGGTTATTGCCAGTAGTTTCGGTTACAAATTAGTGAAAAGTTTGGGATATAAGAAATGCCCAGCGAAACCAGATAAGCCCGATAAGCTAGTGAGGCTTAATTGGTAAGCACTTCAATAATCTGCGCTTTCTCCCGGCCGGGCCGCTCATAAAATTTACTCATCCAGCCAATCTCGCCAAGCGGATCCAGTGAAACAAAGTAGAGAGCAGCTTGTTTGGGAGCGATAAAGTCTCCATCCGGTACAGGCAGGTTTTCAAAACCTGCCAAATTTGGCTGGTGGAAGTGTGTAAATTCCTTGACTGTGGTCGTTCCATATAACCAGGCATGGGCATTTGCCTCGCTTCTGTATTGACCAAAATAACTGGAACCCAGTTTGGTTACATCCAGCCCAAAAAACGGGTCGTCAATCCGGCCGTTAAGCGAGCTGAGAATTTGAATGGTTGTATAGGGTCTTTTCATCTAAGATTTTTCCTTTCTTGGCAGATTCGGGTTAATGATGTAACCTGCCTGATTTTTACAGTATCTTTATTGTAGAAACCGACAGCTGCTACCGGTCAAGATTTTTTCCTCACCAAAAAAGCTGCCTGCTCCCCCTCGATGGAACAGACAGCTTACCCGTTTCGAAAGCGTTTAATATGGCTCTTCTCTTTTCTCTTTCAACTTAATATTCCTTTAGAAAATTTGGAATACTATCGAAACAGTCGGAAGACCAGTTTAATCGAATCTCATTGATTTTCTGGTGCGTTAAAAACGTATCGGTCTAAACGTTCAAACGCTTCTTGAACGCGTGAAAGCGGTAAAGCCAAGTTCAGGCGAATGGCATAATCGCCATGGAACATCCGGCCGTCCTGCCAGCATACCCCGCATTTCAACCCTGCTTTAAGCAGGTCATCCATCGACTTGTGATGGGTTTTGCACCAGTCTTCGCAATCGATAAATAACATATAAGTACCCTGCGGCTTGCTGACACGAACGCCTTCGAACTTTTGATCGATGTAGTCGCAAGCGTAGTCAATATTGCCTTTGATCACTTCATTGAGCTCATCAACCCATTCATACCCTTCAGGCTGATAGGCACCAACCAAAGCATACAGACTTAAAACGTTCATTTCGTTATAGTGGCTGAGTGAGGACTCTTTATGGATTCGATCCCGCAATGTCTTGTTATAAATAATATGGTATGAACCAACCAAACCCGCTAAATTAAACGTTTTGGATGGGGCATAGAAAGCTGCTGTATTGTCGCGCAGATAACCAGTAGCCATCTGTGTTGGAATATGCTCTGCGCCTGGCCTGATAATATCCGACCAGATTTCATCGGAGACCACTTTGACGTCATATTTTTCGCAGAGCTTGGAGAGTTCTTCAAGTTCCCATTTTTCCCAGACCCGGCCGCAGGGGTTATGTGGGGAGCAGAAGACCATAGCGTGGATATTGTTTTCCACAATCCGCTTCTCCATGTCCTCAAAATCCATCCGCCAGACATTGTTCTCATCGAGTTTCAATGGCGAAAGAATCATGTTGTAGCCATTGTTTTTCAGGGAGTTGGTAAAGCCAATATAGGTTGGTGAATGCAGCAACACCTGATCCCCTTTGGAACACAAGACATTTAAAGCACTGATCACCCCGCCTAATACCCCATTTTCATACCCGATGAATTCAGGTTCGAGATTCTTCATATTGTGGCGGGTTGTCTGCCATTTGATAATTTCATCAAAATATTCTTTACGCGGGGTGAAGTAGCCATAGGCAGGATGTTCAAGACGTTTTGCCATCGACGTTGTAATGGTTGGCACCACTGGAAAGTTCATATCGGCTACCCACATTGGAATCTTGTCAAGATTGTCGATGGTTTCAACGGTTTCTTCCGGAACCGTCGTAAATCTTCCATCCTCATCAGGCATAGGGACAAAATCAGCCGCAATCGCATCCTGCCCTTTGCGCTTCATGATGGTTGTAAAATCATATTTCATGGTTTTCCTCTTCTCTAGCTATCTCATGCGCAAGCTGATTTTTGAAAAAAGCAAGACTTTTGCGCATGGTCTTTTGAAATTATAGCTTGCAGGACTAAGTGTGGCTATAGTTCATTTCCATTCAATCCATACAGTCAATCAAGGCAGTTTCAAGACTGATCGGCTGCTGCTTTGATAAGAGGGGAAAGGCAGATTTAAAAAGCCGTTCTAGAATTTCATCCTAGAACGGCCGACCGTTTTATTTAAAAAATCGAGTCCTATTTCATCTTCTGATTCAATTGACGAGTCCAGAGAGGATTGGTTCATCGAAATAGTCTTCAAGGCGGACATTTTCATCCAGCAAGCCAAGTTTTATAAAGGCATGAAACAAGCCATTGTCCAATACAGAATCCGTGACCAGATCAGCAGCTTCCTTAGCTGCCGGAGCGCCATTGCCCATTGCCACTGCGATATCGGCATGCCGAAACATGGATAAATCATTTTCAGAATCTCCAAAAGCAATTGTCCGATACTGCTGGCCTAAAATCTCTTCGATAATTTGAAACGCCCGTCCTTTGTCATAGGCTTTCTGGGTCATCTCCCCGTTAATCAGCTCATCCTCATCTTGAAATGGAAAAGCAGTAAACGCCATTCCTTCCCTTTCCAGCAAATCATCGATGGATCCGGGCAGAATATCCACGAGCGATATTTTCATGCCATCGCCATAGTCTTCTGCACTCATTTCACTCAAGTCAGGGACACTTGAATAAAAGAACTTCTGACCTTTCTTACGTTGTTCGACTTTCGCAAACAAGTCCCGGCATTTCTGGTTGGAAAACGTCTTTTGGGATCCTTCAATACAAACACCAACATCAGTGCCTTGAAAATGGTCGATAATCCGGCGCAGCCGGTTTTCTCCAATCGGCTGAAAGAAAATCCGCTGGCCTTCCAGCCAGATTTCAGTTCCGGCAGAATAGATCTGGCCGCTGAATGGCAGTCCTTCTAAAGAAGGCCAGGCAGAAGAACGGCTGCGGCCGGTGTTGGCAAAGACCAGATGCCCGTTTTGAACCGCCAGTTTAATCGCAATTAACGCTGAGGCGGGAATTTTTTCATCCCACCATAATGTCTGGTCTAAATCGAGGCAGATCAGTGATTTCATACGCCCACAGCCTTTCTCATTCGAAATCTTCATTCAGTTCAATCGAAAACACATTTTTGCAAATTCTAAGCTTAACGTTCTTTCCTTGTCCATTCCGGTTCTTTATTGGGATTCAAAAGGCCCAACCGGTCAAATGCTTTATACAGTCCATCATCAAAGATTGTATCCGTGATATAATCGGCGGCTGCTTTAACAGGTTCTGTCCCATTGCCCATTGCAATCGCGATATCTGCTGTCTGAAACATCGGCAGATCATTTTCGGAATCACCGAGTGCAATCGTCTGGTATGGTTCATTCAATAGATCCAAAATCGTTTGAAAAGCAGTGCCTTTGGTTAGATTCTGGTCGGTAATTTCGCCATTGACGTCGCTTCCTTCTTTAAAGACGCTAAAGGCTGTCATTGTCAACCCTTCCCGTTTTAAAAGATCATCGATCTGGCCTTCTTGCAGACCATGGACCGAAATCTTCATGATGTCTGCAAATTCATTCTCTTTGATTTCGCTGATATCCGGCGCATTCATAAAGCTATCCATCCGTGGGGCGCCAATGAGATGCTGGGCTTTCTTTTCAAAGCGGGCTCTGGCTTTGGCATTGTGAAACAACGTATTGGATCCTTCCAAGGTGATGGCCACATCCCATTGGTTGAGTTGATCCAGGACCCGTCTGGCTCTTTGAGCGCCAAGCGGCTGGCAGAAAACTGGCTTGCCATGAATCCAGATCTCAGATCCGGCTGAATAAACCTGCCCCGTTAAAGGCAGTCCTTCTAAAGCTTTTTGGGAACTGCTGCGGCTGCGGCCGGTATTGGAAAAAATGAAATGGCCATTCGCCTGTGCCATCCGTAAAGCTTCCAAAGCTGATTTTGGAACTTTTTCTCCCCACCATAACGTTCCATCTAAATCTAAAAAAACAACCGATTTCAACTCTTTTCACTCCTGTCTCTCTTTTCTTCACTCTCGCAGTGACCGATATTTGAATTCTCGATTTGAATATCGAATTTCTGCAAATTTATGATAACAGTGGCGGAAAGCACGAGAAACACAAGCCAAAAGCTTGGAACGAATTGGCCAGAAACAGACAATCTGGCTTTAAAGTGGAACAGCTTACACATGATTGTTTTGAAGAGATCAACCAGAGCGTAACCGTGAAGACCAAAGAGCGAAAATCACTTTAGCTAAACCGCTCATCTGTCTTTTCAATTTCTTTAAACGGCCGCAGATACGCCTTTTCATACTGCTTGGAAAGAATGGTATCGCAAGCTTGTCCAAGGTCTGGATGCTGGTTTTTTAAAGTCTGCAACGCCAAATGAATTCCCCGCAAAGCCTGGTCCGCTTCAATCATGCCAAGACTCTGGCTGATCCACTCTGCCTGGTGATCCTGCAAATAGCCAGGCAAGGCTGAAGGCAGCCTATAGAGATGAGCAAATTCATTCTCCTGACTAAATAATGGCCGATACAACCCTTCTAAGACATGGGCAGTATCTTCTTTTTGCATATCTTCGACCATTCCATCCAGCCGTTTTTGCAAATCATTGCTTAAATTGGCAAGCAGACTCAAGGCTGGACCGCTTTTTAAAATCAGTGATTCATCCAGATCAACCTGCATGGCCGCTTTAAACGCTGCTCTGGCCATCGGATAGTCCTGCTTGAAGGAGAAGTATAAGGGCAAAATTTCCACCGGCAGCTGGATCTGATGCAGCCTGCTTGCCAGGTCAGCTTCAAGTGGCAGATCGGGCAGATCAGATTTTATATTTTGGCGATTATGGATTTCGAGAATCTCAAGAATCACAGAATGAAATTCCGGCTTTGCCTGCGCCAGCTGGAGTACACTGCCCGGATCTCCAAACAAAAGTCCGTAGCCAAGAATCTGCATCCAGGCAGGGAGCGAGTCGTCAAAGAGAACCGCCAATTGGGTGGAGCTAGCTTTTGTGGCTGCTTTCGTTTTGAGGGCAGACAGGCTGGGTTTGAACTGGCTGTATACTTTGGCAAAGCGCGCCGCAAATGCTGTTTCGCCTGGATCATTTTGAATCGCCTTTTCATACCAGCTCCAGGTCTCATCAAATTGTTTTTGGTCGGCATGTTTTTTCATTGTATCTTCGGACATCATTGCCCAAGTCCGTTCAAAAGAAGGTTTTCGGTTTTTCTCGTTGAGCATGGTGCCGCAAATAGGGCACACTTGCAGTTTAAACGCATTGGTCAACGGCGTTTGACAGTGATCGCAATGCATACAATCATCCTTTCTTTTCGTATCGGTATTCAGCAAAAACAGATCCTGATTCTCGGTTTGTCGCTTGCTCTGTTACAGAGGCTTCTGATCGCATCGGACTGTTTTGGCTGCCATTGCCAGATCCTGACAAAAGTCATTTGAGTCTTTGAGCTTTCCTGGTCAAACAGTTTTCATCCGCGAGTCAGTCAGACTTCATTGTATTCCAATTCGCCTTTGGCTCAAGGCTTCGATTAATCTTTTGGCTGAATGCAGGCATTTTACCAGACACATTTGCACAAATTTGATTGAATTTTCTAACTGAGCGGTTTTTTCTTTTCACTGCTTGAGATTGGAAGAAGAGAATGGTCAGTCAAATGAATCCATGCTTATAAAGCAGACGTTTAAAATAGTCTTAAGTAAGAAAGCGAGGCTTTATTATGGCTAAAAAAGGTATCGTTTTAGAAGCTCAGTCCGAACTGACAACTGACCAGATTGATCTGGTAGAAGAAATTAAAGAACATCTGATCAAAGCACAGTCTATGGTCGATGTAATCGCAAACTCCATTGAGGGTAAAAACAAAGACAATACTCTCGATCTGGCTTCCGAATTGAATTCCATGATCACTGTTTACGATGAACTTCATCATGCAATCGGTGATGCTGACAGTATTCTGGATGCATTAAAAGAAGACCAAAAAGTAGACGCGAAAAACGACTAATCTAACCACTCACATGAAGCGGGGATTCATTCCCTGCTTTTTTATTTCGGCAGCTCCTCCTCTCAATGCAAAATGGATCTGCATTTATGATCTGCAGATCCATTTTTTGTCGGTTCTCTATTTTTGCTGGCAGCTGTTTGATCCTTGCTCATCTTCAAGAAAATTTGCGCTGATGCCTCTTTGGATAAGAAAAAATCAGATCAAGCTATTTCATGTCCTGTTTCAGGGCTTTGAGCTGCATTTTTTCGAGCTTGATTTCTTCTTCAAGCAATGGAACTGCCTGGTCCACATAATTTTTAGCTGTCGGCAGGCCGCCAAGTTTCGAGGAGACTCTCTTCAATCCATCCAGGACGGTTTCTTTGTCGGCAATACTTTCCTTATAAACTTCAATTCTTTTCCCTAACTCTTCCAAGCTGGTTAATTTTGTCTCTAATTCTTTATCCATACTTCACCTCTGTATGCTTTCTGTCTCTATTTTGGCAGTATTTGCACCATCTAAAAAACCATCTGCACGTTTCTTGATCAAGCAGATGGTTAAATGGTTTCATGATGGCTTTTTGGTTTAAAAACTGTACTTGGGCAGTGTAATCGTAAAGACAGCTCCTTTTTGGCCGTCTGTGCGGTTGCCGGCTTTGATCGTGCCGCCGTGCGCTTTCATGATGGAATCACAGATCGGTAAGCCAAGGCCAAACCCCCGCAAGGCGCCTGGGGCCGTGGATTTCGTTGTATAAAACATTTTAAAAACTTTATCGATCGCCGCCGGACTTAAGCCGATACCATGATCAGAGACGCTGACCTCGACCTGACCGGAGTCAGGTGCTTCTTTGACCTCCACTTCAATTGGAGTGCTGTTTTTTGAATACTTGTTGGCATTGTCGATCAGGTTAATCAAAACCTGCTTGATCAAGGCTGAATCCATCTGGGCAGCCAATACATCCTCTGGCACGACGACTTGAATCGGCCGGCTGGGCAGGCGGACATTCATCGTTTCCACAGCGGAGTTCACCACATCCTCCACAACCATAACTTCTTTTTTCATATCCACCTGGCCATTTTGGAGCCGGGTGAGCGACAGGACATTTTGGACCAGTGTGAACAGCCAGCTGGTTTCTTTGGAAATGCTGGCAGCCAGGTCATATTCTTTCGAATTTTCCGGAAGCATTTCCATCAGCACCTCACAAGTGCCGGAAATACCGGCCAGCGGCGTTCTCAAATCATGAGAGATCGAACGAAGAAGATTGGTTTTGTATCGTTCCTGCGAAAGAACCATCCGGCTCTCTTCTTGTTTCGTTTCCAAAACGATTTTGTCAAAGACAATCGCTGCGGTTTCAATCATCGTATTGATGGTTCGAAAATCCTGCTCGGTAAACATGGAAGCATTGGTAGCCGGAATGGCGATTGCGCCGATGATCTTGCCTTGTGGAGAGTAAAAAGGCCATTCGTATTGGGTGGAGGTTACGAAATAGCCGGTTTCTGATTTGGGCTTTTGATATTCTTCAAATGTCCGTGTCTGGTCAGTAGGCGCCTTTGGATTGAAAATGCCGTTTTCATAGAGAACAAAATTCTCCTGCGGCTTTCCATTTTCGTCAAAAAGCAGCAGCCGGCAGTCCGTGTTGAAGGTTTGGTGAATATTGAATAAAGTCAGATTGATAACCTCATCCAAGGACGAGACGCCAGCCAGATCTTTGGTCAAACGATAAAGAACCTGGCTTCTTTCTTCCCGACGTCTAGCTTGAATTTCAGCCGTTTTGACTTTGCTGGTAATTGAAGAGATCAAAAGTGAAATGATAAGCATCAATCCAGTGGTTAAAATGTTATAAAGAGTGGGATGAGCAAAAGCCATGACTGGTGCCGTAATAAAATAGAAATAGGACACCGCAAGAAAAACGGATGCCGCAGCCCCATAGATATAGCCCTGCGACCAATATGAAACAAGAACAACCCCTAAAATATAAATACAGCATAAACTCTCGTCAGGCGCATCGTACTGCCGCAGGATCTGGGCGAAGAAGATACACAATATACAGACAGAGAAGGTCAACAGCCAGTCTTTAAGCCGCTGGTATTTTTCACCTTTTAACATATTTATTCTTCCTTAATCCAGTCTTTTCGCTGACTGGCCTTTTTTCTTTTATCTGTTCTTTAGCTCAATCATAGTCTTTCTCATCCAAAACATCCACTTGATTTTTTTGATGAAGGATAGAGCTTTGCATTTGACTATGTTTATATCAGCGCTTTCATATGATTTATGAATCTTTTATAGAAATCCAATACTTTTTACAGCATAAACTTACCCATTAAAGAGAAGATAAGTATTCATTTTGAAAAGACCAATTCAACCGTCCGGGGGTTTCTTCTTGCTTAATGAATCTATAAATGTAGCATCAGCATCTTCTCCTTTTGCCCAAGCAAAACCAGTTGGAAGGAGCAAAAGCTTAAGGTTCCTGATTTTTTGTGACGAAAAATCCTGTTTATTCTTTTCACGTTACGATTTATTTTCTTGTCCTAAATAAAATTCATCTCATACGATTGATGAGCAATCCTGTTATTTGGTACAAGCCCTTTTTAAATTTGCCTTAGCTTGATGCGTATCGTAGTTTTAGCCTTTATACTGTCTTTGCTTACAATTTTTCTGTTCCATTCTCTCAAAATTAAAACAGTATAAATATCCAAGAATGTAAGAAAACCGATTTTCTTACATTCACAGAAACGATTATTGGATGGCTTTTTCGGCTGTTTTCAAGTGTCCTGACGTCACATTTTGAAAGATCGCGGATAGAAAAAACGGCCTGTACCTCTGGACAGACCGTTTGGTTGAATGATAATCAAATCGAGTTTTCTGGCGGTTAAGGGGCCGTTATTGTTTTTTGCCAGTCATCATGACGTTTTTGTTTTCACCTTTTCCATAGGCAATAGCGTCTTTCAAATAGCCTTGGTAAGTGTCAACCAGTGAGTCAAGATACTCTTCAGCTTCTTTGGATTCACCTTGTAAAGCAGTTAAAGCACAATGCGCAGCCGCTGCTTCGGTACCGGCTAAAATGGTCATCGCGATGACTCTTGGAAATCCCTTGTATTCTTCCGTGCAGATTTCCTTGAATTCCTCTGTTTCGACGATGGAGTTGTAAACAGGCTGAATATTGGTCGACTGCTGCAGGATTTTCATCATGTTATCGGGGTTGTCAACATAGAGTCCAACCTGCTGGTAGCAGTAATCAAGCAGAGCCTGGTAGGTTTTGACATCTTCCATGCTGGATGCTTGCTCGCTCAGGGCTTTATAATTCGATTCCATGACCTTGTCAGTCATTGTAATGATCTCTTCAAGTTTTTCTTTGGTCAATAAGCGATGGAGTTCGCTGTGAATATCTTCCATAAAATATTCCTCCCTGTTTTTATTGTAGAGCCTGCCAGAAAGATCTTGTTCTGACATGACTTTGCTTTTTTCTCTTCTTTCAAGCGATTGAAGTCTTATTTTGGCAAGAAACAGCTGAATCGGTTTTATTTATGATCATCTTTACAGGTATAAACCTCTTTTTCCTCCTCTAGCTTTCAAGATCCTGCTGTGTAATCAGCAAGCTATAAAAGTACTGCTCCTGGAAGGCAGTTTTGGCCAAAATCTGCTGTGGTGAAATCCGGTTGGTTGTGGAAGATACCATCCATTTGGTTTCAACGTCATTGAATCGATGCCATATCCCAATGACCTTTTCAGTGAAATCTCTCTGCGATGTATTGGCGTCTACAAGATATACATCCTGCTCTTGACCATCACCGCCGATAACTTCTGGTATATATCCATAATTGATTGGATAAACCAGGTCTGGATATTTAGGATGGACACTTCCAGCGGGCGGTCAATTTTCCCTCGAATAGTCGTTTCAAGAATTGTCTGGTCCTGCTTAGCCAGATTGGCTTTCCAAGTTTCAAAGCTTTTTAAATCGATCATAAAGAAATAGTCCAAATTGCTGGCAAACTTCCCTTCCTCTTGAAGTTTTTGGATTTCGTTAATGGACATCCATCGGTAGGCCTGGCTTTCTTTGCCGGATGCTTGGTCAAGATGAGGATCTCCTTGGTAGCCAAACAGCCAAACGTCCAATAAGTCTTGAAATACTTCGCCACTGATCGTTTCACGAATCTTCGAGAAGACAATCTGGCTGTTTGCTGGGTCCAAGTCGACGCCGATTTCTTCTTTCACTTCCCGCAGTGCTCCTTGCAGACTGGTTTCGCCTGCTATTACATGGCCGCCAGGACATTCCCATTGGTTAGGATGACTTTTGCGTTTGGCTGATCTTTGCGCGATCAAAAACTGTCCTTTTTACATTGCGGATCCATACGTGAATGCAAAGATGAAACCGGTCTTTGGGGATTTTCTGGCCGCGCTCTATCCGTTCATCGGTCAAAATTCGGTCTTCGAGATACAAATTCCAGCGTTCACCTGACTCGATCTTTCCCTTTTGCTTTTCCATATTTGTTCTCCACAAAATCTGTTCTCTACAAATTCTAAGCTCTTTTTTCGCTGCTCTAACCCATTTCCCTGCTCAATTCAGCTTTATGCTTAACTTGCCTGTTGGTTTGATTATGTTTTGGGTACACGATTCTGAATTTTCTATTTAGGATCTCCTGAATATTTAGTCTCGCTGAACAGACTATTTATCTACTTTATACCCAGTACATTTGGGGCTTATCTATCGGACCTTATTTTCCTGTGGCTTCTTTCTTCATGCAGACATTTTGCGCTACCAGACCCAAATCTTGGCAGCAAACAAAATAGGAATCGTGATCAAACTTGCACTCATTAAAAATCGATTGGCGGCTCCTTTGGCATAACACAGATGCAGGCAGATCCGACTGTCTAAAGGGAAGAATAACTGGATTCCCCGTCGATTGAGCAGATCGAGCATTAAATGAGAAAGATAGCCAATCGCAAAATAAACTGCCAGTGATGGACTGATCAGATTGACACAGACAGTAAACAAAAATAACGCAAGAATTGAGTGGGTAAAAGAGCGGTGATTGGTCCAGGCCCCGATCAGATACAAAAACACAAATCCCGCGCCGCCCATCCAGACTTCTTCTTCATTGGGATTGAGTCCAATACCAAAATCAAAGAGTTTTGAAGCATACAGCAAGCAGGCTGCTCCAATTAATCCGGTCAGCTGGCAGACCAGGACATCGTTTTTCGATTTCAAAGACACAATATCTACATCTGGTGCCACGCCTCCAAAGCCGCCCATCGCGATTGCAGCGGTGCATGCGATTGGATTATTGGGTGCAATAGCCAAAGCCCAAAGAGCCCCCACACATAAATGGGTTTTACTCATCATAGTCCTATTCTCCTATTCCCCGTTTGGAACTTGACAAGCTGCCAGTGGGGATTTTTTCGTCTCATTGATCTTCAAACCATTCCAATTCCGACTTAATGATCTTCTATGGATACATTTTATTGACTCAATTTCATGATTTTTCATTCTTTTGAATATTTAATTTCCACGACTCAGTTTTTAGCCCAAAAGAAAAATGCATGGTCATCAAACCAGAACAGTTTGAATTCATGCACTTACTATACAATAAATTACGGATTATATGCTCAAAGAAATAGATCCACTTTACAAAATCTCTATAAATTTTCAAACATTCTGCTAGTGAACTACTCGGTCATTGAATGGCCGAGGATTCCCGCTCCATGTCCTAAAATTATATTCGTCACGCATATTTTTCACCATTCCTTTCCCAATACACATTTTCTTCCTTTCGAGTGGCTCTTCTCGCCGATATAATTCGAATCACTTCACCCTCCTGTCTGAAACAATGAACAATAGTAAGACAATTCATTCTTTCACTATATCTAACAATCAAAAAGTGCTCTTCTTCTTCCAAAATAGAATGGTCAGGATCTGGAATTACCAGGGTATCAAAGTCATAAAATACGGAAACAGTTTCTTCTAAATATGATGCTTTTTCTCATTAATCCGATTCTTATTTTCATCTCACTCGAAGTCTATCTTGTTCATACTTAGGAACCACAGGAAAACAAGGCCCAATAGATAAACTCCAATTTTACTGTATATAAAGTAGATAAACAGTCTGTTCAGCGGGACTAAATATTCAGGAGATCCTTATATGGATAATTATCATGCCAGTAATTGCCAACCTTTCACTTTAATTGAGCACTTAGTCATAGCATCAAAAAAGCGATAACTAATCCACCATCTGACTTCACTGCCCATTCTCCTGTTCAAAAATTTTGATATTTCACTGCTCCTCACTCGATATGAATTCCTGATGGAAGTGTTTTACACGGTTCATCGTGTTGAAAGGAAGAAGAATAAAAAGACTATTCTTTTCGCGGCGTCGTGTGTCCTAAGGTACCGTGTTTTTCTTATTGAAAAATTTGCAGACAGATTGATTCTGCTGTTCACGTTTTTGTCTTTTCCCCACCTCTAGTAACAATCTTGTCAGGACAATCCTTCATATACACCACTGCTGTCATGTCGATCCTGACAGTTTTTGATTGTGAAACTGCATTTATGTAACCTTCTCAAAAAGAATCGCCCAGAGATTCTATCTTCTCTGGGCGATGGCTTTTCACTACTTATTCTTGTTTCGCTTGGATTGTTTCAGCTCCCGCAGGGCTTTTTCATAAGGATTGAGCTCCTTTTTCGACTTCTGAATGCCTTTTGAAGGACTCTTCTTCTCAAAAGCCTTCGGTTTTTCTTTAGCTGGTGTCAGCAGAACTATACTCTCGACATGTTTGGTATTAGGAAACATATCGACCAGTTCCATCGTCTTGGTTGTATAGCCAAGGCGGGCAAACTGGCGCAGATCACGAACCTGGGTCTGGGGATCACAGGAGATATATAGGATTTTTTCTGGCTCTAAAGAACAAGCTGAGCTGATAAACTCCCGGCTCGTTCCGGCCCGAGGCGGATCAAGAATGATGGCATCATAGCGTTTATGGCTGCGTGCGGCTTCTTCCATAAACTTAGTTGAATCCATGGCTACAAAGCGGGCATTGGTAATCCCATTTTGCTTCGCATTGAAGCGGGCATTTTCAACGGCATCTTTATTGATTTCAACACCTGTTACCTGACCACAATCAGCACCCAGTGAAAGACCGATGGTTCCCACGCCGCAATACGTATCTAAAACATCATCTCTTGGATTGAGATCCAACATCTCCTTGGCTAACTGGTAGAGTACCTCACACTGGTCGTGATTGATTTGGTAAAAAGAAGAGGCAGTAAAGGTGATTTTCAAGCCGGCTAAAATATCGGTAATGGTTCCATTACCATATAAAACCAGGGTCTGGTCCTGCAGGACGATGGAGGTGTCGCGTGGATTGATATTTTGCAAAATGGTTTTAATCTGCGGAAATTTTTCCCGCAGTGCATTGACTAAATTTTTGCGGGATGGAAACTCTTTGGTGGACGTGACAAAAACGACCATCACTTCGTCAGTTGCCTTGGCATAGCGAATCAAGACATGACGCAGCAGGCCGGTTCCTGTTTTGGGTGAGTAAAGCTGGATTTTCATCGAGTCAACAAGCCGCGTGATTTCTTCTAAAATCTCGTTGACTAACCCTGGCTGCATGCGGCAGCCCTTAGAATTGACAACCCGGTGTGAATGCGGGGCATACAATCCGCTGTAGACCTTCTTATCTTTATCTTTCGCAAACCCATAAATGACCTTGTTGCGGTAAGCAATTGCACTTTCAGCCATATGTACAGGCATGACGGTAATTTTTAATTTGGCATCATCGACCAGTTTCTGGACTTCCTGCTGTTTGAGCTCGCCTTGTTTGGCATACGACATTTTCAGCAGTTCGCATCCTCCGCATTGTTTTGCGACTGGACAATTCATAATTATCCCTCCAAATCTTTTGTTTCATTGTTACATATCTTTTGCACCTCAGCAAAAGCAGACAACTGACAAGATTTCCGGATTATAATGAAACCGAATGTGAGGTGACCCCGATGACAAACGATGACCCGGCTCCGGATGTGATTGAACAAACGGGGCAGCCTTTTTTTAGAGATCCTTCATGATCTTTTCCTTCTGCCCCGAAGGAGGTTAAGATGAGTGACGTTCAAAATTCTGCACTGCCTGTCAATTCCGGCAGTCAGCAGCGTCCGGATTATGAAAACCAGATTCTCGAGCTGATCAGTAAAACTATCTCTCCCAAAGCCCTGAGAGATGAGCTCGAAGACTATCATGCCAATGATATAGCGGATGCATTTACCAGACTGGATGATGCCGCCAGAGAAAAGCTGTTCAAGCTGCTCGATGCGGATCGTCTGGCGGAAATCATCCCCTATTTAGATGCTGATGAACAGGCTGGCTACCTGAATTCCATCAACATCAAAAAGACCCTGGCCATTCTGGCCGAAATGGAGCCGCAGGATGCCGGCCGCATTCTCAAGCGGATTTCCAAGACCCGCCGGGAAGTGATTTTTGAACTTCTCGATGCTGAAACCAGACGGAATTTAAAGCGTATTTATGCTTACAGCGACGATGAAATCGGTTCGCAGATGTCGACCGATTTTATCGAAATTCCCCGCTATTACAATATTAAAGAAACGATGCGCTCACTGCGCGACCAGGCCAGAGAAAGCGATACCGATAACATTTCTCTGGTCTATGTCATTGACGAAAATGGCTTATATTATGGTGCAATCCGCATTCAGGATTTATTTGCAGCCAGAGCCAATACCAATCTGGAAGATATCATTCAAGTCAACTTCCCGATTGTTTACGCCAATGAAACCATTGACTCGTTGATGGAAGATTTAAAGGACTACGATGAAGATTCGATTCCGGTTTTAAACAATGACAACCAGATCGAAGGGATTATTACCAAGTCAAGACTTCTGCAGTTATTCGATCAGGAAATGAAAGAAGACTATGCCAAGCTGGCTGGTCTTTCGGCGCAGGAAGATTTAAAGGAAACCGTATTTCGTTCGATTGTCAAACGAACCCCCTGGCTGATCCTGCTTTTATTTTTGTCTTTGCTTGTATCAGCCGTGATCTCGATGTTTGAAAGCGTCGTAGCCAAACTGACGGTTGCCGTGGTCTTCCAATCCTTGATTTTGGATATGTCTGGCAATGTCGGCACCCAATCGTTAGCCGTCTCCATACGCGTTTTGGCCGATCCTGAGCTGACACGCACGCAGCGCTGGAAACTGATGCTGAAGGAAGTTCGGGCGGGTGCAGTCAATGGACTGATTATTGGAACGGGATCGGCTTTGGTGCTGACTTTGTTTATCCACTTTTTTTCCGGTTATGTCTGGCTGCAGGCCAGCGCAATCGCCCTATGCATCGGTCTGGCGATGGTAACCGCGATGATCATTTCCTCCTTTACCGGCACAGCGATTCCAATCGCCCTTTCTGCCTGGGGAATTGATCCGGCAGCCGCTTCCGGTCCATTGATCACCACGCTCAATGACTTGATTGGTGCGACTACGTATTACTCCATGATCTGGGTGTTTTTGATCCAGATGCTTCATATTTAGGAGGACGCATGTATGGACGAAAACAAACCACAGATTGATGAAGAAGTAGAAGCCAGCACGGAAGAGGTCGTTCATTCCCGTCCTCATTATGAAGAACAGATTTTAAAACTGATCCGTTCCGTCAATTCGCCAAAACTTCTGCGTGAAAAACTTGATGACTACCATGCTAACGATATTGCCGATGCGTTTGAAAGCCTCAGTCCTCTAGAACGAGAAAAACTCTACAAAATGCTCGACACTGAGCGCTTAACGGAAATCATCGAGTATATGGATGAAGAAGATCAGGCCCGCTTTTTAAATGAGATGAATATCCGGAAGATCATCGCTATTCTCAATGCGATGGAAACCGATAAAGCGGCTGATTTGCTTAAAGAATTCGATAAAGAGAAACGTGAAATTGTCCTTGAACTGCTGGAACCGGAAGTGCGCAAGCAGATTTCGGTGATCTTCTCCTATGATGAAGAAGAAATCGGTTCGAAGATGACCACCAATTATATTGAAGTTGCCAAAGGCGTTTCGGTCCGCCAGGCGATGAAAGATTTAATCGCCCAGGCTCCTGAAAACGACAACATCACGACAATTTATGTCCGGGATGAAAATGGAATGTATTATGGCGCAGTGAATTTAAAAGATTTGATTATCTCCAGAGCCGATACGCCGCTCGAAGATATCATTGCAACCAGCTATCCGTATGTGTATGCCAATGAGCCGATTGATAAAGTCGTTGAAGAACTAAAAGATTATAACGAAGACTCCATTCCTGTTTTGAACAATGACAATCTGCTCCTTGGTGTCATCACTTCCCAGGACTTGCTGGAAGTCATGGACGAAGAAATGGGAGAAGACTACGCCAAGCTGGCCGGTCTGGTTGCCGAAGAAGACTTGGAAGAAACGCTCTTCCAATCTTTAAAGAAGCGTCTGCCCTGGCTTTTGGTCTTGCTGGTTTTGGGCCTGCTGGTCTCGAGCGTCGTTTCCTTGTTTGAAGGCGTTGTCGCCCAGCTGACCATTGTCATGGCTTTCCAGTCCTTGATTTTGGGTATGGCTGGTAATGCGGGTACGCAGTCTTTGGCTGTATCGATCCGCGTTTTAATGGATGAATCCCTGACCCGCAAACAAAAGGTCCACTTGATCTGGAAAGAAGTCCGTGTTGGCTTTGTCAATGGTTTATTGATCGGCGTTGTTTCGTTTGCCCTGCTTGGCTTATATATTCATGTCGTGAAAGCCTACGGCTGGGGCGAATCGTATGCGATCTCGCTTTGCATCGGCATTGCCTTGTGGCTGTCCATGATCATCTCTTCCCTGACTGGTACAACAATTCCGTTGTTCTTCAAAAAAGTCGGTGTCGATCCAGCTGTAGCGAGTGGACCGCTGATCACAACGGTCAACGATATGGTCGGTGTTATCACCTACTATGGATTGGCCTGGATCTTCCTGATCCAGATCCTTCATCTGCACTAAGAATAAAACTCCAATGGATTTGATCAATAAAAAGGTCTCAATCGAGGATACAGACAATTGGATTGTCCATATTCTTGATCGAGACCTTTTGCTGTAATTCTGGTTTCAGCGCTGGACTGGGATTTATTTGCCCAATCCTTTGAACTTTGCTTTTGAATGACTCGTCAAGCTTCCCCTTCCAAAGATTCACCAATTTTTTCAGAGACCCGAAAATAAAAGCGCCAAAACTCATCGTGACTGGTGAAATTGCGCATTCCCGCTATATGGCAGAAGACGCCTATAATCGTTTAACCGAGCCTAAGCAGCTGGTGATCGTTCCAGACGCCACCCATGTAGATCTGTATGATCAGATGGATAAGATTCCTTTTGATACCATTGCAGACTTCTTTGCCAAAAATCTAGAGTCAAAAGCTGAATAGTCTTGTCATTCTCTGAAAAGCTCTTTGGTAGATTGGCCAAAGAGCTTTTATTATGAATTCGCTTTGGTGGCTGTCTAAAGCAAAGTTCTCTTATTCTCTTTTCATCTCAAATTCATAGAAATGCCATATCAAACAGATTGAATTCGGCTTATTTACTATAAATAAAGAATTGTCCGGGCACTGCTTCCTGTTTTTGTTCTCTCTTTTTGTACAATCGGGCCATAGAAGACCGAAAAAAGGGGGAATGGAATGGATTATTTGGTTGTTGCGCTTATTGTCATTATCTGTTTGTTTGCCAATCGGATTTCCGATAAAATCGGACTTCCCGCTTTGGTAGCCTTTATGCTTTTAGGAACACTGTTTGGAGCAGATGTTCCGTTTCGAATTGCCTTTGAAAACTTTTCGCTGGGTGAAAAAATCTGCTCGGCCGCTTTGATTTTCATCATGTTTTATGGTGGGTTCAACTTGAAGTGGAAGCAGGCTCGCAGTGCAGCGCCATTTGCGATTACCTTATCGACCGCTGGCGTTTTATTGACGGTTTTGTTTGCTACCATTTGCCTGATACTGCTGCTGCAAATGGACTTTAAAACTGCTTTTCTCATTTCCTCAGTGTTAGGATCGACCGATGGAGCGAGCGTCTTTTCGATTCTGCGCCGTTTCCGGCTAAATTTAAAAGACAATACTGCTTCTTTGCTTGAGATCGAAAGTGGATCCAATGACCCGGTTGCCTACATGCTGACGATGATTGCCATCCAGATGTTTCTCAATACCGCGTCCTCGAATATTTTTATCGATGTGGCTCTGCAGTTAGGGGGAGGGGTTGCCTTTGGCTGGTTTGGCGCCACGCTTTGCCAGAAACTGTTTCATATTAAAAATCTGGTTTCTTCTTCTATGGCCTCGCTGGCTATGATTGGAATGGTTCTGCTTTGTTATGGGGCAGCTTCCGTATGCAAAGGCAATGCTTACTTGAGTGTTTATATCATGGGCATTCTAGTCGGCAACCAGCCGCTGCCCTTTAAAAAGGACCTGATTGCTTTTTTCGATGGGTTGACAACCATCGCCCAGACCCTGATTTTCTTTGTGCTGGGCCTGCTTTCCTTTCCTTCTCTAATGATTGAACTGCTTCCGACCTCGCTGAGCATTTTCTTGATTTTATTGGTGATCGCAAGGCCGCTCGCTGTCTTGCTGTGTTCTTTCCCATTTCATTCCAATTGGAAACGAAATCTGCTGATCTCATTTGCAGGTCTTCGCGGAGCAGCGTCGGGCGTATTCGCGGCAATGGCGGTGGCAGCAGGCGTGATTTTGCCGAAAAATCTGTTTCAGATTGTCTTTATGGTGACATTGCTTTCCGTTACGCTGCAAGGAACGCTTTTGCCTTGGGCAGCGAAAAAGCTGGACATGATTGATGAAAATGAAGATGTATTCAAAACTTTCAACGACTATGTTGAAGAAGCTTCCCTTTCCTTGATGAGTGTCAAAATCACCAAACATCATCCCTGGAATCAGCTGCTGATCAAAGAAGTCGGCTTTCCGAAAGATACGCTGGGTATTCTGGTGGAACGAAACAATGAGCGCTTAGCCTGCCGTGGCGATCTGCGCTTAGAGACGGGGGACTTGCTTGTATTGAGCGTTCCGCCTTATGAATCTGCAGCAAACGAAGTCATGGAAGAACGGGTGCTTGATGCAGCAGATCCCTATGTTGGCAAATCTTTAAAAGATCTCGACCTGGATGCACAGACACTGATTGCCTTGATCCGCCGCGATGGCCAGACTCTGGTTCCGGATGGATCGACTATTCTAGCCGCAGGCGACCAGCTGGTGATTTACCGCGGTACCACTGCTCTTTAAATCCGAATGACTGATTGAAAGGAATCGATCAGTCATTTTCCATTTCAAGGTTTGTCCTTTCAAGCCAAACTAACTTTCGAAAGGATAAGAATCTAAGGGAATTGGTAATCGCTGCGTATTTCAGGCAAAATTTGATCGATGCTCAAAAAAAGAAGAAGAAGTGCCAGTTGTATCCGCTTTTGGCCATGATCAGTCAGATTGTAATTCGCTTGAGCAAAACATCACGAAGACTTGTAGTAAACTTGAAATAGATCATACGGATTGTGTGATTTTTGAAAGAAGGTGGACTTATGCTGGCCTACGCAAGACAGGACACACTCAATGCAATTGAATCTACAAGCAAAGCCATTGAAAAGAACGAAAAAAAGCTCGAAGAATATCGGCACCATATGGACACCGAAGAATCTTTTTTGAACAAGTGGTATCGCTATTTTCAGATCCAGCATACCATCAGCACCATCAACTCCAAAAAAGCCGCCCTCAAAGACCTAGCTTTGAACCTCCAGTCTTTAGATGAAGCCATGGAGTCTCAGCATCGTGACAATGAGATTCTCAAACATAACGAGCGGCTTCCCTTCCCAAAAGAACTGGCTGAACAGCTTACGGAAATCGACGAAAAATCCATGAAGCTTCCAGAAACCGATTGGGGAACCGGACTTGTTTGTACGATCAACAACCTTGTAAAGTCAGGAAGCAATTTATTTAAGCCCAAAAACGATACTTCACCCAAGTAGGGAGTTCTCGTTTCCAATATTGATCAGCGCAGATCAATTTGAAGGACCGAATTGTGCTGATCGGCCGATCCTACAACTTTCTGTTCATATTTCATGCCAGCAGACTTGCTGGCATTTATTGTTGAATCCATTCATTTTGGAAGATCCTCTTTCATTTTTCAGCCCAAAACCGATAGAAGCGGTACCACAAATATCTAAATCGGATTATTTATTAGATTGATCTAACTTTTCTTGCTTCACTTCCAATTTTGTTTGCAAAGTTAGTCAAAGCTAACTATACTGGAGATGTCTAATCAATCAGAGATCAAACCTGAATCAAAAAGCTCCCTGATGGCTGATTCAGACGCACGACCTGCATTCTCTACCTCTGTTTCCTGGCATACAACAACTATCCTTTCGGCGTCTGCTTGTGTTTTCTGATCTTCGAAGTTCACCAGCCAGATGGTTAATCTTTTGGGTTCAGGATCTCTGATTGAATTTTTATTAACTCCACGCTTTTTGAGCGTTTAACGAATATAGACTCACCAAAATCAACCTGTAGAAATGGAGACACAACATGATGGCAAAACGAATGATCGTATCGAAACTTTATACCTTAGCTCTTTCCGGCTTAACCGTAATCAGCTTTACCCTGCTTTCTTTCTAAAGCCTTCTGCTGGTCAAAAGCAATCAAGCCAAACCAAACTATATCTCTACTGAAAACTACCGCAGCCAGATTTCCTTTTTTCTGGCTGCGGCTTTTCTTTTGCCTGGTCGAAGACGATCTTCGCTCAAATACAGAAGACCGATCCATTTTATTGAATTCGCCTTCTCTTTTCGGCAGCTATTTCTGACTGCTTATCCTAAATAATACCAATTGGCAAATAATACCAATTGGCATTTTCCGCTTACAGCGGCAGGCCGATTTTCTGGTCTAATGGCCAGCCGCTATCTTTGAGCGAATCTAACAAAGTATCCGGGAACAGATTGATGACTTTAAACTCCGGTTCTAAGCTGACTTCAAACCCACAGCCATGAAGCATTGGAATGGAAGCCGGCAGGCCTTGTGCTTTAGGCAGGGACTGATATAACAAAGTCATCAAAATAGAATGGGAAATTATTGCGACACATTGAAACTCTGAGTCCTTCAAATCGTTGAGCAGACTCATTGCCCGATCGATCGCTTCCCGAATCGATTCCGCATGATACTGCTTTCGTTCCTGTTCGTATTTCTCTAAATCCAGCTCCGAAATCTGACCTGCCATCTGGCCTAAATCCAGTTCGTTGACTTGTTCAGAAAGCAGTTGAATAAGATTGCCAGGGTTAATAATCTGGCCGGCAACTTGAGCCCGCTTCAATGGGCTGGTGACGATCAAATCCGGTTTTTGACCCTGTTTGCTTAAAATATAGCCAATCATCGCCATTTGCTGGATCCCTTCTTGGGATAAATCGACATCAATACGGCCTTTAATCCCTGTTACATCGGATTGAGTCTGGCCATGGCGAATAAAAATTGCTTTACGCATTGAATTTCCTTTCTACGATTACCAAAGCTCGAAAGAGTCAGCAGATCCTGCACTGATCAATTGAGTTTATTCGATATGGGATAGTTTAAATTCATTGTATGCCAGAACCTAAGGAGGAGTGAATCTCTTTTAAAATGGATGGATGAGAAACGCCGTGACGTCTCTTCTTAAAATGAAAATTACACTCCATCTTTGTCTTTCTCCTTTTCTGTATGCGCAACCGCTTTCCTATCTTGATAATCGTTGATGTTCAACAGCTGATCTTGAAAGAAGACGCTTGATTCCTGTTAGAATAGGTCTATAAAGAGGTCATGTATGAATAGTTTATGGTTTATTTTAGCCTGCTTAAGCGGGTATCTTTTAGGTTCAATTCCTTTTGCGCTAGTCATTGGCAAAGTTTTCTATAAAAAGGATTTACGGCAATATGGATCCGGAAATCCTGGCGGAACGAATGCTGGACGCGTATTAGGAAAAAAAGCGGGCGTCAGTGTTGTCGTTCTGGATGCGTTGAAAGTTGTTTTAGCCATCTGGATTGGTTCGCTGGTTTCGCCGCTTTGCGGCATGCTTTCTGGTTTTCTTTGCTGCTTAGGACACTGCTATCCGATCTTTGCCCGCTTCAAAGGCGGCAAAGCAGTGGCCAGTATGTATGGCTTTTTATTGGGGATGTCGATCTTTGTCTTTAGAAACGCTTTTTACTTCATCGTTCCCTTCTTGATGTTCTTCATCGTTTTATACCTGTATAAATGGGTATCGGTGGCTTCGATCTGTGCTTCAGTTTGCAGTTCACTCCAGATTCTGGCCATGAACTGGGGAGGAAACTGGCAAAACTACGTGTTAATCGCCTGCTCTTGGGCCTTAACCGTCCTGATTATTTACCGACACCGGGCCAATATTGAAAAAGTCCGCAATAACCAAGAAAGTAAAGTTACTTGGATTTAGCAAGAACTGTCGAATTAAGTCTTTGCTCTAGCGGCAAAGGCTTTTTTATGTGGGGAGTTTAACCCATTTCTTGCTGACGGAATTCCAGTATGAGTAGTTTGCGCCAAGTGTTTTCAGCTCATGCTCAAAATCAAAATCAAAAAAACGATGGTAAACACAATTTTGAAAGAATAAAACGGATGGAAGAATGCTGAGATATTCTTCCATCCGTTTATGGGTTAGTACCGTGGTGCTTTTTGTCCCCTTTTTATTCTATTTTATATAAATATAAATCAAATGGTTTGATAGATATTCTGTTTAGGGTATAGAGGATATTATTCGTGACAGACCAATGCTTCTCGTCTTCCATAACTATAGGTGAGAAAACTAAGTCCACTTAGGGAACCTCTTATTGAATGGTGATTGTAAGATGCTTTCCTAAAGCTGTTGCAATTCTGCTGATTGTGTCTATCCGTGTATTCTCTCCGCGTTCAATCCGGGCAATAGTGGACTGAGGTACATGAGACAATTGAGCCAACTCCCTTTGACTGAAACCGGCGTTTTGTCTTGCCCGATATACGGCAAGTACGCTCTCTAGAATTGCATTCTCTTTTAGAAATCCCTCCTTGAAATCATCATCCTGTAATCTAGAACTTAAATAATCATTAAACTTAACTGTTGCTGGTGCCATATTGATCATTCTCCTCAAATTCTCTTTTAACATTTTTACGTAATTAATCTCACTTACAGGAGTCTTTTGAGTTTTCCGAGTAAAAACATGAGTAGTGACGCATCTGTTTACAGATACGCGAAAATATAAGAAATGGGTGGATTTCTCAGGTAAGTTGATAATTGCTTATATCCGAGGGTCATACGGTCGGAATATAAGGGAGAAATAAGATGGTCAAGTCCCTTCTAGCAAGGTCCTCTCTCTACGCAATTTGAAAAAGGAAGGAAGCTGGATATCAGCGCTCCTGCCTAATTTCAAATCGATTTACTATTCTTATCGCTCTGATTATTTTAATTCAATCCGTTTTGACCGGTTTCTAGCTTAGTTCGAACATGCCATTATAGAGCTGGGCATAGAAACCGTTTTTCTTCATCAATTCATCATGGCTCCCGCGTTCAACGATTTCCCCTTGTTCGAGAACCACAATGCAATCCGCATTGCGCACCGTTGAAAGGCGATGGGCAATGACAAACGTTGTCCGGTCTTTCATCAGCGACTTCATGCCGTTTTCGATCAGTTTTTCGGTACGCGTGTCGATGCTGGAGGTTGCTTCATCCAAAACAAGGACTGGTGGATTGGCTACGGCTGCTCTGGCAATGGAAAGCAGCTGACGCTGGCCTTGCGAAAGGCTGGCACCATCCGAAGTAATCATCGTCTGGTAGCCTTCCGGCAGGCGACGGATGAAAGAATCCGCATTGGAGAGTTTGGCGGCGGCGATACATTCTTCATCGCTGGCATTGAGATTTCCATAACGGATATTGTCCATGATTGTTCCGACAAAAAGATGGGTATCCTGCAGTACCATCGCCAGCGATTTACGCAAGTCATCTTTTGAAATCAGCTTGATGTCGATGCCATCATACAAAATGCTGCCAGAATCCAGCTCATAAAACCGATTGAGCAGATTCGTGATGGTTGTTTTGCCTGCTCCTGTACTGCCAACCAGTGCGATGGTCTGTCCAGATTTGGCATAGAGATTGAGATCTTTGAGGATCTGCTTACCGGGAACATAACTGAAGTTGACATCTTCAAAACGGACATTCCCCTCCAAGGGAACATAATCGCAGGTGCCATTGGCTCTTGGATGTTTCCAGACCCAGCCATCAGCTGGAATGGAACTTTCACTCCATTTTCCGGTTTCGGGATCTTTTCTTCCATAAGCCAGCGTGACTTTTCCCTGGTCTGGTTCGTCTTCCTGAGCCATAAATTCAAAGATGCGTTCGGCTCCGGAAAGTGCCGATAAAAGCATGGTTGTCTGCTGGACAAACTGGTTGATCGGGGCTGCTGCCTGACGGACAAAAACCAGATAACTGGCCAGTGATCCAACATCGCTCATCCCATTTAAAACCATATAGCCGCCTACGACTGCGACAATTGCATAGTTGGTATACGAGAATGAAACAATGACAGGAACCATGGTTTGTGAATACGACAAGGCACGCTCCGAAGCTGTTTCCAGACGCTGATCATAGGCTTCAAATTCTTTCATGCTTGCTTTTTCATGGTTAAAGACTTTAATGACACGAAGGCCTGAAATTGCTTCTTCGACAAACCCATTGAGCGCACCGATGAATTTCTGCTGCTCCCGAAAATACCGGCGGCTGACTTTAGATGCGATCAATACATAAACGATCATGATCAAATAGAACATGGCCACAATCAAGGTCAGCTGCCAATTGAGCACGAATAACATAATCAAAGTGCCCGCTGCCTGGATAAAGCTTTGGATCACCGAAGCAAACGCGTTGTTCATGGCATCACTGACGGTATCGACATCACTGGTAAAGCGTGCCATCAGATCGCCGAATTTTGTGGTGTCAAAGACCCGCAGCGGCAGACTCTCCATTTTCGCAAACAGGTCTTTACGGATTTCGCGCGTTACCTGCTGGGCGGCTTTAGCCATGATCTGGGTATAGCCCCACGCACTCAAGACGCCGCAGATATAAATCACCACTGTAACGATGATCATTGTGGTGAGCAGCTGGCTTTGTCGATCGGCGGCGGCATTGACTACCGGCCGGATCATATAGGTGCCAAACAAGTTGGCTAAACCGGAAACCGTAACCAGAATGCCGACAAACAAAAATTCAAATTTATGGTTGCCCATATAGGACAGCAGCTTTTTAAAGGTCTGCGCGCGATGGGCTTCTGGCTTGGCTGTTTTTGGCGAGGTGGTATTGGGGATAGCTTGCGCTTGATTTGGCTTTTGGTTAGTCATCCTGCATACCTCCTTGCTGGGACTCATAAATTTCTTTATAAATCGGGCTTGTTTCCAGCAGTTCATCATGGGTGCCGGTCTGGACGATTTTGCCCTGGTCCATGACCACGATCTGATCGCAATGGCGGATCGAAGAGATCCGCTGGGCGATGATGATCTGGGTTAAATCTTTGATTTTGGCTAAATTATCCCGAATCTTGGCATCCGTCTTGGTATCGACAGCGGATGTGGAATCATCAAAGATCAAAATTTTCGGTTTTTTCAGCAAGGCTCTGGCAATACATAAGCGCTGTTTCTGCCCGCCGGATACGTTGTTTCCCTGCTGGCCAAGCTCCATATCCAGCCCACCAGGCAGTCGTTCGATCAGCTCGGTAGCCCCTGCCATATCAATGGCTTTGAGAATTTCTTCATCGCTGGCTTGCGGGTTGCCCCATTTGAGGTTGTCACGAACCGTACCCGAAAAGAGCACGTTCTTTTGCAAGACCATGCCAATTGAATCCCGCAGGTTGACCAGATCCAGGTCTTTGATATTTTCCTGGCCGACTTTTAGGTTGCCGCTCGACAGATCATACAATCGCGGAATCAGCATGGCTAAAGTAGACTTGGCTGCACCCGTGGCTCCGATAATGCCGACCCGGCTGCCCGATGGAATTTTCAGGGTAACATCGCTGAGAACATCTTCTTTGGCCTCTTTGGAATACTTCATGCTGACGTGATCAAATTCGATCGAGCCATCTTGAACTTCTTTGCCCTTGCGTGGCAAAACCATCGTTGGCTTTTCATCAAAAACTTCATCAATTCGGTTCAAGCTGGCAATCGATCTTGTCAGCAGCAAAAAGACATTGGACATCATGATAAACGAGTTCATGATCTGCAAAACGTAAGAAAGGATACCGGTCAGCTGGCCAACCTGGATCGTCCCTTCCATAATCATCTGCGAGCCGATTAAAAGCAGCACGACAATGACGGTATACATCGAACCCTGGAAAACCGGCAGATTCAAGAATGCATAGTGGTTGGTCTTTTCGTTGAGCGCTGCGAGCTGCTCATTTACCTTTTCAAAGCGGTCTACCTCATAATCCTTGCGCACAAACGATTTCACCAACCGAATCGCCACCAGGTTTTCTTCCACAACTCCATTGAGCGCATCGACTGTTTTTTGAATCAATCGATATTGAGGGGCAACTTTGGAGACAATCCAGACCATCACAAAGCCAACAATTGGAAACGCGCAAAAGAAAACCAGGGAAAGCATCGGATTGATCGCGATACACATAATGATCCCCAATACCAGCATCAATGGACCGCGCGCCAACGGGCGGATTCCAGAGGTAATGGTATTTTGCAAGACGATGACATCACTGGTCATTCGGGTAATCAAACCCGAAGATTCAAAATGGTCGATATTTTCAAACGTGAAATTTTCGATCTTTTCAAACTGGGCCCGCCGGATCTTCTGGGCAAACCTGGCGCTGGCCTTGGCTGCAAACTTGGCATACAACAAGCCAAAGACAAACGAACCAATTGCACAGGCAATCATCCAAAGTCCCCGGTTGATAAAAATCGAAGTATCCCGGTTCATTACGCCGACATCGATAATATCGGACATCAAATACGGGATAATCACTTCAAAACTGGTCTCGATCGCAATGAAAATCAAAGCCAGAATAAAGTACTTGCGCAGACTTTTTCCTTGCTGGAGGACAGAAGATTTCAAACTGAATCCCACCTTTCTATGATTGAAATCAGCCTTATGGAAAACAGAAACAAGAATTTGATCAGGCTGTTCTTCGTCCATCTGCTCTTGCTTGTCTGATCTATATCGAAAAGCCATCTTCGAAAAGAAGCGATCCTTCTTCTTTTCAATCAGCCGCAAAATGATAGATTTTGATAAAACAAGAAACTTGATATGGACTTTGCATTTATTTTTGCACAGTCCCTGCCAAACCGCATAAGAAAAGCCGAGTTCTTGAACATTCAAAGAATATCCAGAACTCAGCTTATATTGGTAAAGATTTTAAACAGGGTTTTGAATGCAATTGAATCGCTTCTGTCAATCCAGTCCCATGATACTTCCCTATTGAAACAGAAAAACATTCAACACATTGTCCACTCATGTTCGCACTGATCCGCCAGCTTAAAGTGCTGAATCCTGCGTGATGGTCACAGCATCTGCCTTATGGCTTTGTTGCAGGAGAACAATCAAAATCATTAGGATGACTGTGCCGATTGCAATGCCATTGTCTATCACCAAATTTGGATATACCGCTGCATCAAAAGATAAAATCAAGCAATTATAAAGAATAAGTCCGATTAGAAAGCCTAGCATCCCCTGAATACACGCTGCATAAACTGTTTTCCGAAACCATCTTCTCGTTTTCTGGTTGATAAAAAGGAGGAGCGCATCGACGATGATCCACCAAATATAAGCTTCCAAAGAAGATAAATTCCCTTTTCCACTAAGAAGAGCACTTGCGTAAGGGATGAGTGGGACAATCCAAACGTATTTAAGTAATTCTGGGTAGTCTTTCGTGTTATTCATTTTAGAGTATCTTTCTAAATCGGTCATCATTGATTTTAAATTGATAAACCTGACAAATATGCTTCCTTTATTAGTTTGATTGAAGATTGATCTCCATTCATAAAGGTTGGCTTTTAACAGTAAAAACAAGCACCAGTATTTAAATTCAACAAGTAAGCAGAATGTTATAGACAGTGACTGTATTCCTCGCCTTTAGATACGATTCAATCCGATCATGAGATGTTCTGTTTTTAAATACCTATGTAAAAAATGATATCCGTTTATATCAATGATCCAAGTTCTAAAATGGCTGCTATCATAAAACAATTTTTCTTCGTAAAAAGCAGAAAGATTGGGCTTCAAAGCGATCATTCTTTATATTATATTTATTCATTTCATGTTCATTCTGTTTTTGTGATGGCCCTAATCAAAATCCAGATAGGCCCCCTTCATCGGACTGACGGCATGCGCTGAGAATAAACGCAGAGCACCTTTTTTATATTTCATTTCGCGCGGTTTCCAGTTTTCTTTTCGCTTTTTCAATATGGCATCGATCTCTTCCGGCGTTTTTCTTTCGCCGTTGATGCCAACAATATTCAGCTTTCTGCCCATGACATCGATTTCGATCAGATCGTTTTCTTCGACCAACGCAATAGGACCGCCATCCGCCGCTTCTGGTGAGCAGTGGCCAATGACCGGGCCGGTTGATGCCCCTGAAAAACGGCCGTCTGTAATCAAGGCAATCGATTTTCCCAATTCCTGGTCAGAACTGATGGCTTCCGATGTATAGAACATTTCCGGCATTCCGCTGCCTTTGGGTCCTTCATACCGGATAAAGACTGCGTCTCCTTTTTCCACCTTATGGTTAAGAACAGCCTCTAAACATTCTTCTTCCCTGTCGAATGGTTTGGCTTTCAGGACAGCCTTGAACATTTCTTTTGGACAGGCTGTATGCTTGATGACGGCGCCTTCTGGGACCAAGTTTCCTTTGAGAACCGCAATGGATCCATCTGTTCCAATTGGATTGTTATAAGGGCGAATGATATCTTCTTTCGTAACGTGGACGCCATAGCGCTGATTAAAATCTTCAAGCCATTTTTCACAATGATTATAGAATCCGTTCTTCTTTAAATCTTCCAGATTCTCGCCCAGTGTTTTGCCAGTGATGGTCACGGCATCCAGATGAAGATGGTCTTTGATTTCTTCCATAATGGCTGGTACACCACCTGCATAATAGAAGACTTCCGCCGGCCACTTTCCAGCCGGGCGGATATTTAATAAGTAATGGGCATTGCGGTGCAGTTTGTCGAAGGTGTCACCGGTAATCTCAATACCAAGTTCATGTGCAATGGCAGGAATATGAAGCAGCGAGTTCGTGCTTCCGGAAATTGCAGCATGGACCAGAATTGCATTTTCAAAGCTGTCCATCGTCACGATGTCACTTGGCTTCATTCCTTCGGATCGAGCGAGTTTGACAGCCAGTTCTCCGGCTTGTTGGGCATAGTCAAGCAGGTCGGGGCTGGTGGACGGCATCAAGGCACTGCCAGGCAGTGCTAAACCAAGAGCTTCCGCCATAATCTGCATCGTGCTTGCGGTACCAATAAATGAGCAGGCTCCGCAGCTGGGGCAGGCATTTTGTTTAGCCCAGTTGAGTTTATCTTCATCAATTTCACCTCGCTCATATTGAGCGCTATACTTACCCAGCTGCTCAAGCGTGAGCATTTCCGGTCCAGCATTCATCGTCCCCCCTGGAACAACAATCGCTGGAATGTTAACGCGGCAAAGCCCCATTAAGTTTCCTGGCAGGCCTTTATCACAGCTTGCCAGATAAACACCCGCGTCAAAGGGAGTGGCATTGGCCTGGATTTCAATCATGTTGGCAATCATTTCTCGGCTTGCCAATGAATAGTTAATGCCATCGGTCCCCTGGCTTTCCCCATCGCACATATCGGTTGTATAGTAGCGAGCTCCATGACCGCCGGCTTTGGCAACCCCAAAGCGGACTTTTTCCACCAGTTTGTTGAGATGGGCAGATCCAGGATGGCTGTCGCCATAGGTGCTTTCAATAAAGATCTGCGGTTTTGCCAGATCTTCTGGTTTCCATCCTGAACCGATTCGCAATGGATCGAGTTCCGGAGCGAGTTTTCTCATTTCTTGACTAATCAATTTTGCCATTCTATTCTCCTTTATTTTTGCTGCTTTTACTCTTTTATATTTTATTGCTTTTCGAAAAGCATTTTTCCTTTTGTTTTTCTCTTCCCCTTCCCTTCATTTTTTTGCCTCTTACTTCAAGGAAAGGAAGATGCTTCAGACAATTTGGTTTTCAATGCAGCGGACTCGTTTGAGATGTTCGTTCTATCCTTATTGATGCTGGCCGTTTGAAGATCCATCTCTTTTTTCACTGTGCATTGATTTGATCATCTGTCCTTTAACTCTGATGGTTAAGGCCGAGTGAGCCAGTTTTTCATCTTCTGCCAGATAGTCTATTGATCTAAGAACCGTGAACTCTTTTTCGTTGTCTGAATTGCCTGTCTGTTGAAGTGCCGATCATTTGTTGATTGATTCCTCTGGGCTTATCAGCAGCTAAGCTGGCTGCTGATTCGACACGGGCTGCTTGACCGATGCTCTTTTTTACCTTCATTAAATATTCTCGGGCCATGAATTAGGCGAAGAAAGAATTAAAGCAACGATAAATCCCGTTGTTCCAACCAAGGTCTCCATCACTGTCCATGTTTTCAGAGTCGTCTTTTCATCCATACCAACCAAAGACTTCACCAGCCAGAATCCAGAGTCATTAAAGTGAGAAGCCACTGTTGATCCCCCTGCGACTGCTGCCGTCACACAAGCAATATACAGAGGAGAAAGTGCTTCAATCCCTGGCAGAGCTGCAACGATACCTGCTGCCATAGTCATCGCAACCGTGGAAGAACCAACGCAGATTCGAACAAGCGCAGCAACCACAAACGCAAGTAAAACAATAGGCATATTCATGGATGCAACCGCATTTCCAATGAAATCCCCCAGACCGGAATACTGAAGAACATATCTCAATACGCCACCACAGGCTGTCACCAGCAAAATCATTCCGCACGGTTCCAAAGACTTTGTCATTACTTTCTCCAATTCTTCTAAAGAGTATCCATGACGAATTCCCAGTACATACATTGCAGCAATTGTCGCAATTAACAAAGCTACAAATGGTGTTCCAAGAAAACTAAAGATGGGATGGAGGAAGGCGAGCGGTTCAATGACATCTGTAAGTGATGACATTAAGATCAGTACCAGGGGAATCAGAATGATCAACACAATGCTGGAAAACTTAGGAAACTTGCTTTCATCAAACTCTTGCTGATTGGCAATGTGTTCAGGAACTAGAACAAAGTACTTCTTTCCGCAGATTGATCCCCAGATTGGTCCGGCAACAATCATAGCCAGCGTACCGCAGAAAACTCCTACCAAAATCACCCAGCCTAAGTCAACACCCAGCATCGTTGCCACCAGAACAGGTCCTGGAGTAGGCGGAATAAACGCATGTCCGACAGCTAGACCAGCTAGCAGCGGAATGACATAAAACAAGGAAGAACGTCCAGTCTTCTTAGCCAATGAGAAAGCCAGCGGGATCAGAATAATCAGCCCGGCATCAAAGAATACTGGCATTGCAATGACCAGACCGGTAATTCCAAGAGCCCAAGCGGCTTTTCGATCCCCAAACTTATTGACCAGTGTGACCGCGATTGATTGCGCACCGCCAGATATTTCCAGAATGGCGCCAAACATTGACCCCAGTCCTACAAGCAGAGCAATTCCCTGGAGTGTATTTCCAATTCCATCATTTACAGCCTTTACGATCTCTTCAAGTGGCATTCCGGCAATCAATCCGATCGAAATCGCACCGACCAGAATCGAGATCATTGCCTGAACCTTAAATTTTATAATCAGCAGCAACAAAATTGCCAAACCAATTACCGCTGCCAGGACGAGCCTGGTTGGATCAAGAACTTGCATAGTTTTCTCCTCTTTAAGTCAGACGTCTGATTTTTAGTGCATCAATACCATACTGAATCCGTTTTCACCTATCAAGATGTCAGATGTATTTTTATACAACCTCTCCGTATTGACTACAAGGAGTCAGAAACCAATAAAAAAGACTGGAATCCCAACTTGATTCCAGCCTTTTTTCCTTATTCATCCCAAACTTTTCACTAATTTGTAACCGAAACTACTGGCAATAACGTCTCACCAGCTTTAATAAATAAAAATGATTTCAATATACTTAAAATAATTTATTATAAATACTATTAAGAGATATTGAAGATAGTTTGTTATCTTAAAATTCCGGTTACAATAGTAACAGAATTTTCGGAATAAAACAGTTAATAGCCAAGCAAGCAGAACGAACAAAGTCACTTTATATAAAGTTAAATTTAATGTATAAAGTTGCTATAAAATGTTATTCACCTAATGCCTGTTACTATTTTATGAAAAGTTCAGGTATTCATTTCATGAATCTTTAATACCGTCTGATGTCTGATCCAATTCTGCCATTTTTTCTTTCAATGCCTGCCGATTGTAGCTTAAGTGGTTGATCATGGCATATCGGGCCCCTTCCGGATCCCGATTGACAATAGAGTTTGTCAGGTTGCGATGCGTTCTGATCGTTTCTTCTTTCAATTTTCTTCCCGTCAGGTCCACAAAAGCTGTCACTCCAGAATTGATAATGGGAATCAGCTTTTCCACGACTCTATTTTTCGAACAACGGGCGATTGCGGTATGAAACTCAATATCCTTTTGGGTATGGTCTTTATTTTCCATATATAAATTTTCTGTTTCATCACATAGCTGCTTCAGCAAAGCTAAATCTTCTTCTTCGGCATTCATTGCTGCTCTTGCAGCAATTTCGGGTTCGACCATAAAGCGAACTTCAAGAAGTTCAAAAGCCAGTCTGTACTTGTCCTTTCTGCCCGCAAGACCAAGCGGATCACCAGGTTCGGCATCTTTTGTCGTTTTCAAGACAAACGTTCCAGACCCTCTGCGTACTTCCAGGACACCTGAAGTGGTCAGCGATCGGACAGCTTCACGAATGGTTGAGCGGCTCACCCCAAAAATTTGAGCGAGTTCAAACTCATTGGGCATTTTTGTACCCACTTCAAGCGGTGTTTTCTGAATATAGTCCAGGATTTCTTCTTCTACCTGACCGGTAAGCGATTTTCTTTTATTCCCTGTTTCCATCACGTTCCTCCATCATCTGATATCTAATTCTTAACATAAGGCAAATCCTATCAAGAACTGTATATAGGACCGCTCATTTTTTTGAAAACGGCATAAGGTAATAATAAGCGAAAAGAAGCGAAAGAACCATATAGAAAGAAAAGAAATAGCACCACTGGCCGCGACCCCTAATGATGAAAATTGGGAGCCTGATGACGTAACCTTCTGCTTTTACTATAATGTTGCGCGTGAAGAACTTTGAGCACGTTCTCTTTAGTTACAG